>JBHYFR010000155.1:0-5511 GCA_051859425.1 Oceanicaulis sp. | reverse complement strand
ACACCGCCCGGCACCATACCTTCTTTGAAATGCTGGGGAATTTCTCTTTCGGCGACTATTTCAAGGATGAGGCGATCGATTTTGCCTGGACCATGGTCACCCGTGAGTTCGGGCTCGACCCTGCGCGCTTGCTGGTCACCGTCTATGCCGAGGATGAAGAGGCCGCCGCGATCTGGCGCAAGGTTGCGGGCCTTCCCGATTCGAAAATTCTGCGCATCGCGACCTCGGATAATTTCTGGTCCATGGGCGATACCGGTCCGTGCGGGCCGTGTTCCGAGATCTTCTATGATCACGGGCCGGACGTGCCTGGAGGCCCTCCGGGCAGCCCGGACGAGGATGGCGACCGGTTCATCGAGATCTGGAACCTGGTCTTCATGCAATATGAGCAGATGGCCGGCGGCGAGCGGCGCAATCTGCCCAAGCCCTCCATCGACACCGGCATGGGGCTGGAGCGCATCACCGCCGTGCTGCAGGGCGTCCACAACAACTACGATATCGACCTGTTCCGCACCCTTATCGCAGCGGAGGAAGAGGCGCTGAAGGTGAAGGCGCAAGGCGAGGCGCTGGCCAGCTTCCGCGTCATCGCCGACCATCTGCGCGCCACCAGCTTCCTGATCGCTGACGGCGTGACCCCGTCCAATGAGGGGCGCGGCTATGTGCTGCGCCGGATCATGCGGCGCGCCATGCGCCACGCCCACATGCTGGGCGCGCAGGAGCCGGTTTTGTTCACCCTGGCGCGCACGCTGGCCGACGAGATGGGCGCCGCCTATCCTGATCTGACCCGCGCGCTGCCCGCCATCGAGGAGACCCTGCGCGGCGAGGAAGAGCGCTTCCAGCGCACGCTGGGCCGCGGGCTTGGCCTGCTGGAGGAAGCCACGGCCAACCTGAAGCCCGGCGAGGCGCTGGCTGGCGAGACGGCATTCAAGCTCTACGACACCTATGGCTTCCCGCTGGACCTGACCCAGGACGCTCTGCGCGCGCGCGGGCTGACGGTGGATGAAGCCGGGTTCGAAACCGCCATGGAGCGCCAGCGCGCCCAGGCCCGCGCGAACTGGGCCGGATCGGGCGATGCGGCGACGGACGGGCTGTGGTTCGCCCTGCGTGATCGCGTGGGTGATACCCGGTTTACCGGCTACAGCGCCTATGACGGGGCGGGCATGCTGCAGGCGATCATCGCCGGGGGCGGCGAAGCCGAAGCGCTGACAGCGGGCGAAGCGGGTGAGCTGGTGTTTGACCAGACGCCCTTCTACGCCGAAGGCGGCGGGCAGATCGGCGACAGCGGCGTGATCACATTTGAGAACGGCGCACGCTTCGCCGTCCGCGACGTGCAAAAGCGCGCCGGTTCGCTCTACGCCCATATCGGCACGCTGACCGAAGGCGCCATCAGGCCCGGCGACAAGGCGTCGCTGTGCGCGGACGATGCGCGCCGGCGCCAGACCCGTTCCAACCACTCGGCCACCCACCTCATGCACGCGGCGCTGCGCTCGGTGCTGGGGCCGCATGTGACGCAGAAGGGCTCTTATGTGGGTCCGGACCGGCTACGCTTTGACTTCTCTCATGGCCGGGCCGTGACCGCTGACGAGATCGCCGCCATCGAGGCGCAGGTGAATGCGGTGATCCGCCAGAACGCGCCCGCCGAAATCGCGGAGATGAGCCCGGCTGAGGCAATTGAGAAGGGCGCTTTGGCCCTGTTTGGCGAGAAGTATGGCGAGCGCGTGCGCGTGCTGGCCATGGGCGCCGCGCTCGATGGCGAGGGCAAAAGCTATTCGGTGGAGCTGTGCGGGGGCCTGCATGTGGCGCGCACGGGCGACATCGCCCTGTTCAAGATTATCGGTGAAGGCGCGGTCAGCGCTGGCGTGCGCCGGATCGAGGCGCTGACCGGTGAAGCCGCGCGCCAGTGGCTGGAAACCGAGGCGGGCATCGCGCGCGCGGCGGCCAACCAGCTGAAAATCCCGACCCAGGACCTGACAGCGCGCATCGCCGCCTTGCAGGACGAGCGCAAAAACCTCGACCGGCAACTGGCCGATGCGAAGAAGCAGCTGGCCATGGGCGGCGCCTCGGGCGGCGGGCAAGCGGCGCCGGAGACCTTCGGTTCGCTGCAATTCGTCGGGCGCGTGCTGGAGGGCGTGGGCGGCAAGGATGTGCGCGATATGGTGCATGAGGCGCGCCAGCAATTGTCCAGCGGCGTCGCCGTTTATGTCGGCGTGGATGACGGCAAGGCCGCCATCGGGGTTGCGGTGACGCCCGATCTCACAAGCCAGATCGACGCTGTATCGCTGGTGCGTACGGGCGCGGCCCTGGTGGGCGGCAAGGGCGGCGGCGGCAAGCCCGATCTCGCCCAGGCCGGCGGACCCGACGGCTCCGGTGCAGAGGCGGCGCTGGCCGCCATTCGCGAGGCGGTGCGTGCGGCGGCCTCGGCCTGATCGTTTCTCGCAGCTTTAGCTGTTTGAACGGACCGGTTCCCGTTTGCCGTGCTGGCGGTGTAGAGTGCGCGGAACAGCAGGGGACAGGACATGAGCGATAGAAGAGTGTCGATCTGGTCGCGCGGTGCGGTGGCGGCGGGTCTGGCCTGTCTGGCCTCGGCCTGCGTCACGCCGCAGCAGACGCTGAGCCCGTCAGGCTTCACCGCCCAGCCCGACCCCTCAGCCAGACCGGCGCCCACGCCGCGAGACGCCGGGACGGCCGGGTTCGAGATCGAAGGCTCCGATTTCCATGCCGTTATCACCTTCCAGGAAATGGACGGGCGCGCCGTGGCGATGTTCAGAGGAAACGGCTTCAGGACGGGCCCGGTGGAGACAGAGTTCGACCTGAGCCAGGCCTGGATCCGTGCTGGCGAGCGGGTCTACTCCGAAAACGCCAGCTATGACCGCGTCCGGGTGTCCATGCGCACCCGCGCCTGCCCGGCTTCTGACGGGGTCTGGGCGCGCGAAGCGTCGGTGCTGGTCGGGCGTCTGGTCTATAGTGGGTGCGCGCGCGAAACGGGTCCGCACCCCAGCTGGACGGAAAACCTGCCGGCCCTCATGGCCGACATTAGCCAATGCGTCAGCGCGGCGCGCAATTCATCCATGGCCTTCGTGCGCGGCAGCGGTCAGGCCCACATTCTGTATGCCGGCGAGGAACGGGCCGGGACCCGGGTGCGCATGCGTTTTGGCGAATCAGGCCGTTGGGATTGCCAGATCGGGGCGCGCGGGCCGGAGTTTTCGGTGGTAAGCGACCGCGCCGAGCCAGCCCCGGGCGAAGGCGACCCGGTCTATATTCCAGGCGCGATGCCGCCCGATGGCGAGGGCTGCTATCTCTACGAGGCGGTGTTTGACGCAAACAGAACGCCCGTGGGCGCACTGGCCCATGACGTGTGCGGCACGGGCGCTATTGCGCTCAGCCAGCTCGACCGGGTGAATTGAGCCCGGATCAACTCACAAGGAGCTGACGCCCGCCGGGCTCCAGCTGGTCCAGCGCTTCGAGCAGGGCGGCTGAATGCACGGGCAGGCCGGTACGGTCCACCCGCGCACTGACCCGATCAGCGGCAGCGTCCATCACAGCCTCCCATTCAGCTTGCAGGGACGTATCGTCGGGCTGGTCCGCCCGGGCGAACTCGCGCCACTCGAAATACGAGCCGACCACGCCCCCGGCATTGGCCAGAATGTCGGGCAGGCTCTGAATGGCGCGCTTGTCCAGCACGTCATAGCCATCGCGCGTCACCGGTGCGTTGGCGATCTCTACCAGGCGCTCGGCCTTGATCGCGCTTGCGGTCTTGCCGGTCACGGCGTCGCCCTTGGCCGCCAGCACCAGGACGTCGCAATCGATGGACAGGATGGCGTCTGGCTCGCCGGCCTCGCCGACCTTGCCGGTGTCTGACTTGCGCGCGTCAAGCTGATCGAGATCAAGCCCGTCCTTGTTGTGGGCCAGCGAGCGCGAGTCGGATGCGGCCACGATCACCGCGCCCTTGGCGCATGCAGCGCGGGCGAACGCCGCACCGGCATTGCCGAACCCCTGGATGGCGATGCGCGGGTTGATCTTGCACAGCCCGTCGCGGCACAGACGCTGATAGACCCGCCAGGCGCCCAGCCCGGTGGCGCCCTTGCGCAGGGCCAGGCCCCCGTGCTCGGGCGGCAGGCCGGTGATCGGCGCGCGGCTGGCGCCCTTGTCATAACCGAGCTCACGGCGGATCGCGTCCATCTCGGGCGCGCCGGTGGCGATGTCGGGAGCGGGCACATCGGTATCGGGGCTGATTACGTCGCTGAACGCGCGGGCATAGGCGCGCGCAACCTGCTCGCGCTGGCCGCCGTCGAGCTTGCGGGCATTGACCTTCACCGCGCCCTTGGCGCCGCCGAAGGGCAGGCCGGCCAGCGCGCATTTCAGCGCCATCAGGAGCGCCAGGCGCTCAGCCTCGTTGGCGTCGGCCTCAGCGTCAAAACGGATACCGCCCTTCGTCGGCTCTCCGCCTTGCGCAAACCGCACCCGGAACGCCTCAAGCGCGCCCACGCCGTCCACCTCCAGCGTGCGCTCCAGGCGTTGGCTCGGCTCGGCCAGGCGGTTGGCGGCGTCGATCAGCTTGCTGGCGCCTTGGGCGCGTACAAGCCGGTCCATGCGCTGGCGCACATCATCGGCGGGGGCGGCGGTGAGGGGATCGAACATGGGCGCTCCAGGCGGCTTCACTGACCCAAGAGAGTTGGGGCCGCCCGGCGCGATGTCAAACCGGGGTCAGCCCGGCGGGGCAGGCGCCAGATGGGTGACGCGGGTCTGGAAGGCGTCATCGCCGCCTGACTGAAGCAAGAGGGGCGTACTGCGCGCGATGGCGTCCAGCAGGGTTGCGAACCAGTCCTGATCGGCCTTTGGCACGTCGGACAGAACCCAGGCGGTGACCATGGCCTTGTCGCCTGGATGGCCGATCCCGATGCGCCCGCGCCGGAAATCGCCTGGCACATGGGCCATGATGGAGCGCAGCCCGTTATTGCCCGCATGCCCGCCGCCGCGCTTCAGGCGGAATTTGCCCGGCGTCAGGTCCAGCTCGTCGTGAAAAACAGTGAGGTCATTGGCGTCGAGGCGGAAAAACCGCATCGCCTCGGACACCGAACGTCCAGCCTCATTGTAATAGGTCTGGGGTTTGAGCAGCAGGACCCGCGCCGGGCCGCCGGCTGTCTCGATCACGCCTTCGCACGCCTCGCCCTGGAAGCGCTTGCGCCAGGGGCCCAGCGACCAGTGCGCCGCAATGGCCTCCACCGCCATGAAGCCGGCATTGTGGCGGTTGGCGGCGTATTTCGCGCCGGGATTGCCGAGCCCTGTGATCAGGTGCATGGCGTGCTCCGCACATGGAAAGGGCGGCGGCAGGAGTCAGGCTCCGGCGCGCCGCCCTTGAGATGGTTCAGGACCGGCAATGCGGCCAGCGGGACTAGTCCTCGCTGGCTTCGTCCTCGGCTTGAACCTCGGCGTCCTCGTCGGCGCCTTCAGTCTCGCCGTCCTCGTCCTCGATCACGGCGCGCGAGCCCTGCATGGTCGCAATGGTGAAGTCGC
>JBHYFR010000154.1:0-5520 GCA_051859425.1 Oceanicaulis sp. | reverse complement strand
CTTCGCGCCTAAGCGGAATCCCCAACCGAGTCAGACCCAGGCGAAAATGCTCTAGGGGATGGGTCCCGGACATGGGCTTCGCCCATTCCGGGAAAGCAGGTGGCGGCGGACCGTTTATCCGCCAACGCCGGAGATGCCCCCCTCTACCCCCGATCCGTCCACACAATCCGGTAGAGATCAAACCGCCGGTCGCGCAAATTCCGCACCGTGCCTGAGCGGCGCGCTTCGGCCAGCGAGTCCATGTGCAGGTCGGCCACGGCGATGGTTTCGACGTTTTCGCTGGCTTCGGCGGCCAGGCCGTCGCGGGCAAACGGGAAGTCGCAGGGCGTGATGATGGCCGACTGGGCGTAGTTCACGTCCATATTGGCCACGCCGGGCAGATTGCCCACATTGCCTGCGGTCACCACGTAAAGCTGGTTCTCGATGGCGCGGGCATGGGAGCAGTAGCGCACGCGCAAATGGCCGGGCCGGTCGTCGGTGGCGTAGGGCACGAAGATGATTTTCGCGCCCTCGTCGGCCAGGCGCCGGGCGAGCTCGGGGAACTCGCTGTCATAGCAGATCAGCACGCCCACAGGCCCGCAATCGGTGGGGATGGCCGCCACCGTGTCGCCGCCCTTGATATTCCACCAGAAGCGCTCATTGGGCGTGGGGTGGATTTTTTCCTGGGCGTGGATCGAACCGTCGCGCAGGAAGACATAGGCCACGTTCTGGATATCGCCGTCATCGGTCTCGGTGGGGTGGGAGCCGCCGATGATGTTGATATTGTAGCGCACCGCCAGAGCGCTCATGAAATTGACGAAGCGCTTGGTGTGGCGCGTCAGCGTGGCGATGGAGTCCTCGGCATTGAGTTTGCGCTTTTCCAGCGCCAGAAGGGGCACGGTGAACATTTCGGGGAAGACGCAGAAATCGGCGTCGTATTCCGCGCAGGTGTCCACGAAGAACTCCACCGTGCGTTCAAACTCGGCGACGCTCTCCACCGCGCGGGTTTTCAGCTGCACCGCCGCCACGCGCACCGTGTTGGGCGAGGGCAGGCGGCCCGGCCCCTGGCCTTCGGTGTAGGACGGGTTGCGCCAGACCATCAGGGCGGCGTGCCCGCCCGCGTCGGCGTCTTCGGGATAGTAGTTGTGCAGGACGCCGGCGGGCTCATAGCCCATGCGCATCTGGAAATTCAAAACGCCGTCGCGCAGCTCGCGCGCCTCGATAGCGGCCAGATAGGCTTCGGGCGTGTCGTAGAGGCGCCGCTTGCGCTTGTAGCCCGACAGCCGCCCGCCAAATACCACGCCCTTGAGGCCCCAGTCCTCGCACAGGGCGTGGCGCGCCACATACAGCCGCTCGCCGATGCGCAGCCGGCGCCGGGCGGGGTCCACCGCCACTTCCATGCCATAGACCCACTCGCCGTCAGGATCGTGGCGCGCCGCAAACCCGCCCCCGGTGATGCCCGCCCAGTCATGGGGCGCAAAGGCCGCTGCCTCGTCGATGATGAAGCTGGCGCACCAGCCCACCACCTCGCCATCGAACTCCACGATGAACTGGCCCTCGGGGAAGGCGGCGATCTGGCCGCGGATCATGGAGGGCGGATCGGGCGTCATGGTGGGATAGGCGCGCGCCTGCAGGCCCAGGATCGCGTCCACATCCTCCAGCGTGGCGTTGCGCAGGGTCAGCTTGGCGGTGCGTTGGGTTCGGGTCATGAAGGGTCCTTGGTGGGGCTTATGTCCTGTAGACTATAGATGATGCGGCCCAGCTGGCACGCCGCCAACTGAAGGATTGTCAGTGATTGCAGCATCAGCAATTATGGGGGGAGAAATTGAGGGGGCGGCGCATGACCATGAAGGCTCAAGGCGTTGAGAATCAACGCCCGATTCCCCAAACAGGCCGGAATCAATGATCAGTTTTGCAGCGATTGCGGTGGTTTTGCTTGCGGCGGTCGCCGGAGTATTCTGGATGCAGCGCGTTGGCAAATTGCGTGGCGCGGCTGTGGGCATGTCGCTGGCCTTGTTCCTGTCGGCGGGCCTAGTGCAGATGGTGCTGGCCTTGGCGGTTTTCGGACAGTCTCCGCAGGTCCTGCTCAGAACGCCCTTCCCGGTATCACCATGGCTTTTGGCCGGTTTCTTGTGCATCGCCGCGCTGACCGAGGAGGCGGCGCGGGCCGTGACGAATTTGCGGTTGCTCAAATTTCCGGACTTGAAGGCCAGGCTCTGTCTCGCCGCCATCTGGTGGCTCATGGAGACGTGGTTGGCTGTGCTGACCCCGGCCGCATCCTTTCTGGACAATGCCGGCTCATTCGCAGCCGAGCAGGGGCTTGAGGCCGCCCTGGCCCGCGCGGATCAGGAGGCGGCCAGGGTCATAAGCGGTATTGGGAGCATTCTGGCCACCCGCCTGCCGTCTCTCGGGATTCATCTGGCGGCGGCATGGCTCATCGCGCCGGGCCCGGCGCTGCCGTTCCGTCTGGCCGCCGCGGTGGCGCTACATGCCGTGTTCAACATCGTCATGCTGATCGTCTTGCGGCTGCCTTGAGCGTTTCCTGGAGCCCTACATGTAGAGCTCCGTCCGCCTATCGCGGAAGAAGCCCCACGCGGCGCGGTGGGTGTCGAGGAAGCGTCGGTCGAAGCTGGCGTCGAGCACGCCGGTGTCGGCGCGGCCCAGCTCGGCTTTCACCTCGCCGGTGTGGTCGCAGATGAAGCTGGTGCCGTAGAACACCTGGCCGTTTTCGTCGCCGATGCGGTTGGCCGCGCCCACGGGGATGACATTGCACACCGCATGGCCCTGCATGGCCCGGCGCCAGCGTGCGGCGGTGTCCAGGCTGTCATCATGGGGCTCCGACCCGATGGCGGTGGGGTAGAGCAGCACCTCCGCGCCCATCAGCGTCATGGCGCGCGCGCACTCGGGGAACCACTGGTCCCAGCAAATGCCCACGCCCACGCGCCCGAACGCGGTGTCCCACACCCGGAAGCCGGTGTCGCCGGGGCGGAAATAATACTTCTCCTGATAGCCAGGCCCGTCGGGGATATGGCTCTTGCGGTAGACGCCCAGCGCCTTGCCGCCCGCGTCCAGCATGACCAGCGAATTGTAATAGCGCGGCCCCTCGCGCTCGAAGATGGAGACCGGGATCGCCACGTTGAGCTCGGCGGCGAGCTTTTGCATGGCGGTGACGCACGGATGCTCCATCGCTGGGTAAGCATGGGCGAACCAGCGCTCTTCCTGGCTGGTGCAGAAATAATGGGTCTGGAACAGCTCGGGCGGCAGGATCACCTGCGCGCCGCGTCCGGCCGCCTCGCGCACCAGGGCGGAGACGGTCTTGATGTTCTCGTCCATGTCGAGGCTGAACGCGCTCTGCAGGACGGCGATGTGAATCGAGTCGCTCATGGGCGGGCAGGGGTCCCTTTGAGAAAACCGGCGCTGGCGGCAGACGCCGCAGCCATGGCCGCACGCCTAGCACGCGCCCGCGCCGGGGTCATCCCGGGCCGGCGGCGCCGCCGGGCGCCAGGTCAGCCCGGGTGGCGGACGAAGCGCGCGGGCTGGGCGGCCAGCAGGCGGTTGTCCGGAGCCAGCCGGGCGGCCTCGACATAGGCGTCATAGGCGTCGTCATAGCGGCCCGCGCGTTCCAGCGCGATGGCGATGTTGAAGCGCGCCAGCGCGCGATCGGCGCCGCGCTCTTCGGCCTGACGCGCCGCTTCGATGGCGCCGTCATGGGCGCCAGCGCGGATGCGCGCCGCCGACAGGCTGAGCCAGGCCTCGGCCAGCGCTGGATCATCGCGCACCGCATCTTCAAGATCGGCGCGCGCCGCCGCCACATCATTGCGTTTGAGGGCGATGACGCCGCGATTGGTCAGGGCGCGGGCGCGGTCCGGCGGGGTGATGTCACGGCTGCGCAAGACCAGATCGCACGCCCCCAGCGCCCGCGCGTCCGGGGCGCTGGCGCGGGCGGCTGATTCGCATTCGGCGCGCGCGCCGTCCAGCGCCGGAGCTTCGCCGCCGCGCGCCTGGGCCATGGCGCCGGGCGCAGCGGCCGCGGCCACAAGCGCCGATGCAGCCAAGCGTGCGGCGAAAGTCGTAAGGCTCATTGCAGGCAACGCGATCATGTCGTAATCCTCGGACCGTCGAACGGGGCGAACAGGCGCGCACGCTAGCAAACCTGCACACTTGCGGCCAGCGCCCCACAGGCGCCATCGGGGTGAAAAAACCTAAAGCGTTGCGACAAAAAGGCGCTTATACCGCCCTGACAGCGTATCCATGGCGGCGTATATACCGTCGCGCTGACGAGGGGCCCGATTCCGGGTCTGCGTCTTAAACAGTTCAAATCCCTGGGGGAACCATGCGTTTCTCGACCGTTCTGGCCGCCCTTGCCGCTTTCATCAGCTTCACCGCCGCCGCGTCGGCGACGGTGATCGGCATTCCCACTGATGGCGATCTGGGCTTTCAGCCGTCCGCCTCGCCGATCATGGATCAGATCTACAGCTTCCATACGCTGCTGCTGATCATCATTTTCGCGATCTCCCTGTTCGTGCTGGCGCTGCTGGTGTGGGCGATGTGGCGCTACAGCCACAAGCGCCACCCCGAGCCGAAGAAATTCAGCCACAACCTGACGGTCGAGGTTCTGTGGACGGTGGTGCCGATCCTGATTCTGGTGATTATCGCGGTTCCGTCCTTCCGCCTCCTGTACGATCAGGACGTGATCCCGGAAGCGGACTTCACCATCAAGACCACCGGCAATCAGTGGAACTGGACCTACGAATACCCCGACCATGGCGGGTTCGAGTTCGTGTCCAGCATGGTCGAGGAAGAGTTCCTGGGCGAGCACCCCTTCGCCGCGCACCGCAACCTGACCACCGACGTGCCCGTCGTGGTGCCGATCAATGCCGTCGTGCGCATGCAGGTGACCGCCTCTGACGTGATCCACTCGTGGACCATCCCCTCGTTCGGCATCAAGATGGACGGCATTCCCGGCCGCCTGAACGAGACCTGGTTCCAGGCCACCCGCGAGGGCATTTTCTACGGCCAGTGCTCGGAAATCTGCGGCATCCGCCACGCCTTCATGCCCATCGAGGTGCATGTGGTGCCGCAAGAGATTTTCGACACCTGGGTCGTCGCCGCACAGGATGATCCCTACGGCGCCATCGATGTCCTCACCGCCTATTATGACTCGCTGCGCGGCGATGCGCAGCTGGCCTCCGCCCGCTAAGGAGAGCGAATATGTCGTCTTCCGCCGCCGCCGCCCACGACGATCACCGTCCCAGCCCCTGGGACTGGAAGCGCTGGGTCTATTCCACGAACCACAAGGACATCGGCACGATGTACCTGATCTTCGCGATCATCGCGGGGGTCATCGGGGGCGTGATGTCCGGCCTGATCCGCTGGGAGCTGGCCGAGCCGGGTCTCCAGGTGTTCAATGGCGGCTTCTGGGGCAACGAGCATAACTACAACGTCATCGTGACGATGCACGGCCTGATCATGATCTTCTTCATGGTCATGCCCGCGATGATCGGCGGATTTGGCAACTGGTTCGTGCCGCTGATGATCGGC
>JBHYFR010000153.1:0-5520 GCA_051859425.1 Oceanicaulis sp. | reverse complement strand
TGGATGCTGGCGCGCTCGCTGGAGACGGTGACCCTGCGCATGAAGGCGGCCTTTGAGGGCGCGGCCATCGTGGCCAATTACCTCAAGACCCATCCGAAAGTGGACAAGGTGCGCTATCTCGGCTTCCTCGAGCCCGGTTCGCGTGACCATGCCGTTCACGAACGCCAGAGCGGCGGCCATCACGGCTCCACCTTCTCCTTCGACGTGGTGGGCGGGCAGGCCGCCGCCTTCCGCATGCTCAACGCCCTGCAGGTGCTCAAGCTGGCGGTGAGCCTGGGCGGCACCGAGACGCTGATCTGCCATCCGGGCAGCACCACCCATGCGGCGGTGGAGGAATCCCTGCGCGAGCGCCTGGGCTTCACCGGCGGTCTGGTGCGGGTCTCGGTGGGTATTGAAAACCCCGAGGATCTGATCGCCGATCTGGAACAGGCGCTGGAACAGGCCTGATCCTCGCTGCCGCACCCACGGAGCTGTTTATGACCGCCCTGACCCTCGACCGTGACGAACGCCAGGTCCTCGACTGGATCGAGGGCGAGGGGGACGCCATGGCGGCGCTGGTCAAAAGCTGGTCGGCCATCAATTCGGGCAGCCGCAACGCGGACGGCCTTGAAGCCATGCGCGCCGAGCTTGAAACCGCCTTCGCCCCGCTGGGCGGCGCTATCAGCGCTGTGGAGCTCAAGCCCTCGACCACGATCGAGCTGGATGGCGAGATCCGCGATGTGGAATACACGCCCGCCTTCCGCCTGACCCGGCGCCCGCAAGCGCCGGTGAAGATCGTCCTGACCGGTCATCATGACACGGTGTTCCCGCCGGGATCCGGGTTTGATGACTGGCGCATGCTGGACGACGACACCATCAACGGGCCGGGCGCCGCCGACATGAAGGGCGGGCTGATCGTCATGCTGCACGCCCTGATGGGGCTGGAGCGCAGCCCGTGGGCGGATCAGGTGGGCTATGACATCCTTATCAGCCCGGACGAGGAGATCGGCTCTCTGGGCTCGGGCCCGGTGCTGGCGGAACTGGGCGCCAAGGCCCATGTGGGCATGACCTATGAACCGGCCCTGGTGGACGGATCGCTGGCGGGCGCGCGCAAGGGCTCGGGCAATTTCTCCCTGCGCTGCCGGGGGCGGGCGGCCCATGCGGGCCGTGAGCATCATCTGGGCCGCAACGCCATCGTGGCCGCTGCCGACTTCGCCCGCCGCCTCGACGCTCTCAACGGCCAGCGCGAGGATGTGACCTTCAATGTCTCGCGCATTGACGGGGGCGGGGCGCCCAATGTGGTGCCGGAGCTGGGTATTTGCCGCTTCAATGTGCGCGTGAAGACCGAGGATGACGCCATCTGGGCCAGGCGCGAGATCGACGCGCTGGTCAAGCTCGCCAATGGCCGCGATGGCATTTCGGCGGACCTGCATGGCGGCTTCACCCGCCCGCCCAAACCCATGAGCCCGGCCAATCTGCGCATGTTCGAATGGACCCGCGCCGCCGGCGAACCGCTGGGACTGGACATTCGCTGGAAAGACACGGGCGGGGTGTGCGAGGGCAATAATCTGTGGGCGTCGGGCTGCCCCAATGTGGATACGCTGGGCGTGCGCGGCGCGGATATTCATTCCAGCCGCGAGATCGCCAAGCTGTCCAGCCTGCCCGAGCGCGCTTGCCTGTCAGCGGTGATGCTGATGCAGTTCGCCCGCGGACGGTTTGACGCCGCAGAGGCGCGCGCGCTGGCCAAAGGCTAGCCGGCGCTTAAAGGGACCACAGGGGGAGAGTTCATGCTGGTGGTGCGCGCAGCCCGGTCGGGCGATGTGGACGGGTTTCTCAAACTGGCCGGCGCCGCCGGTCCGGGCTTCACCAGCCTGGCCCTGCCCGATGACGCCCTGGCGGCCAAGCTCGCCGCGTCCGAAGCCGCGTTCGAGGGCCGGCTGTCCGATCCGTGCGACTGCAGCTATCAGCTCATGCTGGAGGACAGTGAGACCGGCGCGATCCTTGGCACTTCGGCGGTCAAGGCCATGGTGGGGATCAAGAAGCCGTATTTCGACTTCAAGATTTTCACCTTCGCCCAGGCGTCCAAAGAAGCGGGCAAGCGTTTCGACATGGACGCCATGCTGCTGGTCAATGATTTTGCGGGCTCGACCGAGGTGGGCTCGCTGTTCGTCAGCGACGCCGCGCGCGGCGCCGGGGCGGGCAGCCTGACGGCCAAGGCGCGCTATCTGCTGGTGGCGTCGGCGCGCGCGCGGTTTGGCAAGCGCATCCTGTCCGAATTGCGCGGCGTGGTGGACGAGAAGGGCGATTCCATCTTCTTCGAACATGTCACGCGCCCCTTCTTCAAGATGAGCTTTGAGGAGGCTGACCGTTTGTCAGCGGCCACCGACAACCAGTTCATTCTCGACCTGATGCCGGCCCATCTCATCTATCTCGACCTGTTGCCGCGCGAGGCCCGCGCCGTGATCGGCAAGACCCATCCCCATGGGGTCAACGCCCTGCGCCTCCTGGAGGCCGAGGGCCTGCGCTATGAGCGCTATATCGATATTTTCGACGGCGGGCCGCTGGTGTCGTGCGGCACCGATGAGGTGCGCACCATCCGCGACAGCCAGGTGCTGAGCGTGGCGGACGGGCCGGTGGGCGGCGAGCCGGTGCGCGCCCTGGTCTCCAATGACCGCATCGGTGATTTCCGCTGCATCCATACCGAAATCACCCCCGGCGAGGGCGCTGCGGCGCTGAGCCCCGAAGCCTGCCGCGCGCTGGATGTGACGGCGGGCGAGACTGTACGCATCTGGACCAAGGACACTGTGGCATGAGCGGATCGCTCTACATCAACGCCGCCTGGCGTGACGGCGCGGGCGCGCCCTTCACCTCCCTCAATCCGGGCAATGGCGAGGCGCTATGGGAAGGCGCCGCCGCCTCGCCAGACGATGTGCGCGAAGCCTTCGCCAGCGCCCGTGCGGCCTTTCCCGAGTGGGCGCTGGCCGGGTTTGAAGCGAGGAAGAGCGTGGCCGAGCGCTTCGCCGGGCTGCTGAAAGAGCGCAGCGAGGCATTGTCCGAACTGATTGCGCGCGAGACCGGCAAGCCGCTGTGGGAGTCACGCACCGAGGCGGGCGCCATGACCGGGAAGATCGCCGTCTCCATCGCTGCGTATCTCGACCGCACTGGAACCACCCGCACCGCCACTGAGTTCGGCGAGCAGACGCTGGAGCACAAGCCGCTGGGCGTGATGTGCGTGTTGGGGCCGTATAACTTCCCCGGCCATCTACCCAACGGCCATATCGTCCCGGCCCTGCTGGCGGGCAATACGGCGGTGTTCAAACCGTCCGAACTCACCCCGGCCGTGGGCGCCTTCATGACCGCGCTGTGGGACGAGGCGGGCCTGCCTGCGGGCGTGCTCAATCTCATACAGGGCGGGCGCGAAACCGGCGCCGCCGCGCTGGATGACCCTGATCTGGACGGCGTGTTGTTCACCGGTTCGTGGGGCGTGGGCTCTTTCATCCATAAAAAATTCGCCGGACGCACCGGCGTTCAGCTGGCGCTGGAGATGGGCGGCAATAATCCGCTCGTGGTCTGGGACGCCGCCGACGCCGAAAACGCCGCCCGGGTGGCGGTCCTGTCCGCCTATATCACCGCCGGTCAGCGCTGCTCGTGTGCGCGCCGCCTGATCGTGCCGCATGGCCAGGCGGGCGACGCGGTGGTGGAGGCGGTCGCCGCGCTGATCCCGCGCCTGACGCAGGGTGTGTGGAACGCCGATCCCGAGCCCTTCATGGGGCCGCTGGTCAGCACCCATGCCGCCGATCAGGTGCTCAAGGCCCAGGACGCGCTTCTCGCCTCGGGCGCGCGCGCCATCGTCAAGGCGCAGCGCGGGCAGGGGCCAGCCTTCGTGACGCCGGGCCTTCTCGATGTGGACGGGATCGAGACGCCTGATGCGGAAGTGTTCGGGCCGCTCCTGCAGGTGCGCCGGGCGGCGAGCTTCGACGCCGCCATCGCCGAGGCCAATAACACCGCCTATGGACTGGCCGCCGGGCTGGTCAGCGATGACGCGGACCTGTGGCCGCGCTTCCGCGCGCTTGTCCGTGCCGGCATCGTGAACTTCAACCGGCCCACTCCGGGCGCGGCCTCCACCATGCCGTTCGGCGGGCCGGGCCAGTCGGGCAATCTGCGCCCCAGCGCCTATTACGCGGCCGATTACTGCGCCTACCCCGTGGCGGCCCAGGCCGCACCGGCGCTGGTGCGTCAGGCGATCAAGGGGCTGGATGGATGAGCGGCACGGTGGAGGCCAATTTCGACGGGCTGGTCGGCCCGACCCATAACTATGGCGGGCTGGCGCCGGGCAATCTCGCCAGCGCGAGAAATCGAGGCTCGGTCGCTCGCCCGCGCGACGGGGTGATCGAGGGTCTGGCCAAGGCGCGCAGCCTGGCCGATGCGGGGCTGGCTCAAGGCATTTTGCCCCCGCAGGAACGCCCCGACATTCCGGCCCTGCGCGCGCTGGGCTTTTCCGGGCGCAGCGACGGCGCGGTATGGGAGGCGGCGTACAAGGCCGCGCCGGAGCTGGCGCTGAACATGCTCTCTGCCTCCTCCATGTGGGCGGCCAATGCGGCGACCGTCTCGCCGGGCGCCGATACGTCTGACGGGCGGGTGCATTTCACCCCGGCCAATCTGGTCACCGCCCTGCACCGCTCCATCGAGCACGCCCAGACGCAAAAGGCGCTGGCGCGCATTTTCGCCGATGAGGCCCGCTTCGCTGTCCATGACGCGCTGCCCTCCCAGTCCCATTTCGCCGATGAGGGCGCGGCCAATCATGTGCGCCTGTGCGCCGATCATGGTGCGCCGGGGGTGGAGATTTTCGTCCACGGGCGCGATGCGTTCGAGGACTGGCAGGCGAAATTCCCCGCCCGCCAGACCCTGCAGGCCTGCCAGGCGGTGGCGCGCCGCCACGGGCTGGATCCGGCCCGCACCGTCCATATCCGCCAGTCGCGCAAGGCCATCGAGGCGGGCGCCTTCCATAATGACGTGGTGTGCGTGGGGACCGGGCCGGTGCTGTTCTATCACGAGCATGCATTCGAGGACCGGGACGCGGCGCTGGATGCTATCCGCAAGGCTGCGGACGGCCTGTTCGAGCCGGTGTTTGTGGAGGTTCCCGACGCCGAGGTTCCGCTCAGCGACGCCATCACCTCCTACCTCTTCAACTCCCAGCTCCTGATCTGGCCGGGCGAGGGCCGTCAGGTGCTTATCGCGCCCAAGGAGACTGAGGAGACCGGCTCCACTCGCGCGTATTGTGAGCGCCTGACCGCCGGCAACGGCCCCATCGGCGCGGTGCGCTTCGCCGATGTGCGCCAGTCCATGCGCAATGGCGGCGGGCCGGCCTGCCTGCGGCTGCGGGTGGTGCTGGACGACGCCCAGCGCGCCGCGGTCAATCCGCGCGCCTGGCTGACGCCGGAACGCCATCAGGAGCTGACCGCCTGGGCCAACGCCCATTACCGCGAGACGCTGGCGCCGGATGATCTGGGCGACCCCGCCCTGGTGGACGAAAGCCGCGCG
>JBHYFR010000152.1:0-5586 GCA_051859425.1 Oceanicaulis sp. | reverse complement strand
GAGCGTGCCCGAGCCTTCCACCCGCAGAAGCGGGCTGAGCATGGACAGGTCGAGATTCTGCGCCACGCCCTGACGTATGTTGAAGGAGCCGGTCAGCGCCGAGAAATCGGTCTGCTGGGTGTCAGCGAAGCCCGACGGCAGGGAGCCGGTCTGGACGGCCTGCTGCACCGTACGTATCACCTGGGCGAGATTGACGCCCACAAGGGCCCCGTCGGCGAAGTTGAAGCTGCCTGTGCCATCCAGCGAGCGCATCAGCGCCGCCGGGCTTGCGCCTGTACCGGTCAGGTCCAGCTGCAGCCGGCCCAGCCCCTGCAGCCGGTCAAACCCGGCGGCCGCTGTCAGGAAGGGCAAGGCCTCCAGCGCGGAGATGTCCGCCGTCATCGCGTAACGCGGCGTGCTCTGGCGGGCGTTGAGCACCACGGTGACGACGCCCTGTCCGCCATAGAGCCGGAAATCGGTCAGGCGCGCGGTCAGCAACGCATTGTCCAGCGTCACGGCCAGATTGACGTTCTCGGCGACGATGTCGCGTGCCTTGAACCGGGCTGCGCGCACGTCGAGGCGCGCATCCACAGTGCTCAACGCCGTCAGGTCGATGCGGTCATCGCTCCAGGGGCCAAGGCCGCCGCGGCCAGCCTGACTGGCCGGTGCAGACTCTTCAGCCGGGATGTAGGGGGTGATGTCCAGATCATTCGTGCGCAAACTGCCGGTGATCAGGGGCCGGGCGCGCTCATAGTCGAGCGTAAGGGCGCCATTGGCGCGGATGTCGTCAAATATGATCGCAGCGTCGGTCAGCGCCAGGCGGCCCGGCGTGCCCGCCACATCGGCCTCGGCGACGAAGCGGCGGAACACCGGACCCTCCGGCAGCTGCGTGCCCAGAAAGCGCGCCAGCGCGGGCAGGGGCAGGTCCACCGACGTGCGCCCGTCAAAACTCAGCGTCTCGCTTTCCAGGAACCGCCCGTCAAAGCTGACATCGGCCAGCGCGCCGGTCATCTCCAGTGCGATGGCGGTTTCAGCGCCTTCGAAGAAGCCTCGCAGCGAGCTGAGCCGGGCATTAAAGCGCATCGGCCGCCCGTCCGCGCTGAGGGAGCCGGCCAGGCGTACCGGCCCGTCCACCGAGGGCAGATCGACCGAGAGGTCGAGATTTTCGATGCGGCGGGTCTGGTCCGGATCGCGGTAGAATACCGAGCCGTTCTCGATGCGCACATCGCCGAACGCCGCCTCGAAGGGCAGGGCGCCAGGCCGGCGCACAAAGCCCTCACCGGCGCCGCGCGTTGGCCGGTCTGCGTCGGAGGGGGCGCCCAGCGTCCAGTTATTGCCATCGGCGCGCGCCTCCAGCCGGATCACCGGCTCGACCAGCACGAACTCGTCAATCTCGACACGCCGGGCGAGCAGCGGGCCCCAGGCCAGCGAGGCGCGCAGTTCGCGCATCTCGGCGAACGGTTCATCGCCAAACCCGGCGGCGTTGGCGATGGAGGCGTCCTGCGCACGCACCTGCAGGCGCGGGAACACCTGCAGCTGGACATCCCCGGCCAGGCTCACATCGCGATTGATGGCGGCGCTGGCTTCCTGACCGACACGCTCGCGCAGCCAGTCCGATGATATGAGCGCGGGCAGAGCCAGAACGGCGCCGGCTATCACAGCCGCCAGCAAGAGCAGGATGATGAACAGTGTGCGCATGACGTAGCGTCTCCGGCAGGGGGCGAATTTCGCCGGTCCCGGCTTGCGCCCGAGCCCGGGTGTGAGATGATGATTAACGAAACTACGCGGCGTTTCCATGGCGATTTTGGGTAAATTGATTGCGCTGCGTTCAAATGGTGCTGATTCAAAAGGGGACAGACATGCTTAGCCAATCGGAATTCGACGCCCTGCCGAAAGTGCGCATGGGCCGGCGCGAGTTGCTCGCGGGCCTGGCGGCGGGCACCGTGTTCCCGTTTGCGGCGGCTGGTTGCACAGCCGATAATCCGGAGCTTGGCCGCCGGCAGCTCATGCTGGTCTCCGACGCCCAGATCGCCCAGCTGTCGGACCAGACCTGGCAGGCCGCGCGCCAGCGCGAGCGCGTTAGTAATAACGCCACGCTGCGCAATCAGGCCAACCGGGTCGGCTCGCGTATCGCCAACGCCTCGGGCATGTCCCATCACGACTGGGAATTCGTGGTGTTCGATTCCGACGAGGTGAATGCCTGGGTGCTGCCCAATGGCAAGGTGGGCCTTTATCGCGGCCTGATGGAGGTCACACGCAATGATGACCAGCTGGCCACGGTGATCGGCCATGAGGCGGGCCACGTGGCCGGACGCCACGCCCAGGAGCGCGCTTCACAGCAAATGGCTGCCGGACTCGCCACCGGGCTGGCGGCTGTGGCGCTGGATCAGACCGATGTCCAGAATGCGGGCGCCTGGGCCGGCGTGCTCGGCGCGGGGCTGACCTTCGGCGTGCTGCTGCCTTATTCGCGCCGCCACGAGCTGGAGGCCGATCGCCTCGGTGTGGACTACATGGCGCGCGCCAATTACCGCCCCGGCGAGTCGGTGACATTCTGGGAATCCATGATGGCGCAGTCGAGCCGCGGCGCACCGCCTGCCTTCCTGTCCACGCACCCGTCTGACCAGGACCGGATGAACGCGCTGAACGCCCATTTGCGCAATCGCGGCTATGCCTGACGGGACCCTGTAAACCAGCCGCGCGCAGGCCTTGCGCGCGGCGCGCCCCGAAGCTAGTTTCCGCGCCCTGCGCACAGCGGGTGCTCCGGCCCCGCGCGCGCCTGTGACGGCATGCCGCCTTAGCTCAGTTGGTTAGAGCGCTAGATTGTGGATCTAGAGGTCCCCCGTTCGAGCCGGGGAGGCGGTACCATCCTCTCACCGCGCAAGCCGGTTTTCCACAAAGCTCGGCTGGTTAACCGCCTCTGACCGCTTCGCGCGCGTTAACCTTCCGGTCACACTGTGCGCCCTGACCGGGCTCGAAGCTGAGTCGCTCCGGCCAGGCCGGGAGGATGCGCATGGCGCTGACCCGGTTTTTCACCCGCACGCTTGCGCGCTCCTGGACCGAAGATGGCGGGGCGGCCGGTGAGCGTTTCCTGGCCGATTGCGAGGCGGTGCTGGAGGTGCGCGACGCGCCGCCGTCCGCGCCGGCGCTGCGCCTGGCGGGCGAGACCTGAGCGAGGCGTGCTCCATCAGTCCTTGCCGCGCCCCAGCATGCGGCCCTTGATCACGGCCGATGTCCCGAATTTCGCCCGGGCGGCATCCATCGCCCGCTCTGCCGCGGCGCGGCGCAGGGCGCCGGGGTCGGCCAGATCGCCTGCGTCCCCCGCCGCCGCCTCAAGATCACTGTAGCCCGCCCCGATCAGCCGGTAGCGCACGCCGTCCGGCTCGGCGTCCAGCAGGACGCAGGCGTGGCGGAACAGGGTATCGGCCAGCTGGGCGGGGTCGTGCAGCGTGCGGCGGCGGGTGATGGCTTTGAAACCGCCGGTCTTGAGCTTGAGCGTCACGACGCGCCCCGCCACGCCTTCCGATTTCATCCGATCCGCGACCTTGAGGCACAGGGGCCATAGCCGGTCCTTGAGGTCGGCCTTGCTGGCGACATCATGCTCGAACGTGGTCTCGGCCGAGACCGATTTGCGGTCACGGGACGGATTGACGGTTCGGGCGTCCTGGCCGCGCGCCAGGCACAGCAGGCGCCAGCCCGTTTCGCCATGACGCGCCACCAGCTCGCGTTCGGGACGGGTGAGGACATCTCCCAGTGTCTTCAACCCGTCCGCTTCCAGCTTGCGCGCCGTCGCCGGTCCCACGCCGAACACCGCTGACACCGTCATGGCCTTGAGAAAATCGGGCGCTTCGGCGCGTCCGATCACCGCGAACCCGTTGGGTTTGTCGAGCTCGGAGGCGGTCTTGGCGAGGAATTTGTTGAAGCTCAGCCCCACCGACACGGTCACGCCCACCGACTCACGGATCGCGCGCTGCAGGCGCAACAGGGTGAGCGCAGGCGGGGCGCCGTGCAGGCGCGCCGTGCCTGACAGATCAATGAACGCCTCGTCGATGGACAAGGGTTCGACCAGTGGCGTCACCGCCTCCATCATCTCGCGGATACGCTTGCCCTCGGCGGCGTAGAGGCTCATGCGCGGGCGGATCACCACAGCGTCCGGACAGGCTTTCAGCGCCTTGAACATGGGCATGGCCGAGCGCACGCCATAGAGCCGCGCTACATAGCAACAGGTCGCCACCACGCCCCGCTTGCCGCCCCCGACTATCACCGGTTTGTGCTCCAGCGAAGGGTCGTCACGCTTTTCGATGGCCGCATAGAAGGCGTCGCAATCGATATGGGCGATGGACAGCGTGGCCAGCTCATCATGGCGCAGGGCCTGGCGCGCGCCGCAGGCCGGGCAGGCGGGATCATGCGCAGCGACCGGCGTCAGGCATTTGCGGCACCAGCCCGGCGCGCTCATGCCGGCCACAGCCAGGCCGCGCCGCGCACGCCGGACGAATCGCCATGGTGATGGCGACGGACGCGCGTCATCAGCTCGTCAGTGAATGCCCAGCGCGCCAGCGCCTGCTCCAGCCGCTGCGGCAGGCCGGGCAGGTTGGACAGTCCGCCGCCCAGCACGATAATCTCGGGATCGACAATATTGACCACGCTGGCCAAAGCCCGCGCCAGCCGGGCTTCGTGGCGGTCCAGGCTGGCGCGCGCCGTCGCGTCACCGGCCTGCGCGCCCGCCGCGATGGCCTCGGCGGTCAGCGTTTCTCCGGTGACGCGTGCATGGTCCGCCGCCAGCGCCGGTCCCGAACACCAGGCCTCCACACATCCGCTCAGACCGCAATAGCAGGCCGGGCCGGGTATCTCTTCAGGTGTGGGCCAGGGCAGGGCGGTATGGCCCCACTCCCCGGCATTGCCGTCAGCGCCGCGCACAAGCTCGCCGCCGATCACCAGCCCGCCCCCGACGCCGGTGCCGAGGATGACTCCAAACACGCTGGCCGCGCCGGCGCCGGCGCCATCGCGCGCCTCCGACAGGGCGAAGCAATTGGCGTCATTGGCGCAGCGCACCTCGCGGCCCAGAGCCGCAGAGACATCGCGGTCGAGAGGCCGGCCATTGAGGGCAGTGGAATTGGCGTTGCGCATCAGGCCGGTGCGCGGATTGTGAGAGCCGGGATGGCCAAGGCCGGTATTCAGCGGACCCAGACCGCGCCGCGCCTCGACCGCCCGGACCAGATCGGTGATCGCTGTGATTTTGGCGTCATAGCCGACAGGCGTGCCGACGCGTTCGCGCACGGCGATCGCGCCGTCGTCTTCAAGGATGGCGGCTTCGATCTTGGTGCCGCCCAGATCTATGCCCAGCCTAGGCATGGCGCTTTCCTGGCCCGATTTTTCGTGTTCATATCCTGTTCCGCCGGTCCGGGAAACCGGCCAGACTCATTCTTGATTAAGGAAAGTGAGGTTTACTGCGTGGTGGATGGTCACTGCTCACGCTAACAGGCGGGGCGATTGGGGAAACGCGGTCTCATGCTGCAGGTCATGCCCAAAAAAGTTCTGATCGTTGAAGACAACGAGCTGAACATGAAGCTGTTTCGTGATCTGCTCGAGGCGCACGGTTTTGAAACCGTG
>JBHYFR010000151.1:0-5586 GCA_051859425.1 Oceanicaulis sp. | reverse complement strand
ATGCCGTCCCCGTCGGAGATCACGTCAATGGCGTCGCTGACCGCATCGAGATTATACAGCGGCTCGCCCATGCCCATGAACACGATATTGGTGATCTTGCGGTCCTCGTTGGAGGTCGGCCACTCGCTTAAGTCATCGCGCGCGATCATCACCTGGGCGGCGATCTCGGCGGCGGTGAGATTGCGCACCAGCTTCTGGGTGCCGGTGTGACAGAAGGTGCAGGTCAGGGTGCAGCCCACCTGGCTGGACACGCACAGCGCCCCGGACTTGCCTACATCGGGGATGAACACCGTCTCGGCTTCCACGCCCGGCGCGAAGCGGATGAGGTATTTGCGCGTGCCGTCCACGCTGATCAGGCGCTCCACGATCTCCGGGCGCGCCAGTGTGAAACGCTCTTTCAGCGCGCCGCGCAAATCCTTGGAGACATTGGTCATCGCGTCAAAATCACTGACGCCGTAATGATAGATCCAGCGCCACAGCTGGTCGGCGCGCATTTTCGCCTTGCGTTCGTCGGTCAGCCCGTGGGCGACCAGACAATCGCGCAATTGCGCACGCGTCAGACCGGCCAGGCTCTGCGGGCCGGGGGCGGGACGGTTGGCGAAATCGATGTTCAGCGCGGTGCTCATGGCCGCGCGATATAGTCCAAACGCGGCGAAAATGCGAGAGCGCAGGCGGCGCCCTTGAAAGCGGCTGCACCTTGGCGTCAAGTGCGGCCCATGAAACTCATCTGCCATACCCTGTCGGGCAGCGCCCCGCCCATCCGCCCCGCCTCGCAGAAGCGCCAGTGGATGGATGATACGCCTGAATCCTTCGCCTATCGCTGCCTGCCCCTGGTGGTGGCCAATCAGCATGGCTGGGAGGTGTTCGCCCCCCATGGCCTGACCGCGCGCTGGAATGGCGGGGTGCGGGTGGAGGATGTGGAGGTGGTGCTGGACCAGCCCCTGTCCATGGGGCAGGCGGGCTCGGCCATGGCCAATTTCGGCTCGGGCATCCTCACCTTCGAGATGGGCTTCCTTTTGCGCACCCCGCCGGGCTGGAATATCTGGGTGCAGGGTCCGGTCAACCAGCCCAAGGACGGCATTGCGCCGCTGACCGGCGTGATCGAGGCCGACTGGAGCCCCTATACCTTCACCATGAACTGGCGCTTCACCCGGCCGGGCGAGGTGCGCTTCGAGGCCGGCGAGGCGCTGGCCCATCTCTTCCCGGTGCGCCGCGATCTGTTCGAGCGGGTGCAGCCTGAACTGCGCACCATCCACGCCGACCCGAAAACCGCCGATCAGATGGATATCTGGCGCGAGAGCCGCACCGACTTCATGAAGCGGCTGAAAACCCACGACCCTGAAGCGGCTGAGGAGAAATGGCAGAAGGGCTATTTCCGCGGCCTCAATCCCGACGGCTCCAAGGGTCCGGCTGATCACAAGACCAAGCTGAAAGTGAAACCCTTCGCGCCTGCGCCGGAAGGCGGAAAGCCGAAGCGCAAACGCTGAAACGGCTCGGATGGCAGGCGGCGGCGGAGCGGGTTTGCGCTTCCCTGGTTCCGAAAATTTTCCTATATTCGGCGCATGAGAGCACTCTTCGCCCTATTCGCGTGCGCATTCTCTATGGCGCAACCTGCAATGGCACAGGAGATTCCCGGACCGGTTCCGGCGGAGATTCTGCACATTGTGGACGGGGATACGGTGGGGGTGCGCGCCCATACCTGGCCGGGCCAGTATGTGGAGATCCGGGTGCGCCTGCGCGGCGTGGATGCGCCGGAGATTCGCCGCGTAGCGTGCGAGGCCGAACGGGTGAAGGGCCATGAGGCGACTGAGTTTACCCGCGACTGGCTCACCGCGCCGGGCGGCGAGGGGTTCGCCCCGGTCATGCTGACCGAGATCGGCCCGGACAGTTTCTGGGGCCGGGTGGTGGCCCGCCTGGTGCGCGCCGAGGACGGGGCGGATCTGTCAGACGATCTGATGGCGGCCGGCCTGGCCGTTCCCTTCCGTCAGCGCGGCCCCTGGTGCGATGGCGAGACGGACGAAGCGGCGCGCTGACGCTCCGCGCGCGCCCAGGCGCGCTCGTGCAACACATAGGCCACCGTCTGTGCTACCGGCTCGATCAGGCCCACCGCCAGCGCCGCGCGCCAGTCGCCGGTGAGCGCAAACACCACCGCCATGGCCACCACCATATGGGTGAGCCCATAGGTCAGCGTCTTGAGCACCGCGCGTGGCGGCGGCGTCAGGCGGGCGGGGGCATGGAACAGGACGCGGGCAAGGGCGGTCATGGCGGGTCTCCGGCGAAAGGGCCGAAGATGAGAATCACTTGCAATGCCGCTTCGCGCAAGCGCCAAACCCGATTGACGCCATGAATAATAAGGATCGCTGCGATAGTGCACGCCTATAGGCGGGCGGCGTCAGCCCTTCAGCGCGGCGGTCTGGGCCGCGCACAGGGACGTGACGCCGTGACGGGCCAGCGAGAACAGGGCGTCGAACTCGGCCTGACTCATGGGCCGGTCTTCGGCCGTGGCCTGCACCTCCACCACGCCGCCCGCCGAGGTGAGGACGAAATTGGCGTCGGTCTCGGCGATGCGGTCTTCCTCATATTCCAGATCAAGGCGCGGTTCGCCCTTGATGATGCCGGCGGACACCGCGGCGAGCTGGGCGTGGACCGGGTCGGTCTTGATCACACCCTCTTCGACCAGCCAAAGGCAGGCCGATTTCAAGGCCAGCCAGGCGCCGGTGACCGAGGCCGTTCGCGTGCCGCCATCGGCCTGGAGCACATCGCAATCGATGAGAATCTGGCGCTCGCCCAGAGCCTTGAGATCGATGCAGGCGCGCAAGGAGCGCCCGATCAGGCGCTGGATTTCCTGGGTGCGGCCCGACGGCTTGCCTGAATTGACTTCGCGGCGCGTGCGCTGGTGCGTGGCGCGCGGCAGCATCGAATACTCAGCCGTCACCCAGCCACGCCCCTGTCCGCGCAGCCAGGGCGGCGTGGCGTCGTCCACGCTGGCGGTGCACAGCACATGAGTGTCGCCCATCTTCACCAGGCAGGAGCCTTCGGCATAGGGGCTGAAGCCCATTTCAAACCGGATCGGACGCAGGGCGTCAGGCTGGCGGCCGTCTGGGCGCATGAGAGTCTCCATGGGTGGCGCGGACTGTGTTCGTAGCGGGCCGGGGGCCCAAAGAAAAGCGGCGCCGGGCAGGACCGCCCGGCGCCGCAAAGAGAGATCAGGCTTGAACCTCGCGCCGCCTAGAAGCGGGCGCGCAGGGTCAGGCCGTATGTGCGCGGATCACCCGGATAGACGTTGATCGAGCCGGGCTGGCCCACGGATTCAAAGTTGCCCTGCTGATATTGCTCTTCGAGCAGGTTGCGGACCCAGAACTGCAATTGCCAGGCCCCGTCGGTGGCGCCGAAGCCCACAGAGGCGTTGACCAGCTCCGTGGAGCCCACGGCCCGCTGCGGGTTGAAGTTGCCCGCCAGCGTCCGGGCGCCGGTATAGGAGTAGTCAGCCCGGATGAAGGCCTCCAGCGTATCGGTGATCGGCTGGGTGTACATGGCGCTGAGCGTCGCCGTCAGGTCCGGCGTCTGGCGGTCCTGACCGGTCGAGTTCTGTGTCGTCACCGGCAGGCCGGTCACAGCGTTGAGCGAGCGGCCGCACTGGCCCGGCGGCACGTCCGCCGGCGAGGCGAAGATGCCCGCGACCACCGTCTGGGCCGGGTAGCAGGCGTTGGAATCGAAGGACTTGAACTTCGATTCAAACATGTAGGTGAAGCCGCCCGACAGGGTCAGACGCTCGAACGGACGCGAGAAGAACTCGAACTCCAGACCGGTCAGCTGCACTTCACCGGCGTTCTGCAGGCCGAAGCCCGAACCGGTGAAGATATTGGCCTGGAAGTCCTCCAGGTTCTGACGGAACAGGGCGATATTCACCTGGGTGGTATTGTCGAAGATCAGCGCCTTGGCGCCCAGCTCGAAGGCGGTGGAGATCTCCGGCTCGAACTCGAACACGCCGGTCAGCGCCGCGTTGGCCGAGACGTTGAAGCCGCCCGCTTTGAAGCCGCGCGAATAGCTGGCGTAGATATTGGTGTTGTCGTTCAGCTGATAGGCGAGGATCAGATTGCCCGAGATATTGTCCTCGGTGCGGTCATTGGTGAAGCCCGGCGCGGGCGGATTGAACTGCAGCGGGGTGAGCGCCAGGAACGGGTTCACAGCCGGATCGGTGGACCCCGCGACCGAGAAGGCCTGCAGCGCCGCGAACTGAGCCGGGAAACCGGCGGCGAAGGCGCCGATATTGGCCGGGGTGGGCGCCAGGCCGGTCTGGGTCTGGAACGCCTGGGCGAAGATCACCTGCTGACCCAGATCGACCAGGTTGATCGCCGACCAGGGATCGAAGATGTCGATATTAGCGACGATGTCCTTGGTCTCGCGCGTGTAGCGCAGGCCCCCGGTGAGGGTCAGGCGGTCCGACAGATGCCAGTCCACCTGACCAAACACTGACCAGGAGCGGGTATTGTAGACATAGTCCTCTTCACGCAGGCCCTGGCCCTGGGCCAGGAACAGGCCGGCCGGCGCGCCCACGATGCCTTCCACCGTGGTGATGGCGCCGCCCGTCAAGGCGTCGGCGAAGGGACGCAGCTGCGAACCATAGGGCGTCTGGTTGTTATGGCGCAGCGTGTTGTCATAGTAGAAACCGCCCAGCAGCCAGTCGAAATCACCGCCACCGTCGGATGTCAGGCGAATTTCCTGGGTGAAGGTGTCATAGCGCTGATCGAT
Source organism: Oceanicaulis sp. (assembly GCA_051859425.1). GTDB lineage: Bacteria > Pseudomonadota > Alphaproteobacteria > Caulobacterales > Maricaulaceae > Oceanicaulis. The sequence continues at coordinate 834 of JBHYFR010000151.1, read as the reverse complement.
CAGGCGGTCTCCAGCCAAGTCCAGATTGGTGAAGTCGGCATCGATATTCTGATTTTCCTTGTAATCACGATAGGCCGTGATCGAGGTGAAGGTGAAGCCTTCGAACTGGTGATCGACCTGGACCGAAGCGCCGGTATTGCGGTTCTGGGTGAACACCGGATTGTCGATGGCGATCTGATAATTCCACGGATTGGGCGGCAGCAGCGTACCGCCAAGGGCCGGGATGGCGCCCAGCGAGGCCGGGGCGTAGAAGAAGAACGGCGCAGCGCAGCACTGCTCGTCAATCTTGGAGTAGTCAGCAATGAAACGCACCTGGGTATTCTCGGATGCTTCCCAAAGCAGCTGGCCACGGAGACTCCAGCGGTCACGGTCGTTGAGTTCGCGCCCGTCGGTCAGGTTCTCGACAAAGCCTCCGCGGGTATTTCGGTTGCCATCCAGGCGGAACGCCAGGCGGTCTTCCACCAGCGGACCTGTGACCGTGCCCCGCACAATGCGGGCATCATAATTTCCGACAGTCACTTCCGCTTGGCCGCCAAACTCGAACTCCGGCGCCTTGGAAATGAAGCTGATCACGCCGGCCGGGGTGTTGCGGCCGAACAAAGTCGACTGCGGGCCGCGCAGGACCTCGATCCGCTCCAGCGAAAGGAAGTCATTGATCGCCGCACCCTGGCGCGCGAGGAACACACCGTCCACAAACACGCCCACCGAGGCTTCGAGGCCCGGGTTGAAGGTATCGGTGCCCAGCGAACGGATGGAGAAGGTCTGGTTGGTGGACGAGGCGGCCTGCCCCACTTCCAGAGACGGCACCAGGATTTGCAGGTCACGCGCATCGCG
>JBHYFR010000150.1:0-5639 GCA_051859425.1 Oceanicaulis sp. | reverse complement strand
AGATGGACCATCTCATGGACGAGGCGCGCGCGCAGCTCGCCCGCTGACGCTCAGTCGCGCAGCCGGTTGCGGCGTCTGGGGGGCGCGCGTCCGGTCCGGTCTTGTTATGGTGCGGCACGGTCGGCGCGTGCGAATCACGCCGCCGCCATCGCCAAGGCAAAAGCCCCGGGGACGCCCATGAGCCCACAAAGCCCCGGCAGCGGGCCATACGCGCCCCCGCCGGATGATTTCGAAACCTTCGATGCGCGCGAGGCCGAGCAGGATCGCCGTGGCTGGCTGGTGCTGCTGGCGGCGGCTGTGGTGTTCGCCCTGTTCATGGCGGTGGTCTGGAATGCGTTCCAGCTGGGCATGCGCGAGCGCGACGAGAGCCCGCTGATCCGCGCCGATGCCCAGCCCTACCGCGTTGCGCCCGAAGAGCCGGGCGGGTTCGAGACGCCGCATCAGGATCTGACCGCCTTCGAGCTGCGCACCCGCAATGGCGGGCGCGAGAGCGCGAACGCCGACGCCGAGCCTGCTCCGGCCCGTCCCGGCGCTGAAGAGCCGGTGGCCCGGCCCGAGCGCCTGCCCGCCCTTCAGGTGGAGCCTGCCGATACCGACGCCATGGACGAGCCGGCTGCGCAGCCCGCCCCCGAGCCTGAGCCTGAGCCCGAACCCCGGACGCCGGCGCGCGCTGCGACGCCCGAGCCGGTGCGCACCGCCACGCCTTCAGCCAGCGCGTCGGGCGCGTTCGTGGTGCAGATCGGCGCTTACCGGGCGCTGGAAGAGGCCGAATCGGGCTGGCTGGCCTTTGTCTCGCGCCATGGTGATCTGACCTCGGGGCGCGCGCCGGACATCCAGCGCGCTGATCTGGGCGAGCGCGGCGTGTTTCACCGCCTGCGCGTGGCCGGGTTCGAGACCCGCGAGGACGCGGCGGCCTATTGCTCTCAGCTGGACGCGCGCGGCCAGTCCTGCCTGGTGGCGCGGCGGTGAGCGCGGCGGCGGCGATGACGCTCGCCCTCAAGGGCGAGACGCTGAGCGCGGATGAAAAGGCGTTCTTTCGCGATTGCGATCCGTGGGGCTTCACCCTGTTTGCGCGCAATGTGGACCGGCCGCGCCAGGTGCGCGCCCTGACCGACTCCCTGCGCGACGCGCTGGGCCGCAATGTGCCGGTGTTCATGGACCAGGAAGGCGGACGGGTGCAGCGCCTGCGCGCGCCCACCTGGCGCAATGCACCGCCGGCCGAGCGCTTTGGCGCGCTGTGGGACCGCGAGCCGGAGCTGGCGCTGGAGGCGGTGCGCCTCAATCACCAGCTCATCGCCCATGAGCTGCGCAGCGTGGGGGTGGACGCCGACTATGCGCCCTGCGCCGATATCCGCGTGAAGGGCGCCCATGACGTGATCGGCGACCGGGCGCTGCACAGCGATCCGGACGCGGTGGCCGCCATGGCCAGCGCTGCGCTGGACGGCTTGCTCGATCAGGGCGTGCTGGGCGTGATCAAGCATCTGCCCGGCCATGGCCGCGCCGGCGTGGACAGTCATTTCGAACTGCCGGTGGTGGACGCGGATGAAGAAACGCTGGCGGCCACCGACTTCGCCGCCTTCCGCGCCATCAGGGGCGCGCTGATCGCCATGACCGCCCATGTGGTCTACCCCGCCATCGACCGAGATGACTGCGCCACCTGCTCGGCCGAAGTGATCGCCCGCATCATTCGCGGCGATATCGGGTTTGACGGCCTGTTGATGAGCGATGATCTGTCCATGAAGGCGCTGTCGGGATCGCTGCGCGAGCGCACCGCGCGCGCGCTGGGCGCCGGGTGCGACATGGTCATCCACTGCAATGGCGATATGGCCGAAATGATCGACGTCGCCCACGCCACGCCTCGTCTCGATCACAAGGCGCTGGAGCGTGCTGAAGCCGCCCTGGCGGCGCGCCGGGAACCGGCTGGGTTTGATCCTGAAGCCGGGCTGGACGCGCTGGCGCGCCTGTTCGCAGACGCCGGACTGGACGCGCCATGACCAGCTTGTTCGACGAAACCGAAGACGCGTTCGAGGCTGCGCGCGACGCCGATGCGGACGAGGCGCTGGTGCTCGATATCGGCGGTTGGGAAGGCCCGCTGCATGTGTTGCTGGCGCTGGCGCGCAAGAACAAGATCGACCTGACCGCCATCTCCATTCTGGAGCTGGCCGACCAGTATCTCGCCTTCGTCAACGCCGCGCGCCTGCGCCGGCTGGATCTGGCGGCGGAATATCTGGTGATGGCCTCCTGGCTCGCCTATCTCAAATCGCGCCTGCTCCTGCCCAAGCCGCGCCCGGAGGAAGACGGGCCCGAGCCTGAAGAACTGGCCGCCGCACTGGCCTTCCGCCTGGCCCGGCTGGAAGCGATGCGCGCGGCGTCCGGCGCCCTGTTCGCCCGCGCCCTCCTGCGCCGCGATGTCTTCCCCTGCGGTCAGCCCGCCGGCGTGCGCTCGATCCGCACGCCGCTGTATGAGGCCGAGCTCTACGATCTTCTCAAAGCCTACGCCCTGCGCCGGGAACGCGGCGCCTTCGCCACCTATCAGCCTGAAGCGCCGCGCGTGTACTCGCTGGAACAGGCGCGCAAGCGCCTCACCGGCGTCCTGCGCCGCCTGACCGGCTGGGAGCGGTTTGACGCGCTGTTGCCCGGCGGGCTTGGCGAGGACGCGCCGTCGGACGCCAGCATCACCGCGTCCAGCCTGCTGGCGGCGCTGGAAATCACCAAGGATGGCGAGGCGGATTTGCGCCAGGACGCGGTGTATGCGCCGCTCTGGATGCGTCCGGCCAGCCGGGAGGACCGCGCATGAGCGATGACACGCACGCGCAGCAAACCGGGCGCGATCCGGTCACCGAAGCGATCAAGGCGCTGCGCAGCGAGGCCGAATCCCGTGGCGGCGGCGATGCCGGCCCGCCGGGCGTGCGCCTGGCCGTGGATAATGACGCTGAGCTGATGCGCATGGCCGAGGCCCTGCTGTTCGCCGCCGTGGAGGCGCTGGATATCGAGACTCTCACTGCGCGCCTGCCCGCCGGCGCCGATGTGCGCGCGGTGATCGCGGCGCTGCAGGCCAAATACGCCAATGCCGGCCTCCAGCTGGCCGAGGTGGCCGGGCGCTGGCGCTTCCAGACCGCGCCCGATCTCGCCTTCCTCCTGCGTACCGAGCGCGAGGAGCCGCGCAAGCTGTCCCAGGCCGCGCTCGAAACCCTGTCCATCATCGCCTATCACCAGCCGGTCACCCGCGCCGAGATCGAGGATATTCGCGGCGTGGCGGTCTCGCGCGGCACGCTGGACCAGCTTCTGGAAATGAAATGGATCCGCCTGCGCGGGCGCCGGCGCAGCCCGGGCCGGCCTGTGACCTATGGTGTGACCGATGCGTTCCTGGATTATTTCGGCCTGGCGTCTCTGGGCGATCTTCCCGGCGTCAGCGATCTGAAAGCCGCCGGCCTCCTCTCCAGCCGCCTGCCCCCCGACTTCATGATCCCCGAACCCGGTCGCATCCTGCCCGGCGAAGAGGAAGACCTGTTCTCCGACGAAGAGGCCGCCGACTTCCACGTCGATTTTCTCGACGTGGAGGAGGAGGAAGATTAGGGGGCGGGGCCCTCTTGTCCTCCCCCGCTTGCGGGGGAGGTGTCAGCGCAGCTGACGGAGGGGGGAATGCCACCCCGGCAACGATTGCAGATGATCATTCCGCCGCGCCCCCTCGGTCCTTCGGACCACTCCCCCCGCAAGCGGGGGGAGACAAGAGTGCGCGCGTTCTCGTATTCTTTTACACTCAGATCGTTGCACCGCCCTTCCCGCGCCCCAACCCCGCAATCATCACCGTGTGCAGCGGCGTCGCTTTGAAGTCAGGCAGCAATGCCTGCAGGTGAGTCCCGTCCAGTATGTGGGGGGTGCGCCAGAGGGCGCGCAATTCGTGCATTTCGCGTCCCAGCTCCCAGAACGGGCTTGCGAGCGCCAGCAGCGCCCAGGGAAAGCCTGACACCTTCAAGGACCGGCCCAGCTCGGCCTCCAGCGCGTCCTGCAGGTCGTTGATTGTGAAGGCATGACCGGGGAAGGGGATGTCCTCATACCGGTCAAGCTGGCGCCTGCGCGTGGCGAGCTGTTCGGCGGCGTCCGCCCAGTCAGGCAGATAGCAGAAGGCGTGGAACACGTCGCTCGGCCCCAGCGCCACGATGCGCCCCTTTGCAAAGTCGCGCAGATGCAGGCGCGACATCGCATCGCCCTGACCGTCCGGGTCGATGAAGGAGCCTGCCCGCAGCAGAATCGTCTGTACGCCGCTGTCGCGATAGTCCGCCTCCATCTGCGCGCGGATGCGGCCCTTGCGCGTGGACGGCCGGTGGGGGGTGGTTTCGGACCACACGCCGCCGCGCATGGCGAAGGGATAGACATTGCCCGGCACGATTACCGCCGCTCCGCTGGCGCGGGCGGCTGTGATCACCTGTGCGGTGATGGCGGGGATCTGGCGCGCCCAGTCGTGATAGTCCGGCGGGTTCAGGCCGTTGACGATGACATCCGCGCCGCGGGCGGCCTCAGTCATGTCCTCGCCGCGCGTATAGCGGCGCACGGTCCAGCCGGCGCGGCTGAAGGCGGCGGCGCTGTGAGCGCCGATCTTGCCGTTGGCGCCCAGGATGAGAACGGTTCCGGTCATGGGCGATGTCCTTCATGTGTGATGACCGGCTGATCTGATTCTATTCGTTTATGAATTTCCATTGCCCAGGATTGACGGTATGGTATTCAAATTCGAATGGATAAAGCGCTCGCCTCCCTCGACTGGTCCCGGCTGCAGGCGTTTCTGGCGGTGGCTGAAACCGGCAGCCTGTCCGCCGCCGCGCGCAGGCTGAACGCCAGCCAGCCCACGATCGGGCGCCAGGTGCGCGCGTTGGAGACGGAACTGGGCGCCGAGCTGTTCCAGCGGCAGCCGCGCGGCATGGCGCTGACCGAAACCGGCGCGGCCCTGCTGGCGCCGGTGCAGGCCATGGGCGAGGGCGCGCAGACCGCCGTCCTGACCGCCGCCGGGCGCGGGCAGCGGCTGGAAGGGGTGGTGCGCATCACCGCCAGCGTCGCCATGTCACTGCTGCACCTGCCCGCCATCATCGCTGATCTGCGCAAGGCCGAGCCGCGCATCCAGATCGAGCTGGCGCCCAGCGACGCCACCTCCAACCTGCTGTTCCGCGAAGCCGATATCGCCGTGCGCATGTACCGCCCGGTGCAGCAGGAGCTGGTGGCGCGCCATATCGGCGATGTCGCCATCTCCATGTTTGCCTCGCGCAGCTATATCGCCCGGCGCGGACGGCCCCGCCTGGCGCAGGACCTTCTGGCGCATGATCTGGTGGGTTATGACGCCAACCCCCTCATCCTCGAAGGCTTCTCGGCGGCGGGCCTCCCGGTCACGCGCGACCAGTTCGCCGTGCGCTGCGATGACAACGCCGTCTATATCGCGCTGGTGCGGGCGGGATGCGGGATCGGGTTTGTGCAGGCGACCGCCGGGCGGGCCGACCCCGATCTGGAGGAGATCGTTCTGGATATCGACCTGCCGTCCCTGCCGGTCTGGCTGACCGCGCACAGCGCCATGCGCCACACCCCGCGCATCCGCCGGGTCTGGGACGCGCTGGCCGATGGGCTGACCCGCGCCATCGCCGATTGAGCCCCCC
>JBHYFR010000149.1:0-5657 GCA_051859425.1 Oceanicaulis sp. | reverse complement strand
TTCATCGATGCGCGTGAGGAGGCGCGCTTGGCCGCCGCGCGCGCGCACGGCATGGCGGTGTTTGCGATCCAGAGCGCGGGGGACGCGCCCCCGGCCCGGCGCCTGCCCCGCCGGCCCGCCGATCTCTATACGCTGGCGCGCAGCCTGCGCCCCGCCCCGCCCGGCCGGGGCCGGGTCGACCCGGTGGCGGGCGCACGCGCGGCGCTGGCCAGGCCCGATGTGGACACGGTGCTGATCACCACCACGCGCCGCGCCCATCTCGACGCCCACATCACCGCTACAGGGCTGGGCTGAGGCCGGGGGCGCGCTAGATGCTGCGCGCATGAGCCAGACCGATCTGTTTTCCCACTCTGTCCCGGCCGCCCTTCCCGGCCCCACGCGCGCCGCCGGGCTCGCCCGGCTTGTGGCGTTTACGCCGTCCATGGGCCGGGTCTATAGCGCACATCGCAATGAGGACCGGGGCCGGGATGACCGGTCCAATGTGTCGCTTCTCAGCGCCCATGTGCGTCGGCGCATGATCTGCGAGGACGAGCTGGTGCGCGCCGCGATACAAGCTCATGGGCCACAGACGGCGGACATCTTCATCCAGGAGGTTTGCTGGCGCACCTACTGGAAGGGCTGGCTGGAAATGCGCCCGTCGGTGTGGACGGACTACCGCACCGGGCTGGCGGGCGATCTGGAGGCGCTGGAACGCGATGGCGCGCTGGGCGAGCGTTACCGCGCCGCTGTCGGGGGCCGGACCGGTCTGGCGTGCTTTGACGCCTGGGCGCGCGAGCTCAACGAGACCGGCTATCTGCATAATCATGCGCGCATGTGGGCGGCCTCGATCTGGATCTACACGCTGGACCTGCCCTGGCGGCTGGGCGCGGACTGGTTCTTGCGCCACCTCATCGACGCCGACCCGGCCTCCAACACGCTGAGCTGGCGCTGGGTGTGCGGCCTTCATACGCCGGGCAAGACCTATCTGGCGCGCGCCGGGAATATCGCCCGCTTCACCGGCGGACGCTTCCATCCACCCGAGCATGATCTCGCCGCGGAGGCGCCGCCGCTGGCGGATGATCCAGGCCATCCGGCACCGGTCCCGGCGGCGCCGGGCGCTGAGCCAGACCGGAATGCCCCCGCCTTCCTCCTCATGACCGGCGAAGACCTGCACCCGGAAAGCTGGGGCGCAGAGGGGCTGGATATCCGCGGCGCGGCGACGCTGGATTGTTCCGCCGCGCTCAGCCCGCTTGCCATCGGGCAGGCCGCCAACGCTTTCACCCGCGCCGCGCTGGGCGACGCCCGCCAGCGCGCCGGCGCCGGTTTCGGCTGCCCGGTCAGCGAGGCCGCGAGCATGGAAGCGGTGATCGCGCTGGCGCGTGAGGCCGGCGCGCACCAGATCATCACCCAGCGCCCCGGTCAGGGCCCGGCCCGCAAAGCGCTCGATTCGGCAGCGCCCGCCCTGGAGGCCGCCGGGCTGACGCTGTGCGAATTGTGCCGCGAATGGGACAGCGCTTTCTTTCCGTACGCGGACAGGGGTTTCTTCAAACTCAAGAAGGCGATACCGCGCGTGCTGGAGACGCTTGGCCTGATCTGACGCGCAGGCGCATCCGGATGACAAATCTCACCAGCCCGGCTAAGCCATGAGGGTCCGGGCCTGCTTGCGCAGCGCCCGGCGCGAAGCGAGGTGATGGCATGCAGACTGATCTGCTGGCGAAACTGAAGGCGCTCGCCGAGCCCTCGCGCCTGCGCATCGTGTCGCTCTTGTCCCAGGGCGAGATGACGGTCAGCGAGATCATTCAGGTGCTGGGCCAGAGCCAGCCGCGCGTGTCGCGCCATCTCAAACTGCTGGCCGACGCCGAACTGTGCGAGCGCTTCCCCGAAGGCGGCTGGGTGTTTTACCGGCTGGTGCGCACCGGACCGGTCTCAAGGCTGGCCGCCCTGATCGAGGATTTCACCGATACCGAGGACGCCCAGGTCCAGCGCGACCGCCAGCGGCTCACCGAACTCAAGCGCCTGCGCGCCCAGAGCGCCGAGCGGTTTTTTGAAGCCGCCGCCGCGCAATGGGCGCAGATCCGCTCCATGCATTTTTCAGAAGGCGCGGTGGAGACCGAGCTGGTGCGCCTGGTCGCCGGGCGGCGCTTTAAAACCCATGTGGATGTAGGCACCGGCACTGGGCGTATGCTGGAATTGTTCAGCGCCCAGGCCGAAGAGGGCATGGGCGTGGACCTGTCGCGCGAAATGCTGTCGGTGGCCCGCGCCAAGCTGTCTGAAGCCGGGCTCGCCACCCGCTTTGTGCGCCAGGCCGACGCCTCGGCCCTGCCGGCGGAGGACGGGGCCGCGGATCTCATCACCGTGCATCAGGTGCTGCATTATCTCTCCGACCCGCGCGAGGCGGTGCGCGAGTGCGCCCGCGTGCTGGCGCCGGGGGGCGTCCTTTTGATCGTGGATTTCGCCGAGCACCGCCATGAGGCGTTGCGCGTGGAGCATCATCACCGCCATCTCGGCTTTCCGCCCGCCCAGGTCACCGGCTGGCTGACCGGCGCCGGGCTGGATCTCAAACAGCTTGTCACCCTGGAGCCCGAAGGCATCAAGGGCGGGCTGACCGTTCTGATATGGGCCGCCGAACACCCGCAAGACTGACCTGGAGCGCCGCCGATGACCCTGACCTCTCTCGCGGCGCATGCATCCCGCCTGTCCGACGCGGACATGGGCACGCTGATCGCCCAGCCCGGCCGCGATGATGCGCTGGTGATCGAGGCGGCGGGCCTGGTGTTCGACGCCCGGCGGCAGCGGATCGATCTTGAGGCCTGGTCCGCTCTGCTGGACGCCGCCGCCACAGCCCGCGTCGCGGACGCCTTCGCCGCCATGATGCGCGGCGACATCGTCAACACCACTGAAGGCCGGCCCTCGCTGCACGCCGCCTGCCGCAATCCGGACCGGCTGGCCGATACGGCGCTGGCGGACCGGCTGCGCGAGGCCCGTGCGCGCACCGCCGCCTTTACCGATGCGACCGAGGCGCCCGATGCGCTGGACGGCCATCCGCTGCGCCGCATCATCAATATCGGCATTGGCGGATCGGATCTGGGGCCGCGCTTCATCTATGACGCCCTCAAGGCCTGGCGGCGCGATGGTGTCGAGGCGCGTTTCGTGTCCAATCTCGACCCGGCTGATCTCGATGACGCGCTGGAGGGCGCAGAGGCCGAGACCACGCTGGTGGTGATCGTGTCTAAGTCCTTCACCACCCAGGAAACCCTGATGAACGGCCAGGCCGCACGCGACTGGCTGGCCGCGCGGCTGGGCGAGGCGGGCGCCAATGCCCGCCTGTGCGCGGCCACCGCCGCGCCGGACAAGGCGGCGGCGTTCGGGGTGGACCCGGAGCGCATCTTCCCGTTCGAGGACGGGGTGGGCGGGCGTTATTCGCTGTGGTCCCCGGCCGGGATCGCCATCGAGCTGGCGGTGGGATCGCGGGTCTATTCGCGCCTTTTGCACGGCGCGCGGGTGATGGATGACCATGTCATGGACGCCGCGCCGCAGGCCAATATGGCAGTCGCCAAGGGGCTTGTTGACGCCTGGAACCGCGCGGCGCGCCAGCGCCCTTCGCGCTGCGTCACGGCGTATTCGTCACGGCTGGAGCGCCTGCCCGCCTATCTGCAGCAGCTGGAGATGGAGAGCCTCGGCAAATCGGTGCGCCGTGACGGCGAGACGCTGGCGGCCGGCCATTCTGGCGCGCTGGTGTGGGGCGGGCGCGGATCGGACCTGCAGCACTCGGTGTTCCAGTGGCTGCATCAAGGCCAGGACGAGGCGCCGGTGGATTTCATCGCCCTCAATGACGCCAGCTTCATGGAAGACCCGCGCGCGCGTGCGCTCAACGCCAATCTGGCCGCCCAGGGCGCAGCGCTCACCACGGGACGCGCCGGAGACGGCGCGCTCGCCGCCCACAAAGCCATTGGCGGCGGGCGGGCGAGCAGCACCATCCTTCTGCCCGGCCTGAGCCCGGAAAGCCTGGGCGCGCTGCTGGCGCTGCATGAGCACAAGGTGGTGGTGGAAGCGGCGCTCTACGGGCTGAACCCGTTCGACCAGTGGGGGGTGGAGCTGGGCAAGGCGCTTGCCCGTGATCTGCTTTCCGGTGACACGGGCGGCTTCGATCCCGTGGCGCTCGATCTCGCCCGCCGGCTGGGGCTGGACGCATCCTGAGCGTTCGCCGCGCCGCGCGAATCCGCGTACATGATCTGCTGACATCAGACCTGACGAGAGCCGCCCCATGACCCGCATGCCCGACCTGCCGCACCTCGACGCCGCCGCCATCCAGCCGCTGGCCGACGCCATCCGCGCGCTCTCCATGGATGCTGTGCAAGCGGCCAATTCGGGTCATCCCGGCATGCCCATGGGCATGGCCGATGCGGCGGCGGTGCTGTGGACGCGCCATATCAAATTCGACCCGGCCGATCCGGCCTGGCCGGACCGGGACCGCTTCGTGCTCTCGGCGGGCCACGGCTCCATGCTGATCTATTCCATCCTGCACCTGATCGGGGTGGAGGACGTGACGATGGATGAGATCAGGAATTTCCGGCAGCTCGGCTCCAAAACCCCCGGCCATCCCGAATACGGCCACACCCCGGGCGTGGAAACCACCACCGGGCCGCTGGGCCAGGGCATTTCCACCGCCGTGGGCATGGCGCTGGCAGAGCGCATGCTCAACGCGCGCTATGGCGACGAGCTGGTGGACCACCATACCTGGGTGATCGCGTCGGACGGCGATCTGCAGGAAGGCGTCAGCCAGGAAGCCATTGCGCTGGCCGGCCACTGGAAACTCAATCGCCTGATCGTCCTGTGGGACGACAATTCCATCTCCATCGACGGCTCCACGGACCTGTCCGACACCACCAATCACGGCGCGCGCTTTGAAAGCGCGGGCTGGCGGGTGTTTCACGTGGACGGGCATGATCCGAAAGCCGTCGACGGCGCACTTGCGCAGGCCCGCCTGAGCGACCGCCCGGTGCTGATCGCGTGCAAGACCATTATCGGCAAGGGCGCGCCCACAAAGGCCGGCACCGCCGGCTCCCACGGCTCTCCGCTGGGCGCGGACGAGATCGCCGGCGCCCGCCAGGCCATGGGCTGGACCCATGGCCCGTTCGAGATTGCGGAAAGCGTCTATGACGGCTGGGCCGGCGTGGCGAAACGCGGCGCGGCGGCGCGCAAGGCCTGGGCCCAGCGCCACGCAGCCTCCCCCGAGCGCGCCGGCTTTGATGCGCAGCTCTCCGGCGAGACGCCCAAAGCCGCGCTGGATGCGCTGGACGCCCATATCGCGAAGCTGATGGCCGACAAGCCGGCGCTGGCCACCCGGGCCGCATCGGGCAAGGCGATTGAAAGCTTCTGGGACAAGATTCCCGGCCTCGCCGGCGGGTCAGCGGACCTGACCGGCTCGGTCAATACGCTGGTCAAGGGCATGGCCCCCCTCAGCGCGGACAATTACGCCGGCCAGTACATCCATTACGGCGTGCGCGAGCATGGCATGGCCGCGGCCATGAATGGCATGGCGCTGCATGGCGGGGTGCGGCCCTATGCGGGGACCTTCCTGGTGTTCTCCGACTATTGCCGCCCGGCGGTGCGCCTGTCGGCGCTGATGAACCAGCCGGTGATCTATGTCTTCACCCACGATTCCATCGGGTTGGGCG
>JBHYFR010000148.1:0-5702 GCA_051859425.1 Oceanicaulis sp. | reverse complement strand
GGAGGGACCTTTCACAGGCAAGAGCCTGCGGCCTCACCCCACCCGACCCGGGGCTTCGCCCCGGCCCACCCTCCCCATCAAGGGGAGGGAAAGAAGAGGATGCGCCTTCCTTGTTTCCCCTCCCCCCACCGGAGCAGGAGCGAGATGATCACCGCTGGGGTGTCGCCGGGCCGTAGGTGAACCAGTCCAGCCGGACGATCTCGAACACCAGCACCGCCACGATCAGCAGCCAGATCCCGGCGGTGATCACTGTGGTCAGCCAGAGCTTGGCGCGGATTTGCGGGTCTGTCGGCGCGCCGGGCTCGGAACCGGGGACGATGTCGCCGTCCTCGTGCTGGCCACGGATCTGGCGAGGCAGGACGGTAAAGAACACCATCCACCAGGCGCACAGAAACACCACCAGACCCGAAACCATGCCGATATTGGGCGAGGCGATGAAGGCCAGCGCGATCCACACCATGAAGGCGGCGATCACCAGAGCCTGGCTGAGGCGCTGACGGGTCATCAATGGCTCCCGCCGTCATACAGGGCCGGGTCCTGCATCAGCTCGATCAGCACCCCGCCGGTGTCTTTGGGGTGGACGAAAATCACCGGCACGCCATGGGCGCCGATATAGGGCTCGCCTGTGCCCAGCACCGTGGCGCCGCGCGCGCGCATGGCGTCGCGGGCGGCGATGATGTCGGGCACTTCAAAACACATATGATGCTGGCCGCCCCTGGGGTTCTTTTCCAGGAATTTGAGAATCGCGCTGGTCTCGCCCAGCGGCTCGATCAGCTCGATCTGCATGTTGGGCACGCTCACAAACACCACCCGCACGCCCAGATGCGGAAAATCCTTCGGCGCCGTGGCGTCGGTTGCGCCGTAGAGCTCGGCATAGACGCGCGCGGCCTCGGCCACATCCGGCGTGGCGACGCCCACATGATTGAGCCGTCCCAGTTTCATCTGCGCCTCCCTCAACCCGCCATGACGATGGCGTCCACCGCCGGTTTCTTGCCCCAGATGCGCGCAGCCTCGCGGCGCACGGCCTCACGCAGGACCTCCTCCACGGCAGCCTCGTCGCGGCGCTCGCGCTTGCCCATGCGCTTGAAGGCGGCCTCGGCGGCGTCGGCCAGATCGTCCAGCAGCGCGTCCAGATCATAATCAGCCCGGTCCGGCACGCCCATGGCGCGCAGGTCCAGCCCGTTCTGAAGCGCGCCGTCGCGCAGAATGGCGGCCACGGTGATATGCCCCGCGACAGACAGCTTGCGCCGCTCGCGCATGGCTTCGTGGCCGTCATTGATGATGAAATTGCCGTCGACAAACAAACGGCCCGCCGGGGCCTCGTCGACGATGGCGGCGCCGTCGCGGGTGATGCGGATCACCGCGCCGTTGAACGGCTCCAGCGCATGGGGCACGCCCAGGCTTTTGGCGAAGGCGGCGTGCTCCTTGAGGTGGCGCAGCTCGCCATGGACGGGGATCGCCACGTTGGGCTTGGCCCAGGCGTACATCTGGGCCAGCTCGTCGCGGCACGGATGGCCCGACACGTGGATATGGCGGTCGCGCTCGGTGATCAGGCTGACCCCGCGCCCGGCCAGCCGGTTCATCAGATCATATATGCCGCGCTCATTGCCCGGAATGATGCGCGAGGAGAAGATCACGCAGTCGCCCTGCCCCAGCGTCACATTGCGGTGCGAGCCCTCGGCGATGCGCGACAGGGCCGCGCGCGGCTCACCCTGGGATCCGGTGCACAGATAGAGGATTTTGTCGGCGGGAAAGTAGGCCGCCTCTTCCTCGTCGATGAAGTCCTGATACCGAGCCAGCAGCCCCACCGACTTGGCCGCACCGGTGATGCGGTGCATGGACCGGCCCACCAGGCAGACCCGGCGGCCATTGGCCTCGGCGGCGTGAATGGCGGTGTCCAGACGCGCCACGTTGGAGGCGAAGGCGGCGATGGCGACCTTGCCTGTCTGCTCGGCGACCAGGCTGACCAGGTTCTCGCGCACGCCGGCTTCGGAGCCGGACTCGCCTGCTGTGAAGACATTGGTGCTGTCACACACCATCGCCATCACGCCCTCATCGCCCACGCCCTCCAGCGCGGCGATATCGGTGCTGGCGCCGATCACCGGATCGGGATCGATTTTCCAGTCGCCGGTGTGCAGGACCAGACCCGCAGGCGTGCGGATGATCAGCCCGTTGGGCTCGGGGATGGAGTGGGTGAGCGTGACCAGCTGCAGGTCGAACGGGCCGATATTGAACCGGCTGCTCATGCCGATCTCGTGCAGCGCCGCCTCGCCCAGCAGCCCATGCTCGGCCAGCCGGTCGCGCATCAGATAGGCGGTGAAGGGCGTGGCGTAGATCGGGCAGCGCAGGCGGCGCCACAGATGGGCGACGGCGCCCATATGGTCTTCATGGGCGTGGGTGAGCACGATGGCCTTCAATTGATGGCCCTGCTCCTCGATGAAGCGCGGGTCGGGCATGATGATGTCGATGCCCGGCGTGGACAGATCGCCAAAGGTCACGCCGCAATCGACGATGATCCACTCGCGGTCCTCTTCCGGCCCGTAGCCGTAAAGATTGAGATTCATCCCGATCTCGCCCGAACCGCCCAGCGGCACGAAATACACGGCGTCATCGGTTTGGGTCTTATGGGTTTTGGTCACTCTGATACTTTCTCAAGGCGCGCATTGCGCCGCCACACTTCGAGCAATCCGCGGATGGTCACATCCGGGTCGAAGTGATCAATGGTTTCGGCCGCGCCCTCGAACAGTGAGGCGACGCCGCCGGTTGCGATGACCGTCATGTCCTGGCCCAGCTCGGCTTTCAGCCGCCGCACAAGCCCGTCGATGAGGTCGATATAGCCCCAGAAGACGCCCGACTGCATGGCGCCCACGGTATCCTTGCCCAGCACGCGCTCGGGCCGCTCGATGGCGATGCGCGGCAGGCGCGCGGCCGCCTGGTGGAGCGCCTGCATGGACAGATTGATCCCCGGCGAGATGATCCCGCCTTCAAAATTGCCGTCCGCCGAGACCACGTCGAACGTGGTGGCGGTGCCTGAATCCACGATGATCAGGGCGCCGGGATACTTCACCCGGCACCCCAGCGCGTTCACCAGCCGGTCCGCGCCCGCATCCTGGGGCCGCTGCAGGTTCACCCCCACGCCCAGGTCCACGCCCGGATCGCCCACCACCACCGGTTCGGCGCCGATATAGCGCCGGGCCAGATTGCGCAGATTGAACAGCGATTGCGGCACCACGGTGGAGATCACGCATCCGGTCAGGTCGTTGAGCGTCAGCCCGTGCAGCTGCAGGAGCTGATGGAGCCAGACCGCATACTCGTCTGCGGTGCGCCCCGAATAGGTCGCGGTGCGCCACTGGGCGCGCCAGTCCGTCCCGTCATGAACGGCGAACAGGGTGTTTGTGTTCCCGCAATCAATGGCCAGCAGCATGTCAGCCTCCGTCAGGGCGCGCCGGCGCCGGGGAAGAACACGTCTCCCGCCGAGATAAGCCGTCTTGTCCCATCCTTCAAATCCAGCCGCAGCGCGCCGTCTTCGGCCAGGTCCGCAAACACGCCCTCAACCGTCTCGCCATCCAGGCGCGCGGTGCAGCGCTCGCCCAGCCCGTGGGCGCGTGACAGCCAGGCGGTGCGCAGGGGCGCAAATCCGTCGCCCGCCCAGCGCTGGCGCCAGTGTTCGAAGCGCGCGGCCAGCACGTCCAGCGCCGCCTCGGGCGCCAGCGGCGCGCCGAAGACCGTGAAATCGGTCGCCGGGCGCTCGCTGTCTTCGGGGTGATGGGCGAGATTGACCCCGATCCCCACCGCCAGCCACAGCCCGCCGGCCGGATGGGCGCCGCTTTCCAGCAAGATGCCCGCCGCCTTGCGCCCGCCGATCAGCAGATCATTGGGCCATTTCAGCCTGACCAGATCGGGATCGATCACACTGGCGGCCAGATCGCCCACGGCCAGAGCGGCGGCGAAGGACAGCTGGGCGGCGCGCGCCGGGCCCGCGTCCAGCCGGTACAGCCCGGTGCAGAACAGATTGCCCGATGCGCTGGTCCAGGCCCGGCCGCGCCGGCCGCGCCCGGCGCTTTGCGCGCGCGCCATGATCCAGAGCGGACCGGTCTCTCCGGCGAGGGCGCGGCGCTTGGCCTCCTCGTTTGTGGAGTCCAGCTGGTCGAAAACCTCAATCCGCAAAGCCGGGCCGCCTGCGCCTATGAGGACACGCTGATCGCCGTGGCCAGCATAACGCCCGCCACCGGCACCAGGGCGACCGTGGCCAGGGCCGCCGTCCGGCTGATGAAGGCGACGCCCGCCGGGGCCGGTTCGAAGACGCCCGCAGGCTCGTCAAACCAGATCACTTTCACCACGCGCAGATAGTAGGCGATGGACACCGCCGAGAAGACGAGGCCGATCACCATCAGCCACCACAGCCCGGCCGAGGCCGCCGCGTAGAACACGAAGAGCTTGCCGAAGAAGCCCACCAGGAAGGGCATGCCGCCGATGGAGAACATCAGGGCGGTCATCGACCAGCCCAGCGCCGGGTGGCTTTTGGCCAGGCCCTTGAGGTCATCGATCTGCTCGACCATGCCTTCGGCGCGGCGCATGGACAGGATCACCGCAAACGCGCCCAGCACGCCCACGACATAGAGCGTCATGTAGAACAGCACCGCCCACAGGCCGAGCGCCGTGCCTGCGGCCAGACCCACCAGCGCATAGCCCATATTGCCGATGGAGGAGTAGCCCATCAGGCGCTTGATATTGGACTGCATCAGCGCGCCCAGCGCGCCCACGCCCATGGACAGGATGGCGAGCACCACAATGATCTGGCGCCATTCATCGGTCATCGCCGCAAACGGCTCGTAGAGCACGCGCGCGATCAGCACCATGGCGGCGATCTTGGGCGCGGTGGCGAAGAAGGCGGCCACCGGCGTCGGCGCGCCCTCGTACACGTCCGGCGTCCACATGTGGAACGGCGCGGCGGAGATTTTGAACGCCAGGCCCGAGACCAGGAACACCAGGCCGAACAGGAGGCCGATCTTGGCGCCGTCCTCACTCGCCGCCGCCGCGATGGCGTCAAACCCGGTGGCGCCCGCGAACCCGTAGATCAGCGAGGCGCCGTACAGGAGCAGGCCGGACGACAGCGCGCCCAGCATGAAATATTTCAGGCCCGCTTCCGAGGCGCGCAGTGAATCGCGGTTGAAGGCGGCCAGGATGTACAGCGCCAGCGATTGCAGCTCGATGCCCAGATAGAGCGTGATGAGGTCGTTGGACGACACCATCACCGACATGCCCGTGACGGCCAGCAGCGCCAGCACCGGGTATTCGAATTTCGCCAGGCGCTCGGTCTCGAGATATTTCGACGCCAGCACCAGCGCACCCGCCGAGGCGAGATAGATCACCGTCTTGGCGTAAAGCGTGAACGCATCCAGCTTGAACGCGCCATGGAAGGCGGTCCCGCCTTCCTGCCCGGCCATCCACACTGCCGCGCCCGCGCACGCCAGCAAGAGCGCGATGGACAGGCGCATGATCAGACGCGCCGTGGCTTCGTCACCCTTGCGGAAGGCGCCCAGCATCAAGAACGCCATGGCGCCCACGGCGAGCATCAACTCGGGCGTCAGCAGGCGCAGGTCGGACAGAAGCATCTCGACGGTCATGATCAGCCTTCGGACGGAGCCAGTTCGGGCGCTTCGATGGTCAGCGCGGACTGGTATTGCTGGATGAGCTGGTTC
>JBHYFR010000147.1:0-5767 GCA_051859425.1 Oceanicaulis sp. | reverse complement strand
AGCGCCACGCCGCCGGCAATCAGCGGATCGGCGGCCTGAAACCCCGCCACCGCCAGCACGATCGCGGCCATCACCGCGATATTGGCGCCCAGATCGGACAGGTAATGGGCCCGGTCACCGGCCACGGCCAGTGACCCGGTGCGCGCGATCGCCCGCGCCTGGGCGCGCACCAGCAGCACGGTGGCGAGAGTGGAGATCACCATGACGCCCAGGGCGATCCCGCCGGCGGCCACCGGCTGGGGATCAAGGAAACGCAGCCAGGCTTCGCGCAACAGAAGCGCAGCGGAAAACGCCACCAGCACGGCCTGAAACAGGCCCGCCAGCGCCTCCGCCTTGCCATGGCCGAAGCGGTGTTCGCGGTCGGCGGGGCTGGCTGCATAACGCACGGCGAAGAAGGTGATCAGCGAGGCGGCCAGATCCAGCGCGCTGTCGGCCAGCGAGGCCAGCATGGCCACCGAGCCGGACATCACATAAGCGGCCAACTTGATCGCCACCAGAATACACGCTGTCAGTACTGACAGGCGGGTAATGCGCGAGGTCATGGCGCGCGCCTCCAGTGGAGCTAGCTTGCCCGGACCGCCGGGCGGGGCGTCATGAGGCATGGAACCCGTCTCACGCTGTTGGGCAAGGGCGGATGACCGCCATGTCGGCCATCTGGCTAACAGCCGCGGCGCGCCTTGTCATCAGCCGTGCAGGACCGGCCAGGGAGGAGGCCCGGCCGGTCCTGGGTCCGGGACCTAGAAGCGATAGCTCAGGGACAGGCGCGCATCACGCCCGGCTTCACCGGTGGCGAAGCCGTCCTGGGTCAGGGTGGAATGGGCGATATAGAGCTCATCGGTCAGATTGGTCACTGACAGCTCAAGCGCGACCCCCTGCCAGCGCTCGGGCGTCCAGCTCAGCTGGAAGTCATGCACGGTGTAGCCGGGCTTGGGGATATAGACGATCTGGCCCGCAGGCACGTCCGTCAGCGCCCGGGTGTGGCGCAGGGTGTAGCCCGCCGAGAGCGTGGCCATCAGGCTGAACCGGGTGTCCCACACCAGCTGGTCGCCCCGCGGCGCGCCCAGACGGGCGATGAACTGGGGCTCGGGCGGCAAATCGCTGATATCGCTGGCGCTGTAGCGCAGGGATGTGACCACCCGGTCCAGGGTGTAATCCAGTCCCGCTTCCCAGCCCTCGATCACGATGGTCTGGTCATGATTGCGCAGATTGGTCAGCGGACGTCCGCCCAGACCGCCCGAGCCGGGCTGGTCGAACAGCACGGCTTTCGAGATTTCGGTGCGGAAAGCCACAGCCTGATAGCCCAGCACGCCGGGTCCGGCCGGCAGCCCGCGTCCGCGCGCGCCCGCTTCCCACTGACGCCCGCGTTCGGGATCAAGCCGGCCGTCCGTGGCTCCGTTGAGCGTCAGGCCCGTTACGGCGTTGCGGGCGAAATGGATGGGCAGATTGCCAAATCCGCGCGCGCTTTCGCCATAGCCGGCGAACACGGTGAAGCCGGGATGGAAGGCGGCTTCGCCGCCGGCGTTGAAGGAAACCGCATCGCCGCTGGCCGAGCGCGGGCCGTAATCGGCGCTGAAATCATCATGGCGCACCCCGGCGTAAAGCCGCCAGACGCCCGCGTAAATCCGGTTCTGGACATAGAGGCCGCGATTGCGGTTGGTGGTGTAGCGCGTGCCCTGGTCGGTGCGCGAGGCGGTTCCGGCGTCATCGAAATAATCGGCTCCGAACGTGGTTTCGAGCCGGCCGCCGCCCAGATCGAACCGGGCGGTGTTGCGGATATCCCCGCCCGTGACCTCGCTGATGAAGCGCTCGCCATTGCTGGCGGGGGCGAAGAAATCATTGCGGCTGGAATAGGCTGACACGCCCACGTCCAGCCAGGACGTGGCCGGTGAGTAGCCGTAACGCAGGGTATAGGTGTCGCGCACCAGGGACTGGTCTTGGGGCGGACGGGCGCGGAAGTCCTCGGGCTGGAGCTGCCAGGGATAATCGCCACGCTGCATGAAGTTCAGCCCGCTGGCGTCATTGCGCTCATAGGAGGCGCGCAAGGCGTGGTCGCCCATGTTCAGGGCGCTGAGCTTGACCAGATAGGTGCGGTCCTCGCCACCCGAAAAAGGAACCCGCTCGCCTCCGCCTAGCCTGAGATCGCTGAAGCGCGTGCCGGTGGCGTAGCCAAGCACGGCCACCTGGTCTGACAGGCGTAGGGAGGCGCCCGCCGCGATGCGCTCCGCATCACTTGCGCTGGCATAGGCGGCGCGGACAAATCCGCCCAGCGTCTGGCCGGGCACGAGCTGGTCCTGAGCGTCAATGGTTTCAAACCTGATCGCCCCGCCCAGCGCGCCAAAGCCCTGGTCGGCGGCGGCGGGTCCGGGCTGGATATCGACGCGCTTGAGGATTTCAGGATCGATATTCAGCAATCCTCCCCGATGGTTATAGAGATTGCGTCCTTGCCGGGCCCCGTCCACCGTGATGTTCAGATTGGAGCCCTCGACCCCGCGCAGAAACAGGCGCTGACCGTTGCGCGTGCCGCCCGCGATATCAATGCCTGGCTCCGTATCGAAGATGTCGCGCACCTGACGCGCCTGGAATTGCAGGGCCCGGTCCAGCGTGGAGACCGGGCTGGCCCGGCCGATGACAATGATCCGGTCTGCGGCGGCCGGCTCGGCGGCCTCGTCTGGCGCGTCTGAAGCAGGCGTCTGGGCGTGGGCGTGAAACGGCAGGACGGACGCCGCCCCGAGGAGGGCGGCCAGTGACAGGCGAAGCATGGTGAGTCCCCTAGTTGAGAATGATGCGCATATTCATAACCGGGGCGCGGCCCCTGTCAATGCGACTCACTCTCATTATCGCACTCGTTCTTGCCGTTCCGTTCAGAGCGGGGCTTGGCGCGCGCGTGCGAATGGTCCAAGCATGCAACGCTTTCCTTTCGCGGCCCGGGAGCGCCTGCCATGACTCTGTTCACCCTGATCCTGCTGGCTGTCGTCCAGGGCCTGACCGAGTTTCTGCCCGTGTCCAGCTCGGCCCATCTCATTCTCGCGCCCGAAGCGGCGGGGTTTGAGGATCAGGGTGTGTTGATCGATCTGATGGCCCATGTGGGCTCGCTGGCTGCGGTGATGATCTATTTCCGCCGCGATGTGATGGCCGTGATCACGGGCAAGTTTGCGCTGTTGCAGGGCAAGGTCACCGAAGGCGGGCGCCTGGCCCTGCTGATCGCGGTGGCGACGCCGCCAGTGCTGATCTTTGGCGGCGTGCTGTATGTCGCCGGGCTTGCCGAGGCGATGCGCTCGCCCGCCCTGCTGGCCTGGATGCTGATCCTGTTCGCCATTCCCCTTTGGGCGGCGGACCATTTCGGGCGCAAGACGGTCACGACGGAGACGCTGGGCATGCGCTCTGCGGTTCTCATCGGCCTGTCCCAGGCGCTGGCCCTGATCCCGGGCGTCAGCCGGTCGGGCATCACCATGACCGCGGCGCGGGCGCTGGGCATGGAGCGGCCCGAAGCGGCGCGCTTTTCTATGTTGATGTCGATCCCGGTGATCGCCGCCTTTGGCCTGGTCGCCGTGATCGAGCTGTCGCGCGGGGCGCAGCTGGGCGCCAGCCTGACTGACGGGCTGATCATCGCCGTCCTGTCTTTCTTCGCCGCCTATCTGGCCATCGCCGTGCTGATGCGCTTTGTCGCCCGGATCGGGTTTCTGCCCTTTGTGCTCTACCGGTTCGCGCTGGGCGGGCTCATCCTCTGGCTGCTGGTCTAGCGGCCCTCAGCGCCGCCGACCGCGGCGGCGGTCGGGGATGACGTCTTCATCATCCAGCACGAACAGGCGCGGCTCCAGGCGCACGCCCGTCTCCACATCGCTGAGCAGCACTTCGGTCAGGCCGCCCATGGCGTCCACCGCATACCAGCCCGCCAGCTGCAGGGTTTCGGGCGGCAGGGCCGGATCGGGATCGTCGAACACCAGGGTCAGGCGCACATCGGTTTCGCCATCGGGATCGGTCAGGGTGACATAGAGCCGCCCGCGGCTGTGGCCGGCATCGGTGACAGCGCCGGTCTCGCTCAGGGCCGGGCCGGACCCCAGCACATAGCGCAGCGGCGTCGAGGCGATGGGGGCGCGGTCTATCGTCTCCAGGTCGAAATCGGCAATGGCCACGGTGGACCCGTCCGCCACCATCAGCACGGGCGTGGGCGCATCATAGGAGAAGCGCGCCCGGCCTGGCTTGCTCAGCGCCACATCGCCGGTGGTCAGGCGGCCGTCCGGGGCGATCTGCTCAAAGCGCGCACGCAGCGTGGTCAGACCGTCAAACCAGGCTTCGGCCCGCGCCACGCTTTGCGCCTGCTGTTCGGCGCCGGCCGCGTTCTTGCCTGAAGGCAAGGGCACGATGGCGTCCGCCGACAGGTCGGGCTCGGCCACATAGACATAGGACGCAAACTCCACGCCCGGCGCGGAGGATGCCAGCGGCGCCTCGGCGCGCGGCGCCAGGGGTGCGGGAGGCGCGCCGAGCACAAGGGCGGCGGCGCTCAGGGCGGAAGCGGTCATAAGTGCGGACAGGGTCATGGCGTCTGGCCTGATCTGAAGTTGGACGCGGCCGGGTTGCGATAGACTGTTCCCGTCCGCCATGGAACCAAGTTTCGTTCCTGATTTTGGCGCGAGAAAGGCGCGCGCATTCATATTGCATGCAGGATGCAGCGCGTGTTTTAGCCCCCTGAGGCGACCCGCCGCACCGGCTGGGCGCGATGGCCCCGGCGCGCTATGTTGGGCGCTCATGGAACGCCGCCGGATGTACGAAACCTGGCCCGCCGAGGCCGCACCACCGCCTCCGACCGGTGATGACCCTGTTGTGTTCAATGCCGAGGTGCGGCCCAACCGATCCCTGCCCAATACCGGCTTTTATGTGCTGATGGGCGCCATCGCGCTGGTCAGCTTCACCGCCGGGATCGCCTTCATGATGGCCGGCGCCTGGCCAGTGCTGGGCTTTTTCGGGCTGGACGTGCTGCTGGTCTGGCTGGCTTTCCGCATCTCCTACCGGGATGGCAAGCGACTGGAGACTATCGAAATCACCCGGCGTGAGATCCGCGTCGGCCGGCGTTATCCCACCGGTCATCAGACCTGGTTCCGCCTGCCCAGCGCCTGGACGCGCGTCGCGCTGGCCGGAGCGGGCGAGAGCGATGTGCAGGCCCAGCTCACCGCCATGGGCAAGACGCTCATCATCGGGGCCATGCTGTCGCCGAGGGAGCGAGAAAGCCTGGCCGCTGCGGTGCGCGAGGCGCTGGATACAGTGCGGCGGCCCGACGCGGGCCCGCCTGCGCAAGAATCAGGTGGCGGCACCTCCGCCTGACGGGCAATTTGCCCGCATGAGCGATTCCAGCACCCCGCCCCGCCCCGCCGCGCCGGCCCCGCTGGACGAGCGCGCGCGCGATTACCCGCGCATCGCCGCCGCGCTGGATTTCCTGAGCGCACACTGGCGCGACCAGCCGGATCTGGCCGCGGCCGCCGCCGCCGCCGGCCTGTCGCCCGGCCATTTCCAGCGCGTCTTCACCCGCTGGACCGGCGCCAGCCCCAAACGCTTCGTGCAGGCGCTGACCCATGCCAGCGCCCGGCGCCTGCTGGTGGACGGGGCGAGCGTGCTGGACGCGGCGCTGGAGACCGGCCTGTCGGGACCCTCGCGCCTGCATGACGTGTTCATCGCCGAGGAAGCCGTCACGCCCGGCGAAGCCAAGGCGGGCGGGATGGGGATCGCCTTTCGCTGGGGCGAGGCGCTGACGCCGTTCGGGACAGGCGTGTTT
>JBHYFR010000146.1:972-5795 GCA_051859425.1 Oceanicaulis sp. | reverse complement strand
AGGCGCACGGTTTTGAAACCGTGCAGACGCGCGAGGGGCTCAAGGCGCTGGATATGGCGCGTGAGCACAAGCCGGACCTCATTCTCATGGACATCCAGCTGCCCGAGGTCTCGGGCCTGGACGTGACCAAATGGCTGAAGAATGACGAGGCGCTGGCGAGCATTCCCGTGGTGGCGGTCACAGCCTTTGCCATGAAGGGCGACGAGGAGCGGATCCGCCAAGGCGGCTGCGAGGGCTATCTGTCCAAGCCGATCACCGTGGCGAGCTTCATCGAAACCGTCCGCAAGTTTCTCGGTTGAGGCGGAATCAGTCATGAGCGCGCGCGTCCTGGTCGTCGACGACATCCAGACCAATCGCCGCCTCCTCGAGGCGCGGCTGAGCGCCGAGTATTTCGAAGTGCTGCAGGCTGCTGACGGGCATGAATGCCTGGCCTTGGCGTGCAGTCACGAGCCGGACATCATCCTCCTGGACGTCATGATGCCCGGCATTGACGGATTCGAGACCTGCCGCCGGCTCAAGGCGGACCCTGTCACCCGCCACATTCCTGTTGTGATGGTCACCGCGCTGGACCAGCGCGCTGACCGGATCGCGGGCCTTGAAGCGGGCGCAGATGATTTTCTGACCAAGCCGGTGGACGACGTGGCGCTGTTTGCGCGCGTGCGCTCGCTCTTGCGGCTAAAAGTGGTGATGGACGAGCTGCGCCTGCGCCATCGCGAGCGCGAAGCCGAGGCCGAGCCCGATGCGCCTTTGCAGGGCGGTTCGGTGCTGGTGGTCGGCTCTGACGAGGCCGGAGCAGAGCGCCTGGCGGCCAAGCTCCCGGAGCCCTTTGCCGTTCACGCGGTCGCCGACCCGCGCGAGGCGGCGCACATGGCGGTTGGCTACGATCTGATGATCGTGGACGTCTCGTCACCGCGCTTTGACGGATTGCGCCTGTGCGCGCGGGTGCGCTCGGACGCTGCGACCCGCCAGCTGCCAATCCTGGCGGTGGTGGAGGCCGATGACCGGCGCACCATGGTGCGCGCCCTGGATCTCGGCGTGAACGATGTCATCGCCCGCCCGATTGATGGTGGTGAGCTGGCCGCGCGCGCGCGCACCCAGATCCGGCGCAAGACTTATGCGGATGCACTGCGCGACCGGCTGGAGGAAAGCCTCGAGATGGCGGTCAAGGACCCGCTCACCGGCCTGTTCAACCGGCGCTACGCCAGCTCGCGCCTCGGGCAGGCGCTGGACGGGCTGGCCGCCGGCGGCGAGCCGGTTTCAGCGGCCCTCATCGATATCGACCATTTCAAGCGCATCAACGACACCTGGGGCCATGCCGCAGGCGACGCTGTACTGGAAGGTTTCGCTGCGCGCATCCTGCGCGAAATGCGCGCCGTCGACATCGCCGCCCGGTTTGGCGGCGAGGAATTCATTCTGATCTTCCCCGGGACCCAGGCTGACGCTGCGCTGGAGGCGGCAGAACGCGTGCGCGCCGCCGTGGCGCGGGAGACCTTCGCCTGGCCTGAAGGCGCGCTGAGCGTCACGGTGTCGGTGGGCGTGGCCGAGGCCTTGCCCGGGGACGATGTGGAAGACCTGCTCGGCCGCGCCGACGCTGCGCTCTACGAGGCGAAAGCCTCGGGCCGCAACCAGGTGGTTGGCGCAAAGAAAAAGGCCGCGTGATCCACGCAGCCTCTTTCAAAATCTGTGTCGGCGTGATCGGCAGGCGCTTGCCTACTTGATCTTGCCTTCCTTGAACTCGACGTGCTTGCGCGCGACCGGATCGTACTTCTTCAGCACGAGCTTCTCGGTCATGGTCCGGGCGTTTTTCTTCGTCACGTAGAAATAACCCGTGCCCGCCGTCGAGTTCAGGCGGATCTTGATGGTTGTCGGTTTGGCCATGGTCGAGCACCCGGTCGAAAGAGATGGCGCGCCAGAAAAGGCTCAGGCGCGTTGCGAGCGGCGGAACATACGCACGCGCGCGCCGGTGTCAATCCTTGGCCATGCGCACAGGTCAGCGGTCCTTCGCACGCCAGGCGACGACAAGATAAAAGGCGGCGAACAGGGCGAACGCCAAAAGCAGTCCCCACGGGTTGAAAGCGTCCATCGCCGCGCCGGCGCTCACCGGGCCGGCTAGCGATCCGATCCCGTAGGCAAAGATGAAGGCGGCGTTGGCGCTGGCCAGCTGGCCGGGGCGCACCCGCTCCCCGATCAGGGCGAGACCGACCGTGTAGAAGGCGCTGGCCACGCCTACATAGAGGAAGATCATCGGATACAGCGCCCAAAGGCGGGCGCCCGCCACCGCGATCAGGATCGCCAGCACGACGGCGGCGGCTGCGATCAGGCGCAGCGTGACCAGCCGGCCGGCCCGGTCTGCGAAGCGGCCGATGGGGATTTGCATCGTGATGGCGCCCAGCGCTCCGACGGCCACGAGCAGCCCCACCACCGTTTCAGTGAAGCCCAGGCGCTCGGCATAGACCGGCACCAGGGCGAAAATCCCCGTCTCCAGCGCGCCGAACACAAAGCCGGCCAGAATGGCGACCGGCGCGAGCCGCCCGGCATTCCACAGCGCCAGCGGACCAGACTCGGCCCGGTTCGGCGCGACCAGGTCCGGCCCCCGCAAGAGCAGGATGGGCACGGCGCCCAGCAGGAAAATCGCGCCCCCGGCGATCCAGGGCGCGAATCCCTGCGATCCCAGCAGCGCCAGCAGGAGACCGCCGGACCCGAACCCGCCTGACAACACCGTCGCATACACCGCCAGCAGTCCCGCCCGGCTCTCCGGCTTGGCCAACTGGTTGATCCAGGTCTCACTGGCCACGAAGATCACGGTGACCGCCAGCCCCACGGTGAAGCGCAGCACGAACCAGACGATCACGTCGGGCAGGAAGGGGAATATCAGGATGCCGATCCCGGTCAGCGCCGCGCAGGCGGCGATGGTCACGCGCGGCGGCGTGCGCGCCAGCAAGGGCGGGATGAGGGGGGTCGCCACGATGGTGGAAATCGCGGCGGCCGCTGCGTTGAGGCCCACTACGGCGGCCGATCCGGTCATGGCTTCCAGATTGAGGGCCACCAGCGGCATCAACAGGCCGAATCCACATCCGGCCATGGCCGCGCACAGAATGGCGGCGCACAGCGAACGCGTGCGCCCGAGCGCCGGATCAGTGAGAAAACGAATGGCCATGACGCTGGCGGCTATAGCGCCTGTTCGATCCGCTGTCCCGCCCGAAATATGACTTTGACCGGGGCCGTATCAGCGCCGCTCAGCGCCCGCGTGAGGAACGGCGCCAGGGCCGGGTCGCCCAGGCTGTGCAGGGCGGCGCCTGCGTCCAGCCAGACCAGGCGCTCGCAACGTCCGCGCCGCTTGATCGAGTTGGATACCGCGCTCAGCGGGGCGGCGAAAACACGCAAATGGCGCCGTTGCGCGGCGTCAACAGGATCGATTGCGCGACCAAGATACGTCAGCGCGCTGCGGTCCGGCATCAGCTGATGGCGGGCGATGCGGCCCCAGCCGCCCTCGCGGGCAAGGCGCGCCTCTGACGGGGCGGGACGGGCGATCAGCTGGCCGAGGGTTTCAAACAGCGCGCGCAGTGCGGCGTCCTGGAAGGCGGCGGTGCGGGTTTCAGGCGCCCCCAGCGCGGCGCGTGACAGGTTGGGCCCTGCAGCCGGACCGGCCCCGTCTCCGCGTTCGGGGCGGGCGGTGGGTGTGATCAGATCATTATCGTCACGGCCCAGCGCGAGGCGCCCGCTATGGGGGTCGGTCAGCAAGAGCGCGGCCATGTCCGCGGGGCGGCTCATATTTCGTCCACCCTTGGCCCTTTGGGCGTGACCCGGGCGCAGCGCACCGGCGCGTCGCGGCGCGCCATGCGCGCTTCCAGCTCCGACAGGACGAAGCGGGTGATGATGGGGATGTCGAGATGACGCGCCGCATCCAGCGCCACCCAGCGCAAATCCTCAAGCTCGCCATTGCTGACAAGCCGGCTTTCACCGTGAATCTGGTCTGCATCCGCCTGGAAGAACCAAGCGTCAAACCTCCGTGTGCGCCCGGGCGGCGTGATGGCGCGCGCCACCAGGTCCAGCGCCGCCGCGTCGGGGCGCACTCCCGCCTCAGCAAAAGCCTGCCAGGCGGGTCGGGGACGGGTGATCTCACCGGGGCGGCCGAGCAGCAGGCCGGTCTCCTCGGCCGTTTCACGCAAGGCTGCCGCTGCAGCGGCGCGCGCCCGGCGCTCGCTCATCACGCGGGTGAGGACCGCCCGCACATGCTCGCGCGGCTCGCGCGCCAGCGGGGCATAGCCGTCGCTACGGTCCACGCGTCCGCCGGGAAAGACGTATTTCTGCGGCATGAAGACATGCCCGCCCGAGCGCCGTCCGAGCAAGAGCTCGACCTCGCCGCCAGCGCGCTTGCGCGTCAGGATCAGCGATGCTGCCAGGCGCGGGCGCTGCGGGGCGGGAGAGGCGGGGCGGATGTCAGTTTTTGCGTCGGCCATGGGGTTTGTTCGGGCGGCCGCCCGGCCGGCGCTCAAAGCCTTTGCGGCCTGAACGCGCCGAGGTGCGGCCCCGATTCGGATCTCCAGCTTCAGGAGGGGTCAGCATGTCGAATTTCAGCCCGCCCGTCACGGGCGCAGCCTCGACCAGACGCACCTTCACACGCATGCCAAGCCGGAAACGCCCGCCGGTACGCTGACCGACCAGGGCGTGGGCCCCCTCATCATGGACGAAATACTCATCGCCCAGCTGGGATATGGGGCACAGCCCGTCGGCGCCGGTCTCATCAAGCCTGACAAACAGGCCAAACCGGGTGACGCCGGTGATGCGGCCCTCAAACTCGCCGCCGGTGCGCGAGGCGAGCC
>JBHYFR010000146.1:0-962 GCA_051859425.1 Oceanicaulis sp. | reverse complement strand
CGGCGATATAGCGGTCCACCGCGTCGCGCTCTGCGGCCATGGCCCGGCGCTCATTGGCGGTGGTTTCCTCGGCGATGGCCTCCAGCTGGCTGCGCTCCTCGTCGCTCTGACCGTCATCGCCCAGCTTGTAGGCGCGGATCAGGGCGCGGTGGATCGTCAGGTCCGCATAGCGCCGGATGGGCGAGGTGAAGTGGGAGTAGCGCTCCAGATTGAGCCCGAAATGCCCCAGATTATGGGTGTCATAGACCGCCTGGGACTGGCTGCGCAGCACCACCTCGTTGACGGTCTCAAAGTGCTCGCCGCCCTCAGCGGCCTTGAGCACCACGTTGAAGCGCGCAGGAGTCACACGGTCGCCGCGCGTCCATTTCAGACCCACATGGGGCAGGAAC
This sequence comes from Oceanicaulis sp., assembly GCA_051859425.1. Taxonomy (GTDB): domain Bacteria; phylum Pseudomonadota; class Alphaproteobacteria; order Caulobacterales; family Maricaulaceae; genus Oceanicaulis. The sequence continues at coordinate 573 of JBHYFR010000146.1, read as the reverse complement.
TCCGCCAGGTTTTCCAGCTTCTGCGTGCCCGGCTCGTCGTGGACGCGGTAGATCTGCGCGGTGCGCTTTTCCTCCAGCGCTTCGGCGGCGGCCACGTTGGCCTGGATCATCATTTCTTCTATCAGCTTGTGCGCGTCGAAGCGGTCGCGCAGTTTCACGCCCTGAACCGATCCGTCTTCGCCGATGACGATCTTGCGCTCGGGCGCGTCAATCTCCAGCGGCTCACGGCGCGCGCGCGCAATTTTAAGCGCCGCGTAAGCGCCCCAGAGCGGTTTGAGCACGCCGTCCAGCAGCGTTTCCGCCTTGCCCTTGCCGCGGCCGTCAATCGCCTCCTGCGCGTCCTCATAGGACAGGCTCGCCGCAGAGCGCATCCAGCCGCGCATGAAGGCATGGCCGCGCTTGTTCCCGTCGCGGTCAAACACCATGCGGACCGCCAGGCACGGCCGTTCCTCGCCCTCTTTCAGCGAGCACAGATCATTAGACAGGCGTTCAGGCAGCATGGGCGCCACGCGGTCGGGCAGATAGACCGACACACCGCGATTGCGCGCGCCCTTGTCCAGCGGCGAGCCTGCG
>JBHYFR010000145.1:0-5806 GCA_051859425.1 Oceanicaulis sp. | reverse complement strand
GCTGGGCGTAGAAGCTGTAATACTGTGGATAATCGCGCACGATGATCTGGGCCAGGCGCGCCAGATCACGGGCCGAAATCCGGTGCTCGGGGTGCGGCCAGCCGGTGGAGTTGGCGAAATTGGCGCTGTCCAGCCCCAGCTCTCGGGCGCGCTGCGTCATCATCAGGGAGAAATTCTCCTCGGTGCCGCCCAGCGCCTCGGCCACCACGATGCACGCATCATTGCCCGACTGGACGATAATGCCCTGCAACAGGTCGCGCACCGTGGCGCGCGAGTTGAGCTCCAGGAACATGGTGGAGGAACCCGACGCCGCGCCGCCGCGCCGCCAGGCGGTTTCGCTGACCGGCAATTCGTCGTCCATGGTCAGCCGGCCGTCTTCCAGGGCCTCGAACACCATCAGCGCGGTCATCAGCTTGGACATGGACGCCGGCGGCATGGGTTCATCGCCGTTCTTGGAGAACAGGATCGCCCCGGTGTCGTAATCCAGGATCACGGCGTGACTGGCGCGCGTGTCGAACGCGCTCTGGCGCGCTTCAGCCCCCGGCGCCAGTCCGGTTGCGGCCAGAATGAAAGCGATGAGCCAGGCGGTCGGTGTCAGGGCGGATGCGGGCATGGCGCGGCATGTCTCCAGCGGCGGCGTCAGGGATCAGCAGAGTAACCGGCCCGGCCCGCCCCTGAAAGGCTGGCGTCCAGCAGATCTAGCGCTGGGCCGTCCGGCTGGCGCCCGGCCCGCGCACAATACGCGAGACCGCAGCGCGGTCTTCAGGCTCGGCCGGGCCCAGCGCCTCGATGCGCACCTGCGCCAGACCCTGCTCCACAAAGCCCAGCGCCTCGGCGGCCGCGCGGCTGAGGTCGATGATCCGCCCCTCGATGAAAGGCCCGCGATCATTGATGCGCACGATCACGCTGGCGCCGGTGTCCAGCCGCGTCACCCGGGCCAGTGACGGCAGATCAAGACTGCGGTGGGCGGCGGTCAGTGCATGCTGGTCGAAAATCTCGCCATTGGCGGTAAGCCGGCCATGAAAGCGCGGCCCGTACCAGGAGGCGACCCCCTCCTCCACGCCGCGCACGGCCAGATGCGCGCCGGCGACCTCGACCGTGGCCGGTGCTGGCGCGGGGGCGATGTGCGCCGGTGTGGAAACCGCCCCGGCGGCCGCGCCGGAGTGATCGGCCACCGGCTGCGTTGCGCACGCTGACAGACACGCCAGCACGCTCACAAGCGCGCAGGCTGAAAAGGACCTGGACTGCAAGGACAAGGACCGCATCCTTTCGCTGGCGCCGCCGCGCGACACCCTAGCCGCCGGGCGCATGCGCGCAAGCCCATGCGTCTTGCACACCCCCCGCCCCGCCGCTAAACCCGTCCGGGCCGGAGGAGTGGCAGAGCGGTTGAATGCGGCGGTCTTGAAAACCGTTGAAGGTTAACGCCTTCCGGGGGTTCGAATCCCTCCTCCTCCGCCATATGGCGCCATGTCGAAGGCCCTCGCTTGAAGCTCCCATAAACAAGCCCGTAAGGATTATCCCTCGCCCCGTGGTCGGCCAGGCTGGCTGACGGGTGCACAGCCGCACCTTATGATCCATCGCGCCGAAAGTTCGGGAGGACATGTCCTGATGACAGGTTTCGAGGTGTCGCCGCGCGCGAATATCGCGTTCCTCACCGGCCCGTCGGACCTGTTGGTTCTGATCGCGGCCATGGCGCCGGATGAGCCGGGCCAAATGAGCGACTGGGTCATTGTACTGATGGGGCGCGGCGCCAATGTTCCCGCCGCGATGCTGGATGTTTGCGCAGTGATGGCGCCGGGCGCTTCCATCCACCGGCTCGATATCGACAGCGCCGAGGCCCGCAGTGATTTGCTCGACAAGACCGGGCGGCGGTTTGCGCGGGTCGCCATCTCTCATCTTCTGGGCGCAGGCGAGGAGGCGCTGCTCGCGGAGCTAAGACGGGATGAGTTGATCCTGACCGAGAACGGCATCGCCACTCATGTCCTGCCACATAGCCGCGCGCGGCGTCTCGGCGCCAGCGGCCAGCCCCGGTTTCAGCCGGACGCGGCGATCCTGCCACTGGCGGCCCTGCCCGGACTGGGGCTGCCTGCCTATCTCAGGTCCGGCGCCCCGCCCCGGGTCATCACAGCGGACCCCGGCGCATACCGGCGCCTGCACGCCCGCCTCCAGACCGCGTTCGGACTGCAAGATGTGGCCGGGCGCATTGCGCGCAGCGCTTCGTGCGCCATCGTGGCGGGGACGTCGCTATGCCGGACCGGTATTGTGGACGCGGCAGCCGAGGCCGAGGCGTACGCCACGCGTCTGCACGTGCTGATGGATGCGCCCTCGCCGCCTCTGGTGGTGTGGAAGCCCCACCCTCGTCTGGACCTGGAAATCGCACTGCCGCCGGGGCAGCTGGTGGTCGAACGCCGTCCTGTGCCCATCGAATTGCTGCTGCCGTTTCATCATGCCGACTGCACGATGCACTCTACGGCGTCTTCAAGCCTGCTTCTGGCCAGTCTCTGGCATGGCGTGGCGCCGCGTGTGATTCCACTGGACATGGCCACTGGGCGCCTCCCGCATGTGGATGCTGTGCGCCAATTGGCCGGGCCGACGGGCTAGAGGTCGATGCCTTTCGCCGCTAGCATGCGCCGCAGCGCGTCTTCAAAGGCAATGCGCACCGGCTTGGTATCCACCAACGCCGGCGTCCAATTGATCCGGTCAAATGTCTCCGGCGTGTGCACCGGGACCAGCGACTCAAGGAATGAGAACCGTGCGTTCGAGGCGGCGCGCGCGACAATAACGGGAATACCCATGGCCATGCAGGGCGCGGCGGCATGATGCAGCGGCGTGATGACAAGCGACGCCTCGTCGCAATAGGTCCTCAGCAATTGCGCCGCGAACTGCTCCACACGCATGCGCTCGTCTGGACCGAGCGGGATCGTCCAAAGCGGGATGCGCTGGAACACCAGGGCGGCGCGGTCGCGCACATCCGCAGGCATGGCTGACAACAAGCCTGCAGGCAACTCGCCCGATCCCGCGCCGTAAACGATACACGGCCGCCCGTGCGCGGGCGCGCTTGCCCGCGCCGCCAGGGTGAACGTCACGCACCCGGTCGTAAACGCCTCGATACCCCGATCACGAAACAGCTTTGTGGTTGCGTCATCGCGGCAACCTATCGGCGCGTGGCGCGCGAAATAACCGGCATGTTGATCAATCGTCGCGCCGTGGGCGTGAAAACCCATAAACACGGGCGTAACCGTTGGCGGGGTGGGGAAGCAGCTGGCCTTGAAGACGCCATTCATGATCAGCGCCACCGGCTCGCCAGCGTAGTCAGACAGGCTGTCGCGATCGACCGGCGCAATCCGCACATCCGGAACGGCCATCGCGCGCAGCAAGCGGCGCGCAGCGATCGATTGCATGTTGTCGCCCAGATTGCCCGTGTACAAGTCCCCACGGGCAATTGTCTCCCGGAAGTTCTCAAAATTCGCGTAACTGAAGACCGGGACCCCAAGGCGCATATCAATTGTCCCGTTCGAAAGCCGTGCGGTAAATTGTGGCGGCAGGCGCAAGGCGGCCCTCACGCCGCCCCGCGCCTGTCCCGTGCCTGTCTTGCCTACCCTGCCCGGTCCAGCAGCTGCGACAGCGCCACGATCCGTGACTGGTCGCGCCCTTCGGCCTCTTCGCCTGCGCTGGCGAGATCGCGCGCCAGGCGGGTCATCGCGCCACGATTGACGCGGCCCTGCTCCCACTGATCCACCGCCGCGCGGGCGCGTCCGGCCAGATCGTCGCTGAGGGCTACAGATCGCGCAAGCTGGTCGAGATAGGATCGCGCCACATCGGGGTGATCGTCCCAGGTGATGCGGGTCTGGGTCTGGGGATTGACCTGGTCCTCAATCACCCGCTCGGCGGCGGCGATTTCCGACGGCGAGAGATGCTCGCTGGGGGTCAGGCGCAGCACGTCGAGCCCGCGGGCGATTTCAGACCCGTAAATGCGCCCGTTATACCAGTAGGCCGACCAGTAACCGGCCACCACCAGTGCGTCCGGGTCCACTGGCCCGCGGTCGAAATAGGCGATCTCGAAGACATTGCCGGGATCGGTGAAGTCGATCACCGTGATGCCGCCCTGGTACCAGGACTGGACCATGATATCGCGGCCGGGCACCGGGATCAGCGAGCCGTTGTGGGCGACGCAGTTTTCCGTCTCGCCCTGGACGGTGGGCAGTTTGAAATAGCTGCGCCCGGTGAGCGTGCCGTCCTCCACCGTGGCGATCAGATTGGCGCCCCAGGTCACCGGATCGGACGCCCGGCAGCGCGCGGCGGTTCCGCCGCCCCATTCATCTGTGAACACAACAACATCGCCGGTATTGTTAAACGTGGCCGAGTGCCAATAGGCCATGTCCGGATCGAACAGGTCTGAGATGCGCTGCGGGTTCTCCGGATCGGAAATGTCCAACAGGATCCCGTTGCCGCTGCACGCGCCTGCGGCCAGCCCCAACTCGGGATAGACGGTGATGTCGTGGCAGTGATTGGTCTGGGCGGTGCGCTGGGTGGCGACGCCGAAGCGGCCGCCTTGCCACAGGCCGGCGATCTCGCCGGTGTCGCGGTCGGCGAAAATGCGCGGGCGGTTCACGATCGCCGCCTCTTCCGGCGCGCTCAGCGGCACCTTGATCACGTCGATGGAATAGAGTGCGGTTTCCGGGTTTTCGTCAGGCTGACCGGACGAGCAGATATCCAGCTCGTCGGTTTCGCGCACGAAGGACGAGCCCGAATTATAGATGTAAAGCACGTCCGGATCGCTCGGATGGGGCAGCAGGGTATGGGTGTGCGACCCGCGGCAGGTTTGCACCGCCGCCACCTGACGCGGCGCATTGAAATCGGAAATGTCGAAAATCCGGATGCCGCGGAAACGCTCCGGGTTTACATCGCCCTCGGCGCCCGACGTGCCGCAATCCAGGCGCCCGCGATTCTGCTCGACCGAAACGAACAGCAGATCGCCATGGACCGACACATCGCCCTGCCCGCCCGGACAGACCACCGACAGCGCCAGCTCCGGCGCGCCGTCCACATTGGCGTCATAGATGTTGAAGCCGTTGTAATTGCCGACAATCACCTTGCCCCCGATGAAGGCCAGATCCGTGTTGGACAGCGCCAGCGGGGTGAAAGCGGGCGTGGGCGGCGCTTCACCGCGCTCGCGCGCCGCCTCATAGGCCTCACGCATGGCGCTGGGATAGAACAGGGCGTCGGGATCGAAAAAGCCCGGCGGCGGCGTGATGGCGTGTTCCAGCTGCAGGTTCCAGGCCGCCTGCTCGGCGTCATGCAGCCCGCCGGCGAGATCGGTTCGGGCGTCCGGCTCAAACGCGCGCGGCTGCTGCGCCTGGGCGCTGGCGCCGGTGATCAGGATCGCCAGGGCGGCGGCGGACGACAGCATGCTTGAGCGTAGGGTCATGACAAGAACGGCTCCAGGCTGGATAGCGACGAACAAGGATCAGATTTCAGACAGAAGTGACTGCATGCGCAGGATTTCGGCGGATTGGTCAGAGACCACGTGGGACAGGAAATCGGACAGCTGCGGGTCTTCCGCGCTGCCGGGCCGGGCGATCAGATCATCGACCATATCCAGCGCACCCTGGTGGTGGATGATCATGCCCTCCAGAAACAGGCGGTCAAACTCGGCGCCCCGGGCGTTTTCCAGCGCGATCATCTGGTTGGGCGACAGCATGCCGTGCATCACCGGGATGTCGCCGGGATCAGCCGGAGCCGGCGGCGGCGTCTGGTGGCCGTGATGTCCATGATGCCCGTGATGGCCATGGTCCTGATGCGCGCC
>JBHYFR010000144.1:0-5823 GCA_051859425.1 Oceanicaulis sp. | reverse complement strand
TCCATCTCGGCGGCCTCGCCGGTCGCCTCGTCCACAAGGCGCGCCTCGGCCTCGAAATAGGCCTGGTTGTCGAGATAGCGCACCACCTCCATGCGCCGCCCGCCCTCGACCAGCACTTTCACCGTGCCATCGGGCAATTTGAGCAATTGCAGCACCGAGGCGATCACGCCCTGGCCGTAGATCGCGTCGGCGGCCGGATCATCATCCGCCGCGCTTTTCTGGGTGGCCAGAAGGATCTGCTTGTCGCCGCGCATCACTTCTTCCAGCGCGCGCACGGATTTCTCGCGGCCCACAAACAGGGGCACGATCATGTGCGGAAACACCACGATATCGCGCAGCGGCAGAAGAGGAAGGGTCCGGGTCTCGGTCATCGGTCTGGTTCTCCGCGCCCCCGCGCATTCCGCATCCGGGCGCCATCATGTCATGCGGGCCAGCGTCGCCCGCTTCGTGTGCAGACACAAGTGGAGCCCCGCACCCGCCCCTTCAAGACAGGCCACGCGGGCAGGTGCAGCGGGGGGCTATCCACGCTGCCTTCCCGGCCGAGCAGAGCGAGAGCCGGGACCCATCCACCGAACCTCTCTGCGGTCGAGGCGGTTCAAATGCAGCGGGATGGGTCCCGGACAGCCGCTTCGCGGCTTCCGGGAAAACAGGTTTGAGGGTTTCTCATCAATCAACCTCCCCCATCCCCTTTCCCTGCCCCGTGCGCTATCTCTCACGTCATGAGCGCCCTGCCCGCCCCGTTCCAGGCCTGGTTTGATGCGCGCGGCTGGGCGCCGCGGGCTCATCAGCTGGCCATGCTGGAGGCGGCGCAGGCGGGCGAGGATGCGCTGCTGATCGCGCCCACCGGCGCGGGAAAGACGCTGGGCGGGTTTCTGGGCAGTCTGGTGGAGCTGGCCGCCCTGACTGACGGCGCGGGCGCGGACCGGCCCCACCGGCTGCATACGCTCTATGTCTCGCCGTTGAAGGCGCTGTCCTATGATGTGGCGCGCAATCTGACCCGTCCGGTCAGCGAGATGGGGCTGAACCTGCGCATCGAGACGCGCACCGGCGATACGCCGCAATCGCGCCGCGCCCGCCAGCGCGCCGCGCCGCCCGACATGCTGCTGACCACGCCCGAACAGCTGGCGCTGTTCTGCGCGCAGGAAAACGGCGCGGCGTTTTTCGCCGACCTCAAGGCCGTGATCATTGACGAGGTTCACGCGCTGGCGCCGGGCAAGCGCGGCGATCTCCTGGCGCTGGGGCTGGCCGCCCTGACCACCTATGCGCCCCAGGCGCGCCGGGTGGGGTTGTCGGCCACGGTGATGGACGAGGCGGGCCACGCCCGCTGGTTGGCGCGCCAAAGCCCGGGCGGGACCCGGACGGCGCGGCTGATCCGCGGCGCGCCCGGCGCCAAGCCCCGGATCGAGATCATGACTCCGGACGCCGCGCGCATTCCCTGGGCCGGCCATTCGGGCCGCCACGCCATTGACGATGTCTATGCCCGCATCCGCGACGCCCGCCTGACGCTGGTGTTCGTCAACACCCGCTCCCAGGCCGAGTTCGTGTTCCAGATGCTGTGGAGCGTCAATGACGATGCCCTGCCCATCGCCCTGCATCACGGATCATTGTCGGTGGAGCAGCGCCGCAAGGTGGAGGCGGCCATGGCGGCGGGAAAGCTGCGCGCGGTGGTGTGCACCTCCACCCTGGATCTGGGGATCGACTGGGGCGATGTGGACCTGGTCATCCAGATGGGCGCGCCCAAGGGCGCCGCGCGCCTGATGCAGCGGCTGGGCCGGTCCAATCACCGGCTGGATGTGCCGTCACGCGCCGTTCTTGTACCCACAAACCGGTTTGAGCACCTCGAATGCGCCTGCGCACGTGACGCGGTTGACTGCGGGGCGCTGGACGGCGAGCCCTTGCGCGAGGGCGCAATTGACGTGCTGGCGCAACACGTTATGGGCCGCGCCTGCGGCGATCCGTTCGAGGCGGACGCCCTCTTCGACGAGGTGCGCCGCGCTGCGCCCTATGCAAACCTGCCGCGCGAAACCTTTGATCGGGTTCTGGAATTCGTCGCCACGGGCGGCTACGCGCTGGGCTCCTACGACCGGTTCAGACGCATCGTAAAGGGCCGCGACGGACTCTGGCGCCCCCGCAATCGCGACGCCGCCCAACGCCACCGGCTCAATATCGGCGTGATCATCGAAAGCCCCATGCTGGACGTGCGTCTGGCCGCCAAACGCAAGGGCAAAACCACGCCGCCGACCCAGCCCCAATCCCCCAGTCTCAGCGGGCGCGCCCGCCTCACCGCCCCGCCCTCATACGCCGCCGGCGCGCCCCTGCCGGCTGCGTCCGGCGCAGCACGCACCGCCACCCTGCGCGGCGCGGGCGCGAAGCTGGGCCAGGTGGAGGAATGGTTCGCCGACCAGCTAACCCCCGGCGACACCTTCCTTTTCGCCGGCCAGATGTTGCGCTTTGAAGGGGTAAGCGGGACCGAATGCCTGGTCAGCCGGGCGGGCGGCGAGGACCCGAAAATCCCCAGCTGGCAGGGCGGCAAATTTCCCTACACCACCTTTCTGGCCGAACGCGTGCGCGAGCTTGTCCACACCCCCGAAGCCTGGGGCGGCCTGCCTGAACAGGTGCGCGACTGGCTGGCCCTGCAGAAAGAACGCTCGCGCCTGCCCGAGCCGGACCGGCTTTTGGTGGAAACATTTCCGCGCGGGGGCAAACACTATCTCGTCTGCTATCCCTTCGAGGGCCGCCTGGCTCATCAGACGCTGGGCATGCTGCTGACCCGGCGGCTTGAACGCGCGCGCCTGCGCCCACTGGGCTTTGTGGCCAATGAATATGCGCTGGCGGTGTGGGGGCTTAAGGACATGGCGGGGGCCGATATGGCCGCGTTGTTCCATGAGGACATGCTGGGCGATGACCTCGACGCCTGGCTGGCCGAGAGCGCGCTTATGCAACGCACTTTTCGCAATTGCGCCCTCATTTCCGGGCTGATTGAGCGGCGGTTTCCTGGGCAGGAGAAGACCGGGCGCCAGGTCACTTTCTCGTCTGACTTGATCTACAACGTGCTGCGCGAGCATGAGCCCGGCCATATCCTCCTGCAGGCCGCCTGGCAGGACGCGGCGTCGGGCCTTCTGGACATTCGCCGGCTCGCCGACCGGCTCGCCAAAATCGCAGGCAAAGTCGACCACTTAGCACTCAGCAAGATCTCGCCGCTGGCCGTTCCGGTCATGCTGGAGGTCGGGCGCGAGGCGGTGTTCGGCGAGGCCGGCGACGCCATACTGGAAGACGCCAGCGCCACGCTCGCCAGCGAAGCGATGGCGTGAAACGGGCGCTGAGGCCGGTCCGCCTGAACACAAAAATCGCCGCCGTGGACACATGAGGCCCGGTTTCGGGCTCTCAGAAACCGGTTTTGGGGACCTGGCGGACCGCTTTCGATACACAGACGGGCCATGAGGCCAAGCGCCCGGGCGCTGGCAGCCAATCTCACCCCAACCGGCCCCGAAACCAGCCGGCCAGTTCGGCCTCGGTCACAGTCCCGCCTGCGACGCCCTCCATGATGCGGACTGCGTCCACCGGGTCGAAGCCGAGGCGGTATCCGTTGTCCGCCAGAAACAGACGCGCCGCGATCCAGGCGGTTCGCTTGTTGCCGTCCACAAATCCGTGATTTCTGGCGAGCCCATAGGCGTAAGCGGCGGCAAGGTCCGCTGCGTCGGGCGCGCCATAGCTCGCCAGATTGACCGGACGGGCAAGCGCGCTCTCCACGCCGGCTGCATCGCGTACGCCGTCCGCGCCGCCATGCTCAGCCAGCTGGCGGTCGTGGACGGCATGGATCACGGCCGCATCGACCCAGCGCCAGTCCCTGGAACCGGACGGACCGGTCACTTCGCCAGCGCGCGCAGGACATCACGATCATCGTGCATGATCTCCTCCGCGAGCGACATTTGCCGTTCAAATTCAGGATCATACGGGGTCAGGCGATAGCTGCCGTCAGCCGCCTCGGTCAGATAGAGCACGTCGCCCTTCTTGACCTTCAGATGCGCCATGACCTCCTTGGTCAGGATCACACCCGAGGAAGCCCCCACAGTGGTGATTTTGAGTTTTTGCATGACGGCCTCCTGCTATATAATGATCATTATATAGCAGCGCGCAAACACCTGCAATGCGCGCCGGAAACCGGCCCCGAAACCCGCCGGTCAGTCCTGGGCCGTCACCTGGCGCATGGCCTGGTGGGCGGGGCGGGCGCGGGCGCGGGTCAGCCAGTCATGAACGGGCGACGCGTCGGAGATCGCGCCGGCGTTCTGCGCCGCTTCCAGCTGGAATCCCATCATGCAGTCGGCGGCGCTGAACGCCTCTCCGGCGAACCAGCTATGGCGTTCCAGATGGGCCTCCACATGGGCCAGAACCTTGGCGCGCTCGGCGGCCATGAACTGGCCCAGCGGGCTGTCCATCAGGCCGGACGGGCGCAGATAGGCGTTCATCAGGAAGGGCAGGAAAACCGCGCCCTCGCTGGCGTGCATCCATTCGAGAAACACCGGCCAGGCGGGGCTGACCGGGACCGGATGCAGCCGGTTCGCGTGATCAAATTTATGCAAGAGATACTGGGCGATAGCCCCTGTTTCGGCGAGGGCGCGCCCGTCCTCCAGCACCAGAAGCGGCGCCTTGCCCAGCGGGTGGACTTCCCCCAGCGCCGCCGGCGCCAGACGGGTCTGGGCGTCGCGGCTGTGACGCACCAGCTCATAGGGCGCGCCCAGCTCTTCCAGCAGCCAGATAATGCGCTCGGAGCGCGACTGGCCGAGATGATGCAGGGTGATGGTCATGGGCGAACCCTTTCATTCTTCGAAAGAAATGGTGACGCGCCGGAGACTTCAGTCCTTGCCGCCGCGATCAAACAAATGCTTGACCCGCTCCCACACCTTGGGGTGGCGGCGCAGCCAGCCGGTGATCGCGCGATGGGCGGTTTTGGAGGTCGCCGCCAGCAGGATCAGCGCCAGAATCGCCAGCGGCAAGCCGAGCGGAATAGGCAGGAAAAACAAAGGGATGGATATGGCCAGCATGAACAGGCCCAACGCCACGCCAATCGCGCGCAGAACGGCCTGCACCAGGCCCGCCACGCTATTCCTCCCCCAACCGTTGAGATGGTCGTTCATCGCCACCGTGTTCTTGCTCCCGCAGTCCAGCCAGCCATCGGCGGTCGGGAACCCAATCTAGAGCGCCAAACCCGGCCCGACCAAGGGGGCCGGGCCGGTTTGTGCAGTCAGTGGACGGTGCGGCGGGCGATTTTGTGGCGCCGTGTCTCTGGCGCCGCGCGTCCTACTCGGCCGCTTGGGGCTGATCCTGCGGCGGGCTCCAGCGCAGCACGGGGCTGCGCGCCGCGCGCGTCTCGTCCAGGCGCTTGGCCGGCGCATGGCGCGGGGCGGCGGTGAAGCGCTCGGTCTCGCCCGCCTGGGCCGCACGCGCAAGCCCTTCCAGCGTATCGCAGAACCGGTCCAGCGACGCCTTGCTCTCGGTCTCGGTGGGCTCGATCAGCATGGCGCCATGGACCACCAGCGGGAAATACATGGTCATGGGGTGATAGCCCTCGTCGATCATCGCCTTGGCGAAATCGAGAGTGGACACGCCCGTGCCCTTGAGGAAGCGGTCGTCAAACAGCGCCTCGTGCATGCAGGTCCCGTCAAACGCCGCCGTCATGACGTGTTTGAGACGCGCCAGCACATAGTTGGCGTTCAGCACCGCGTCCTCGGCGGCCTGACGCAGGCCGTCCGAGCCATGGCTCATCATGTAGCTGAGCGCGCGGGTGAACATGCCCATCTGGCCGTGGAAGGCGACCATGCGGCC
>JBHYFR010000143.1:0-5964 GCA_051859425.1 Oceanicaulis sp. | reverse complement strand
AGGTCGTCCATTCAGCCCAATGGCCCGAAAACCTCGACGTGACAGGGCGGAAGTTGGCGGTCGTCGGCGCGGCGGCGAGCGCCGTCCAGCTCCTGCCCGAAATGGCGGAGCGCGCGGCGCATCTGACCGTGTTTCAGCGCACGCCCAACTGGATCATCGACAAGCCCGACCGCGCCTTCACGGCGCTGGAGAAGGCCGCCTTGCGCCATATACCCGGCTGGCATTGGCTTTACCGCACCGCCAGCTTTCTTATCCACGAAACCCGCTTTTCCGCCTTCGTGTCGGGCACACTGGCCAATGCTTTCACCCGCTGGCGCATGCTGGCCCGGCTCAAGCGCGAGGTGCCTGACCCGGACCTGCGCGCCCGGCTGACCCCGGACTTTGCACCAGGCTGCAAGCGCATCCTGCTCACCAGCGATTTTTACGCGACGCTGCAGCGCCCCGATGTGACGCTGGACGCCAGCGGCGTGGCGAGCATCGGCCCGCACGGGATCATCAACGGCCAGGGCGAGCGCATCGCCGCTGACACGCTGGTCTTCGCCACCGGGTTCAAGGCGACGCAGTTTCTGCCCACCATCACGGTGACCGGCCGCGACGGGCGCAATCTGCATGAGGTCTGGGGCGACAGCCCGCGCGCCTATCGCGGCGTGGCCGTCCATGGCTTTCCCAATCTGTTCATCCTCTATGGGCCGAACACCAATCTGGGCCACAACTCCATCATCTTCATGCTGGAGCGCCAGAGCGAGTACGCCGCCCGGCAGGTGCGCCGCCTGATCGGCGAGGATTTGCGCTCGCTGGAAGTCACCGCCGAGGCTCAAACACGCTTCAACACGCGCATCCAGGCCAAGCTCGCGCGCACGGTCTGGGCGGAGGATTGTCCCAGCTGGTACAAGACGCGAGACGGGGTGATCACCAATAACTGGTCCGGGCCCGCCACCGGCTTTGCGCTGGCCCTTTCGCGTGGCGATGCTCAGGCCTGGTCAGCGTCCAGATGAGGCGCCAGCCAGTTCCTGGCGCGCTCCAGCGACGCATCAGCTTCGCGGATCAGCGGGGCGAACAGCTGGAAATCATGCCACATCCCGGCCCAGACCTCGCAGTGCGTCTCCACGCCCGCCGCGTCCAGCGCCGCATGCAGGCGCACCGAGTCATCCAGCAATATCTCGTCCTCACCCACCTGGATGAAGACCGGCGGCAAATCGGACAGCTCGCCATAGAGCGGCGAGGCGTCGGGATCGCGCGGGTCCAGCTGCTGCAGATACAGCTCGGCGCCCGCCCGCAGATTGCCCGGCGTCAGCATGGGGTCAGCGCCCGCGCGCGCGCTCACGCTGTCGCCCGACAGGGACAGGTCGGTCCAGGGCGAGATCAGATAGACCGCCTCGGGCATCGGTCTTCCAGCCTGGCGCTGACGCATGAGGCTGGCCAGCGCCAGACCGCCGCCGGCGCTGTCGCCAGCCAGCAGCACCGGACCCGCTTCCTCGTCGCAGGCCAGCGCCAGTGCGGCCGCGCCGTCCTCCACCGCCGCCGGACAGGCATGTTCGGGCGCCATGCGGTAGTCCACCGACACGGCGCGCCTGTTGAACAGGTCCGACAGGCGGGCCACCAGCGGCTTGTGGCTCTGGGCCGAGCCGCGCGAATATCCGCCGCCGTGGAAGTACAAGATCAAGCCGGGTTCAGGCGCGTGCGGCGTGAAGCTGAGGGCGGACAGGCCGGCGTATTCGATGCGCCCGATCGTGATACCCTTGGGCGGCGGCAGGCGGTCACCAGCATGGTCCATTCGCTTGCGCTGGACCTCCACCGGCGCCTCGCGCGACAGCGAGGCGCGCCCCACTTTTCGCGCCATGCGCCGGCCAAGATAGCGACGCAGTCCCAGCCCGCCCTGTTTGCCGATCCGTTCCAGCATGAAAGACCCCTGTCATGACCTTGATGGAGTCACCATTCACCCTGCCGTGCGGCGTGACAATCCCGAACCGTCTGGCCAAAGCCGCCATGACCGAGGGTCTGGCCGAGCCGGGTGGGCGGGCGGGGCGGCGCATTGCGCGCGCCTATACCGCCTGGGCCGCTGGCGGGGCCGGGCTGCAGATCACCGGCAATGTCATGATCGACCGGCGCTATCGCGAGCGTCCAGCCAATATCGTGGTGGAGGGTGAACAAAGCGCTGAAGCCAGAACCGGTCTCGCCGCCTTCGCCGAAGCGGTGAAGTCCGGCGGCGGCGTGGCGATAGCGCAGATATCCCATGCCGGGCGCCAGAGCCCGAGAATCATCGCGCCAGAGCCGGTGGGGCCGTCCGCCGTGGCGGTGAAACTGCCCGGCGACGTGTTCGCCGCGCCGCGCGCCCTGACCGACGATGAGATCACCGACATCATCGCACGCTTCGCCCATACGGCGCGCTGCCTGACCGATGCCGGATTTGACGGCGTGCAGGTCCATGGCGCCCACGGCTATCTGATCAGCGAGTTTCTGAACCCCCGCGTCAATCGGCGCGAGGACCGCTGGGGCGGTGCGCTGGAGAACCGCGCCCGCCTGCTGATCGAGACCGTACGCGCCGTGCGCAAAGCCGTCGGGCCGGACAAAGTGGTGAGCGTGAAGCTCAACTCGTCCGACTTTCAGAAAGGAGGGTTCAGTTTTGAGGACTGCCTGGCGGTGGTCGCCATGCTGGACCAGGAAGGCGTGGACCTGATCGAGATTTCCGGCGGCAATTACGAACAACCCAGCATGATGGGGCTGGAGGGCCTGGAGCCGGTATTCCAGGCCGAGGCGCGCGAGAGCACACGGGCGCGCGAAGCCTATTTCATGACCTATGCCCGCGAGGTCATCGCGGCGGCCAGGACGCCGGTCATGGTCACCGGCGGTTTCCGCACGGCCAAGGCCATGACCGAAGCGCTGGAAGACAACGTTGCAATGATTGGGCTGGGCCGCCCCTTGTGTGTCGATCCGGACGCGCCAGCCAAACTGCTGCGTGGCGAGTGGGACTGGCTGCCCGCCTGGGAGACGCGGCTGAAGGTCCACCCGGTATTCACCGCGGCCTTTCCCGATGAGGTGCGCCGCGTGGTGGAGGGGTTGGCCCTGATGGCGTTTTTCTACCGCAATATCCTGCGGCTGGGCGACGGCAAGACGCCGAAGCGGTCCATGAGCCTGATGGCGGCATTGCTCGCCCACCAGATCACGGAGCAAGCGGACGCAAAACGGATGTAGCGCCGAAGAGGCCTACCGCCCCGCCCCGAACCCGCCGCGCCAGGCGCGCGAACCGCCCACATCGGACAGCGTTCTGGCCAGCGCCGACAGCCGCGGATCGCCGGCCCGGCCGGTGCTGTCTGACACCAGCGCGAACGCCTCGGCGTGGCGGCTGGCGGCCATACCCGCGCCGTAGCGCGCCTCGACACGCTCCAGCCCTGTGCGATCCTCGGCCAGCGCATAGGCCAGCGCGGCGCGCAGCACGTCATGGGCTTCGTCGTCCTCAAGCGGGGCGTCATCACGCCAGCGCTCGCCCAGCACCGCTTCCAGCCGGCGTCCCGCCTCGCCCCAGCGCCGCGCATCCCAGGCGATATCGGCGCGCAGGCGGTCAGCCTCGCGCGAGCGGTCCCCGCTGATCAGGCCCAGCGCCTGATCGGCGCGGTTGAGGCCCGCGAGAGCGCGCGCCTGCAGCAAGCGCCGCGCGGTGACGAGCTCGGATGGCAATCCGGCGACGCGGGTGCGTTCAATAGCGTTCAGCGCGGCTTCGGGGTTGTTGTCCATCAGCTGGACCCGCGCCAGCTCCTCAGCGATCTGGGCGCGCGCCAGGCTGGTCATGGTGACGTCGGGGCTCAGCTGGTGGTCCAGCAGCTGGGCGGCGCGGTCAAACAGGCCGATCTCCACCAGCCGGCGGGCGATGCGCCGCACGATGCGGTGGCCGGCGGGTCCTTGCGGGGTCAGCTCATGATGGCCGTACCACAGCGCCAGCGCCTGCATCGGGTCCATGCGGTCAAACCGCTCGCCCTCGAACAGGCGGCGAAACTCCTCCTGCATGTCCACGCCCAGCTGGCGCGCTACGCGGCTGCCGGGAAAACGCGCCTGGGCCGAAGCCATGATCGCGAAGGCTTCTTCATAGCGCCCGGCCTGGGCGTAGGCTGTGCCCAGCATACCGGCCACCGCCTGCTCCACCTCGTCGCCGCGCCAGCGATACAGCAGCCCCTCCAGCTGCACTGCGGCGGCATCGGCGCTGATGCGCTCATGGGCCATTTCAAGGCGGGTTTTCTCCAACAGGGCGCGCGCCTGTATCGGCGTCCAGGGATCATCGTCCAGCGCCGCATAGCGCGACAGCGCCAGATCGATATCGCCCTCCTGCGCAGTCAGCCCGGCCAGGGCGAACGCGGTCTCGGCGCGGGCGCGAACATCGGCCGGCTCGGCCTCGGCGCGGTCAATCCAGGCGTGGGCGCCGGCCAGATCCCGGCTATTCAGCGCTGCATTCGCGGCGGCGGCGGACATGCGCCCGCGCCAGACCGGGTCCATGAAGAACAACGCATCGCGCCCTTCCTCGAACAGGCGGCGCGCGCGCGGCCAGTCGCCGCGTTCAGCCGCCAGCAGGCCCTGCCAGGGCCGCGCCGCCGGATCGCTGACCAGGGCCGGGTGGGCGAAGAAGCGCTCTGCTTCGCTGAGGCGTCCGGCCATATAGGCCGCCGCGCCATTCATGGCCGCGATCTCGGGCGTGGTCTCGTATTCAGGCCTCAGCTGTACGGCGAGCTGCACCGCGCCGGCGGCTTCCGGGGCCAGCTCCCAGGCCAGCAGGAAGCGCGCCAGCGCCAGCACGCTTTCAGGGTCCATGGCGCGCGCCTGACGCTCGTGATGGCGCCGGCCCTCCAGGAAGGGCTGGTCGCCGCGCCAGCGCTCGAAATCGAGAAAGCCCGGCGAGACCGGCGCGTCTGCGCCCGCTCGCAGACCGGGATCGGATGCGCGCGACAGGGTCAGGCCGCCCGGCCGCACAAGCTCCGCCCCGCCAGGGCGCGCCACAAGCGACACGCCGTCGGACAGGGGCTGGATGGCGACGCCATGGGTGGAGGGCAGGATCACCGCATCCGCGAAGCGGCGCTCGTCGGTCAGGCCGGTCATGCGTCCGTCCGCGGTCAGCACGAACAGCCGGTCGCCCACCACCGGATCGTCCAGCGCGACCACAGAGCGCGCGCCGGACACCGCCATGCGCAGCACGGCAGGGCGCCCGGCGCCGGCATCGCGCGCCAGACGCACCGGACGCGGCGCCTCGGACAGGGAATCGCCCAGCGTGACCGTCCAGCCTGCGCCCGCCGCGCGCACATCGGCCAGCGTCGCCGGATTGGTCTCGATGCGCAGCGCCGTATGGTCCGGGCCAAGCACTGTGCGCGTCTCGCGCACCCGCAGCGAAGGGGTGAGCTCCAGGGCGCTCAGATCCAGCTCGGCGCCGGCGTCAAAGACGATCCAGATCGCGCCGGCCCGGCGGAACACCGCTGCGCCGGGCAGCGCCGCCCACGGGAAATGCAGGCTCACCTCCCCGCCCGCGCCCGGCTCCACGCGAACCTGCACCACGCCGCCCTCAGGCACGGGATCGGCGCGCACCTCGACGGGCGGCGTGTCAAATTCAGCCGGGTCACGCTCAACAGGCTCCGGCTCGGGCTCCGGCCGGATTTCGGTTTGAGGCGCGGCTCTTTCCGGTACCGGGACGCCCGGCGCGACGGCGGGCGCGCCATTGGCGTCAGCCAGCGCCTGCAGCGCGGATAGCGCAGCGTTTCCAGTAATTTGCGTGCGCGCGGCATCAACGGTCAGCTCGCCGGGCGCATCGGTCCAGGCGCGCAAGGTCACGCCCTCATCCAGCTGGAACGCCAGCGTGAAGGTCTGCCCGCCATCACGCTCGCGGCGCACTGACCGGATGAAGCGCGGGGGCGAGCCCAGCAGATCGGCCAGATCAATCTCGGCCTCGCGCGCAAAGCGCAGGCGGGTCTCCTGTGCGCCCTGCTCCAG
>JBHYFR010000142.1:0-6017 GCA_051859425.1 Oceanicaulis sp. | reverse complement strand
CCCATGGGCTGGGCCACATGGTGGATCTGGTTGGTCTCGCCAAAACGGGTGGTGATGTAGATGCCGCCATCAGGCGCGAAGTCGGAGAAGCCGGCGCCGCGCACATTCTGATACTGGCGCAGGCGCTCGCGCACGCTGCCGGGGATCTCGGGAATATTCTCCATCACCAGATTGCCGCGCGTGACGCGCTCGGGCCCTTCAGCCAGCGCCAGCGCAGGCACGCTCAAGGCAATGAGCGCAGCGAGCCCCGCCGTTGTGAGATGTTTCATGAGAGATCTCCCTGGATTGTCGTGCGAGCAAGCGCCATCCATGACGGTGCGCCACTCAGGTTCAGCCCCGATTTGACCCCGGATCGCCCGCGCGGCCAAGCTTGAACCCTGTGAGATAACATAATTGTGCAGCCGTATCGGCCGGGCTCGGCCCGGGCGGGAGGCCCGGGGAAGAGGGGATCACGCCCCCTCGATCAACCCCAGCCACTCATCCTCGGTGAGGACCGTCACCCCCAGCTCTTCAGCCTTTTTCAGCTTGGAGCCGGCGCCGGGGCCCGCGACCAGGAAATCGGTGTTTTTCGACACCGCGCCGGCGACCTTGGCGCCCAGGCTTTGCGCGCGCGCCTTGGCCTCGTCGCGGGTGAAGCGTTCGAGTGAGCCGGTGAAGACGACGGTTTTGCCGGTGACGGGGGAGTCTTGAGTTTCGACTTTTTCCGGCTCGACCGTCACGTGCTCCAGCAGCCGGTCCAGCGCGGCGCTGTTATGGGCCTCGCTGAAGAACCGCCCCAGCGCGTCCACGGCGGTATCGCCCAGCCCGTCGATGGAAAGCATGGCCTCGCGCGCCTCCGATTCCGGTTCGGCCGCGGCCATGGCGGCGGCGCGGAAGGCGGGCCAGTCGCCATAGGTGCGCGCCAGCAGCCGGGCGGTCTCCTCGCCCACATGGCGCACGCCCATGGCGTTGATGAAGCGCGACAGGGCGATGGCGCGGCGCGCATCAATCGCGGTGAAGAGGTTGGCGGCGGACTTTTCGCCCCAGCCCTCGCGTTCCTGCAGGGGCGGGGTCAGCGCGCCGGATGCGTTGCGCGCCTCCAGGGTGAAGATATCGGCGGGCTCTTTCACCTCGCCGGCCTCGTGGAAGGCGATCATCTGTTTCTCGCCCAGGCCCTCGATGTCGAACGCCTTGCGTGACACGAAGTGCTTGAGGTGCTCCTTGCGCTGAAACGGGCAGGCGAACTCGCCGCTGCAGCGGCGCACCACGGCGCGCTCGCCGGTGCGCGGATTGACCTCCCGCTCCGCCGGGGTCGCCAGCGGGCAGGGGCAAACTTTGGGAAACGCGAACGGCTCTGTCCCGTCCGGGCGGCGCTCGCGCACCACTTCGACCACCTGCGGGATCACGTCGCCGGCGCGCTGGATCACCACGGTGTCGCCCACGCGGATGTCCTTGCGGGCGATCTCGTCCTCATTGTGAAGCGTGGCGTTGGACACCACCACGCCGCCCACCGTCACCGGTTCGAGCTTGGCCACGGGGGTGAGGGCGCCGGTGCGGCCCACCTGGATCTCGATGGCGTTGAGCACGGTCATCGCCTGCTCGGCGGAGAATTTGTGGGCGATGGCCCAGCGCGGGGCGCGCGCCACAAAGCCCAGCCGCGCCTGCCAGTCCAGCCGGTCGACCTTGTACACCACCCCGTCAATGTCATAGCCGAGCCCCGCGCGGCGCGTGGCCAGATCGCGGTAATGGGCGAGCATCGCTTCGACATCGGCGCACAGGGCCAGATCGGGATTGACCGGAAAGCCGAGACCGCTGAGGCGCGCCAGCGCCTGGAACTGGGTGTCGGCCAGCGCCTCGCTCACCTCGCCCCAGCCATAGGCGAAAAACCGCAAAGGGCGCTGCGCGGTGACGGCCGGATCGATCTGGCGCAGCGAGCCGGCGGCGGCATTGCGGGGATTCATATAGGTTTTCTTGCCCGTCGCTTCCTGGCGCTCATTGAGTGCGGCGAAATCGGCATGGCTCATATACACCTCGCCGCGCACCTCCAGCACGTCCGGCGCGCCGGAGGGCAGGGCTTTGGGTATCTCGTCAAGCGTGCGGATATTGGCGGTGACGTTCTCGCCCGCGCGCCCGTCGCCGCGGGTCGCCGCCTGGACCAGCACGCCCGCCTCATAGCGCAGGGAGATGGCCAGTCCGTCGATCTTGGGTTCGGCGGTAAAGGCGGGCGCTTCCTGAAGGTTCAGGAACTTGACCACGCGCCCGGCGAAGTCGGCCACATCCTCGTCATTGAAGGCATTGCCCAGCGACAGCATGGGCAGGGCGTGAATGACTTCCGCAAACTGGTTGGACGGCCTGGCGCCAATCCGCCCGGACGGGCTGTCGGCGCGTACGATGTCAGGAAAGCGCGCCTCGATCGCCGTGTTGCGCGCGCGCAAAGCATCATACGCCGCATCGGAGATTTTCGGTGCGTCCTTCTCGTAATAATGCCGGTCATGCTGCGCGATCTCGCGCGCCAGCCGCTCCAGCTCGGACGCCGCCTCGTCAGCGGTCAGGGCGGATACGTCTTTCAGGGCTGGGGACATGGGAATAATCTTGCAAGTTGTGGGCATTGCCACCGTTTGGGAGTAATCTCAGCACCCAGCGGCCAGGCATTGGTCTTGGCGTGGCAGGAAAGGTTCGCGATGGCGATGGCTCGTCTGAGCGGCTGGCTCATGGGCGATCTCGTTCGGCCTGTGCCGGCGACAGCGGAACTGGGCAAGCATTTGTCGCTGGCCGGCAGCATTGGCGCCATTGGCTCCCTGTTCGCATTGCTGGACCCCATGGGTGTGGCTTTTGCTGCCGTCGTCAGCGGGGCCGGATTCTGGCTCGGTGCGCGCTTGTATGTGCTATTCAGCGCAAAAGAGCTAGAATGGAAGCTGGTTTCGCAAAGCGCCGCCCTTACCGCGCCGCCCCAGAACGAAGGATGAGACATGGATCCGCTTGCCTTGCCAATCGCGACCTTGGCCATCTTTCTCATGCTCGGCGTTTTGCTGATACCAGTCGTGCGTGACGAGTGGCGCAAACGCCGCGAGCGCTAACCCCTCACCGGCCCATCAGCTCATCCGCTGCGGCGCGGGCGGCGTCGGTGACCTCGGCGCCCGACAGCATGCGGGCGATTTCCTCGCGGCGTTCGCCGGGCGCCAGCAGGCGCACGCCGGTGCGCACGCCGTCATCGCCATCCGATTTCTCGATGCGGAAATGGGCCTGGGCGCGGGCCGCCACCTGGGGCGCGTGGGTGACCACCAGGGCCTGACCCGAGGCGGCCAGACGCGCCAGGCGGTGCCCGACGGCATCGGCCACCGCGCCGCCCACGCCCTGATCCACCTCATCAAACACCATCACCTTGCCGGCGCCGCCGGTGAGGCAGACTTTCAGCGCCAGGGCAAAGCGCGACAGCTCGCCGCCCGAGGCGATCTTGTCCAGCGGGCCGAAGGGGGCGCCGGGATTGGTGGACACTTCGAACGCCACCCGGTCCCAGCCGGCCGGGCCGGGGCGGTCCTCATCCGCGATGACCGAGGCGCGAAACCGCGCCTTGTCCATTTTCAGCGGCGCCAGCTCGGTCTCCACCGCGCCGGACAGGCGCTTGGCCGCGCCCTGGCGCAGCTCTGACAGGGCGGTCGCGGCGCGGGCGTAATCGGCCTGCGCGGCTTTCAGCGCGGCCTCGGCCTCCTGCACCCGGTCGCCGGCATGGTCGATCAGGTCGAGCCGGGCGGCGAGGTCAGCGCGCAGGGCAGGCAGGGCGTCGGGTTCGACATGATGGCGCCGGGCTGCCGCGCGCAGGGCGAACAGGCGCTCCTCCACTGCGTTGAGCCGCCCAGGCTCCACCTCGAACGCCGACGCTGCATCGCTCAGGGCGTCTTCGGCCTCGTTGAACTCGATCAGGGCGCGGTCCAGCGCGCCGGCGGCGCGGTCCACTGCTGCGCGCGCAGACGCCGCTCCGCCCGTCCCGCCCGGCTCGTCATCACCGGCGCCCAGCGCGCCGCGCACCCGCTCCAGCCCGCGCAGCGCCGTGGTCAGGCGCGCGTTCAGGCCCTGACCGCCCGCCAAAGCTTCGGAGGCGGCCTGAAGCTCGCTCAGCGCGGTTTCGGCCTGTTGCAGGAATTTGCGCTCATCGCTTAAGCTCGCGTCCTCGCCGGTGCGCGGGTCGAGCGCGTCGAGCGCCTCCAGGCTGGCGCGCAGAAAGCTTTCCTCGTCGGCGGCCCGGGCGCGATCGGCGGTCAGGCGTTCCAGACGCGTGCGCGCCGCGCTGAGGCTTTCCCAGGCGTCCGCCACCGCCGCGCGGGCGTCCGCCGCGCCGGCATAGGCGTCCAGCAGGCTGCGATGGGTTTTGGGATCGAGCAGGCCGCGCCCGTCATGCTGGCCATGAATTTCCACCAGCAGATCGCCCAGGCGCGATAGCAGGCTGACGCTGGCGGGCTGGTCGTTGACGTGGGCGCGCGAGCGGCCGTCGGCGCCCAGTGTCCGGCGCAGTATCACCGGCTCGCCCGGTCCCGCGCTGACGCCGGCTTCGTCCAGCACGGCCCAGACCGGGTGATCATCAGACGGTTCAAACACGGCGCTGGCGCTGGCCTGATCGGCGCCGGCGCGGATCAGGCCGCGCTCGGCGCGATCGCCGCACGCCAGCCCCAATGCGCCCAGAAGAATGGATTTGCCCGCTCCGGTCTCGCCGGTCAGCGCCGACAGGCCGGCCCCGAAGGCCAGCTCAAGCCGGTCGATCAGTACGATGTCCCGGATGGAAAGCGAAACCAGCATGGGTGCGCCGATATCCGCTTCCCCGCCTAACCGAAGATGCGGCCGATGGCGCGGCGCAGCAGGCTGGGGTCCTCGTCAGCGCGTTCCAGGCCTTCCATATCGATCCCGCGCGAGGTCATCAGCCGGTAGCTGTCGCTGTACCAGGTCGAGCCGGGGAAGTTATAGCCGAGCACGGCGGCGACCATGCGCGCCTCGTCATCAACCCCCAGCGCCACATAAACCTCGACCAGGCGGTGCAGCGCCTCGGGCGTGTGATTGGTGGTCTGGTAATCGCGCACGACATTCTGGAAGCGGTTGGCGGCGGCCAGATAGAAGCCGTTGCGCAGATACCAGCGGCCCACGCTCATCTCCCGGCCCGCCAAATGGTCGCGGGTCATGTCGATCTTGACCCGCGCGTCGCGTGCATAGGGGCTGTCGGGATAGCGGCTGACCACCTGCTGCAGGGCGTCCAGCGCGGTCTGGGTGGTGGACTGGTCGCGGCCCACATCCATGATGCGCTCATAATGGCTGATGGCGATCAGGTAGTAGGCGTAGGGCGCGCTGGAGCTGCCCGGGTGCAGGGCGATGAAGCGCCGGGCGCTGGCGATCGCCTGATCATAGCGGTTGGCGCGGTAATGGGCGTAGGCGCCCATGAGAATCGAACGCCGGGCCCATTCGGAGAAGGGGTGCTGGCGCTCGACCTCGTCGAAGAAGGCCGCAGCGCGATCAAAATTGCGCCGCTCCATCTGCCGGAAGCCTTCATTATAGAGCTGCTCCACAGGGCGCTCCACATAAGCCAGCCGGTTGGTCTCCCTTCCGGCGCACGAAGCGAGCACCAGAGTGGCGGCGGCGAGCGCAATCAGGCGCAGGGCATGCTTCATCACGAGACCTTTGTGTCCGGCGGCGCGGGGCAGGCGCATTGAGCCCGCAAGGGGCGCGTTGCGCAAGGTTTAGCCGATCCCGGCGCGCGGCAAAAGCACTGTGTCAGCCTCACGGGCCAGTTCATGCTGTGCACGCTTGCGTGAGACCGGGTTGAGGGCGCCATCGCCGGAGCCTAGTTTGCGAGGCTGTGATATTGGCTGGAAAGCATTGCAATGCCCGACACCGCCCTGCCTGCATGGCCCGCACCGTTCACTGATCCGGATCTGACGGCCAAGGGCGAGCCGCGGGCCAGCGTGGCGTTCGACCGGCTCAAGACGCTGTGGTTCAACACCGGCACGCTGTGCAATATCGAATGCGTCAATTGTTATATTGAAAGCTCACCGTCC
>JBHYFR010000141.1:0-6019 GCA_051859425.1 Oceanicaulis sp. | reverse complement strand
TCCGTAAGGTCTCTGCAGGGTGCGCCGCCGGAGGGCTGCCAGCATGCGCGGCTGACCTGATTGACGCCCGCGCGGCGGCGCGTCAAGCGGGGTGGTCTTGCAGCCCCGCCCGCGCTGTGCTGCATAACCCCTCCCTCAGCGGCGCCAGGAGACGTGCGTGACCAAGGCTCTGGAGATCTGGATCGACCGGGGCGGCACGTTCACCGACATCCTGGCGCGCCATGGCGACGGCCGGCTGGAGGCGTTCAAACTGCTGTCCCAGTCGCCCGCCTATGACGATGCGGCCAGCGCCGGCGTGCGCCGGGCGCTGGGTCTCGCCCCCGATGCACCGATCCCGGCCGGCGCCGTATCAGCGGTGAAGATGGGCACCACCGTGGCCACCAATGCGCTGCTGGAGCTCAAGGGCGCGCGCACGCTGTTTGTGGTCACGCAAGGTTTTGAGGATGCGCTGGTCATTGGCGATCAGATCCGGCCCGACATTTTCGCCCTGCGCATTGACCGTCCCGCCCCGCTGGCGTCGCGGACCGTGGGCGTGGCCGGACGCATGACCCCGGACGGGGATGTGGCCGACCCTCTGGACGAGGATAAGGTGCGCGCGGCGCTGGCTGCAGCGCGGGCGGAGGGTTTTCAGTCCGTGGCGGCGGCGCTAATCAATTCGTATGCGAATGATGCTCAGGAGCGGCGCATCGAGGCGCTGGCGCGCGAGGCGGGTTTCGAGCACGTGACCCTGTCCAGCGAGGCCAGCCCGCTGATCCGCTTCGTGCCGCGCGCCTCCACCGCCGTGATCGACGCCTATCTCCAGCCCGTTTTGCAGGAATATGTGGCCCGGGTGGCCAAAGGCCTGGACGGGGCGCCGCTCTATTTCATGCAATCGGGCGGCGGTCTTTCGGATGCGAATATGTTTGCAGCCCGCAACGCTGTTCTGTCCGGTCCGGCGGGCGGCGTGGTGGGTATGGCAGTGACGGCCAAGGCCGCCGGGTTCGGACAAGTCATCGGGTTTGACATGGGCGGCACTTCCACCGACGTGTCGCGCCATGATGGCGGGGACTATGCCCGCACCGACCTTGCGCGCCTGGATGGCCGGGTCCTGCGTGCGCCCATGCTGGCGGTGCACACCGTGGCGGCGGGCGGCGGCTCCATCCTCAGCTTTGACGGCGAGCGCGCCCGCGTCGGTCCGCACAGCGCCGGAGCCGATCCCGGACCCGCCTGCTATGGGCGCGGCGGACCGGCGGCGGTGACCGACGCCAATCTGGTGCTCGGCCGTATCCAGCCGGACTGGTTTCCGCGCGTGTTCGGGCCGGATCAGGATCAGGGCCTCAGCGCCGGCGCCGCGCGCGCCGCCCTGTCCGGTCTGGCCGACGCCATGGGCCTGTCCAGCCCGGAGGACGCCGCAGAAGGGTTTCTCGCCGTCGCTGTGGAAGCGATGGCGGGCGCCATCCGCCAGATCACCACGGCTGAAGGCGTGGACCCTCGCGGCTATGCCCTCAACGCGTTCGGCGGCGCGGGCGGTCAGCATGCCTGCCGCGTGGCCGATGCGCTGGGCATGACCACGGCGCTGATCCACCCCCAGGCGGGCTTGCTCTCGGCCTATGGCATCGGCCTCGCCCCCATCCGCGCCCTGCACGAGGCCGGGCTGGAGCGGGCGTTTGATGCGGCTGGCCTGAAGGCTGCGCATGACCTGCTGGAGACGCTGTCAGATGAGGCGCGCGCCAGTGTAGCCGAACAGGGCGGCGATAATATTCGCATGCGAACTGAGTTGCGCCTGCGCGCCGCCGGGTCCGACACAGCGATCCCGGTTCCGGCCGGCGACGAGGCCGATATACGCGCCGCATTCGGCCAGGCCCACCAGCGCCTGTTCGGTTTTGCGCCGGAGGATGACGCAGCCCTGATCCTGGAATCGGCGGCGGCAGCGGTCGAGGGCGCGCCGCCAGGCGCAGGGGCGGCGGCGCTCAGGCTGGCGCCCGCAGACGGCCCGCTGAAGCGCGCCGGCGCGGTGGACATCTATCACGCCGGGCAATGGCAAGCGGCGCCGGTGCATCGCCTCAGCGATATCGCGCCCGGCCATGACATCGCCGGTCCCGCCCTGATCGTGGACAATCACCAGACCATTGTCGTTGATCCCGGCTGGGCCGCCGCGCGCAGCGCCGACGCCATGCTGGTCCTGACGCGGCAGGCGCAGCCCGCCGCCGCCGCCCGGCCAGACGATGCCGCGCGCGAAGCCGATCCTGTGACGCTGGAGCTGTTCAACCGGCGCTTCATGGCCGTGGCCGAACAGATGGGCGCGGTGCTCGAACGCACCGCCCACTCGGTCAATATCAAGGAGCGGCTGGACTTTTCCTGCGCGGTGTTCGACGCCGATGGCGCTCTGGTGGCCAATGCGCCGCACATGCCGGTGCATCTGGGCTCCATGTCAGCAAGCGTGCGCGCGGCGCTGGACGCCCATCCCGATCTGGGCCCGCGCGACGCCATCGCCCTGAACGCGCCGTGGAATGGCGGCACGCACCTGCCCGATATCACGGTCATCCAGCCGGTGTGCGATGAGGACGGCGCGCGCCTGTTCTTCGTGGCGGCGCGCGGCCACCACGCTGATGTGGGCGGCATTGCGCCAGGCTCCATGCCGCCGTTTTCGCGCACGATCGACGAAGAGGGCGTGGTGCTGGATGCGGTGCGCCTGCTGAAAGACGGACGGTTCGAGGATAGAGACATCCGCGCCGCCCTGAGCGCCGGGCGCTGGCCGGCGCGCAATCCGGACCAGAATATCGCCGACCTGAAAGCCCAGCTGGCGGCCTGCGCGGCCGGGGCGCGGGCGCTCAATGACATGGTCGCGCGCGAGGGGCTGTCCACCGTGCGTGCCTATATGGGCCATGTGCAGGACAATGCCGAGCGCGCCGTGCGCCGGGTGATCGGCGCGCTGGAGGATGGCGAAGCTGAGATGGCCATGGATGGCGGCGGAGTCATCCGCGTGGCCATACGGGTGGACCGGGCCGCGCGCGAGGCCGTGATCGATTTCACCGGGACCAGCGCCCAGCTGAGCGACAATTTCAACGCCCCCAGCGCGGTGGCCCGCGCGGCCGTGCTCTATGTGCTGCGCTGTCTCGTGAACGACATCATCCCGCTCAATGAAGGCTGCCTCAAACCCATCAAGCTGGTCATCCCCGAAGCCAGCCTGATAGCGCCGCAACCGCCCGCCGCCGTGGTGGCGGGCAATGTGGAGACCAGCCAGCTGATCGTGGACGCCCTGTTCGCCGCGACGGGCCGCCTGGCGCCCAGCCAGGGCACGATGAATAATCTCACCTTCGGTGATGCGCGCAGGCAATATTACGAGACGATCTGCGGCGGCGCCGGCGCGGGCGTATTGGCTGATAGTCAGAATGAGGTGCGCGGATTTGACGGCGCGTCCGGCGTACACACCCATATGACCAATTCGCGCATGACCGACCCGGAAGTGCTCGAACTGCGCTATCCGGTGCGCATCCTGGCCCACCGCCTGCGCAAGGGTTCGGGCGGCGCGGGACGCTGGCGCGGCGGCGACGGAACCGTGCGCCGGATCGCGTTTCTGGAACCCATGGAGGCGGCGCTGCTATCGGGCCGCCGCTCCGTCGCTCCGCCCGGCCTCAAGGGCGGCCAAGCGGCTCACCCCGGCGCCCAGCGCCTGATCCGGGCGAACGGATTTGTGGAGGAGCTGCCCGCCCTGTTCCGTGTGGACGTGGAGGCCGGTGACGTATTGGAGATCGAAACCCCGGGCGGCGGCGGCTGGGGCGAGCCCAAGGCAAGTGCAATTAAGCTGTGAACATTGACTCCCGATCCCACCCGGGGCGGGGCGCTCGCATTTGGACCGATTGTGTCGGGCTGATGTGAAGCGGGCCTGTCCTTTCTCCCTCCCCCACCGGGGGAGGGCCGGGGTGGGGGGCATGCCATTTCAGCAAATATCACGTCACCCGTCACCGCCGCACACCCCACCCCCGTCAAACGCCTTCGGCGTCCGACCCCCTCAAGGGGAGGGAGAAGACACAGGCCCGTATTCACCTTACTCTGGCAAACCCGATCGAATTGCGATCGTCGTCATGACGCGTCGGATTAAGGGCACCCTACTCCGCCGCTGCCGCTGCGGGTGCGTCCGGGTCATAGCCCAGGATGGGCGCCAGCGCCTTTTCGGCTTCCTCCAGGCTCCAGCCCTTGCGCCGGGCATAGTCTTCCACCTGATCGAGCGCGATGCGCCCGACGGCGAAGTAAACGCTGTCCGGGTGCGCCAGATACAGGCCCGACACCGAGGCCGCCGGATTCATCGCCCGGCTTTCGGTCAGCTCGATACCGGTGCGTTGTGGCGCCTCAAGCAGGCGGAACAGCGCATCCTTCTCGGTGTGGTCAGGCTGGGCGGGATAGCCCGGCGCCGGGCGGATGCCCTGATAGGCCTCGGCGATCAGCTCGGCATTGTCCAGCGCTTCGTCCGGGGCATAGCCCCAGATCTCGCGGCGCACGCGGGCGTGGAGGTATTCGGCGAAGGCTTCGGCGAAACGGTCGGCCAGCGCCTTGAACAGGATCTCCGAATAATCGTCATTGGCCTTGCGGAAGCGCTCGGCGATCTCGCCCTCGGCAGACCCGGCGGTGACCGCGAAGCCGCCAATCCAGTCGGGCTTTTCGGCGCTGATGAAGTCGCAGATATTGTAATGCGGCTTGTCGCCGTCCTTGCGCAATTGCTGGCGCAGGCCGTAGAAGCGCCCGGCCTCGGTCTGGCGGTCCTCGCCGGTGAAGACGATGACGTCATCACCCTCGCGCCTGGCCGGCCACAGACCCACAACGCCGCGCGGTTTGAGCCAGTCTTCGGCGACCATGGTTTTGAGCATGGCCTGGGCGTCGGCGAACAAAGCGCGCGCCGCCTCGCCGCGGCGCGGATCATCCAGGATTTTCGGGTACACGCCCTTGATATCCCACGCCATGAAGAAGGGCGTCCAGTCGATATAGGGCGCCAGATCGGCCAGACGCACATCATCGATCGTGGTCAGGCCGGGCTGTTTCGGGGCGATGGGCGCATAATCGTTCGCATCCGCATCAAATGCCCTGGCGCGCGCATCTTTCAGCGGCACGCGGTCGCGGCTGGCTTGCGTGCGGGCGCGGGTGATGCGGGTTTTCTCGTGGGCGGCTTTCAGGTCTTCCCAATACGGTCCGCGCTGTTCGGGCGACATCAGGCGCGAGACCACGCCCACCGCCCGGCTGGCGTCATGGACATGGACCACCGGCGCGCGCGCATAAGCGGGCTCGATCTTCACCGCCGTGTGGGCCGGGCTGGTGGTGGCGCCGCCGATCATCAGCGGCAGGTCCAGGCCCAGGCGCTCCATCTCGGCGGCCACATGCACCATCTCGTCCAGTGACGGCGTGATCAGGCCGGACAGGCCGATGATATGGGCGTTCTCCTTGCGCGCGGTCTCCAGGATTTTCTCCGCCGGGACCATCACGCCCAGATCGATCACGTCAAAGCCGTTACACTGCAGCACCACGCCGACAATATTCTTGCCGATATCGTGGACATCGCCCTTCACCGTGGCCATCACCACGCGCCCGGCCGACTGCTTCTCCTCGCCGCTGGCGGCGCGTTCGGCCTCCATGTACGGGATGAGATGGGCCACGGCCTTCTTCATCACGCGCGCCGATTTCACCACTTGTGGCAGGAACATCTTGCCCTCGCCGAACAGGTCGCCGACCACGTTCATGCCGTCCATCAACGGGCCTTCGATAACGTGCAGCGGGCGGTCGAACTGCTGGCGCGCCTCTTCGGTGTCCTCCACCACAAACTCGTCAATGCCCTTGACGAGCGCGTGTTTCAGCCGCTCGGCCACGGGGCGCGAGCGCCATTCGGCGTCCTCTTTCTTCGCAACCGTACCATCGCCCTTGAAGCGGTCAGCCGCCTGCAAGAGGCGCTCGGTGGAATCGTCACGGCGGTTGAGGATCACGTCCTCGGCCAGCTCGCGCAGCTCGGGATCGATCTCGTCATAGATGTCCAGCTGGCCGGCATTGACGATCC
>JBHYFR010000140.1:0-6039 GCA_051859425.1 Oceanicaulis sp. | reverse complement strand
TGGCAGATCTTCTCTGCCGGCTGGACTTCCTGATCCTGGATGAGCTTGGCTATCTCCCGTTCGCGCAGACGGGCGGTCAGCTCCTGTTCCACCTGGTCAGCCGGCTCTACGAGCGGACATCGATCATCGTGACGACAAACCTGGCGTTCGGCGAATGGCCCAGCGTGTTCGGCGACGCCAAGATGACGACCGCGCTACTCGACCGCCTCACCCATCACTGTGACATCGTGGAGACCGGCAATGAGAGCTGGCGGTTCAAAACACGGGCTTGAGACCGGCAAACCGCTGGCCCGAGCCGTCTGCGCAATCTGAAAGCTACGCCGACTCGGGCCAGCTACCTTCCGCGCATGGGGGGTCAATGTTGCGTGCCGATAGGGGGTCAATCTTCGATGCCGATTGACAGCAGGGCTTGCGAGGACACTTGGTAGGCGTCATCCAGCTGTGTTTTTGACGGAGGCTGCGTCTCTTTGTAGTCGCAGCGCTACTCTGGCTTTCAAGTTGAACGAGGGAGTCGTCGGCTTCAGGTAAGGGCTAGGCGTCCTGTGAAAGTGCTCCCGTCGTTACCGAGCTTCTGTGGAGCCAAGCCTCATGTCCACAAATCGGCATCCACACGAGTCTAGGTTTCCTGACAATCCCGACCGCCGGGCGACCCCGGCGCGGCCAGGACGAAGTTTCCCCACTGCTAAAGCCTCGCGACTCGGGCACCACACCTGATCGCCCTTCAGGCCTTGAGCGTGCAGGTGACGGGCGGGAAATCTCCGCGCACGGAGCAAACCGGAACGCGCTGCGAACAGGAAGTCACACGTGTGACTTCAAAAACCGCCGGAGAAAGTCACACGGGCCGGGTTTGTTCCGCTGGATTTCGGAGTATGTCATTGAAACTATTGGTGAGCCGACAGGGATTCGAACCCTGGACCTACTGATTAAAAGTCAGTTGCTCTACCAGCTGAGCTATCGGCTCTGACCCTTTCGGGAGAGGCGCGGAAACTATAGTCGGCCCCGGCCCGGGTCAAGCGCTGCGGCGCCGCAGGCGCAGCACGGTTTCACGCGCCATTCTCTTGCCTGATTCAATGCTCTACAATCGGCTCATGGTCACTCGCTCACTTGCCTTGTGCCTGGCTGCCTGCGCCTGTCTGGCGGCGGCCGGTTGCGCCGGCGGCGCCGGCAATGGGATGGACGCCATGGTCAGCGACACGCGCGAGGCCGGGGCGGACGCCATCGGCCTGCCGCGCGAGCGCCCGGGCAGCATCCGCGTGGATGAGGGCGATGACACGGTGCCCACCCCCTATGGCGGCGAAGGCGCACGGCGCACCTGCTCGACCACGGCGCGCGACATCGCCCGCCTGACCGTGGTGCTGGGCCCCGACCGCGAAGCGCCGCCGCCTGAGATCGATGACGGCGCCGACGCGGACGGCGAGGATGATCCCACCATGATGGAGCGCGGCCGGGATCTGGCGGCGGACGCGCCGGACCTGGCCCGTGACCAGTACCGCTCGCTGATTGTCGGGCTGAACCCGATCCGCCCTGTCGTGCGCTTTGTCGGCCGGGCCGGGGAGATCGAGCGCGCCGCGCGCACCGAACGCGAGCTGGCCCTGAAGCGCCGGGCCTATCTGCGCGGCATGCACGCCGGTTTCGGCTGCCAGCCCCACTTCATGCAGCGCGCCTTCGAGGCCTACGGGCTGATCGACGCGGAATGACCGGGCGCTGGCGCGCCGGCCTGCAGCGGCGGGCTTGCATCGCGCCTTGTGCGCCATAGGCTCGGCGCATCCGTCCTGACCGGAGCGTCCATGAGCCATTTCACCCATCTAGACTGTTCCATGACCGGCGCGCGCGTGGAGGCGGACCGGGCGCATAACCTGTCACCTGAGGGTTGGCCACTCCTGGCGCGCTATGATCTGACGGCGTTGAGGCGAGCCGCCGACCGCGACGCCATCGCGGCGCGCGACCCCCTCACCCATCCCGGCTTCTGGAAATGGCGCGAGCTTCTGCCCGTGGCCGACGATTCCCATGTGACGAGCCTTGGCGAAGTGGATACGGCGCTGATCGAAACGCCGCATTCGGCGCGCCAGCTGGGCCTGATGGGCGAGCTTCTGGTCAAGGATGAAGGCCGCCTGCCCACGGGCAGTTTCAAGGCGCGCGGGCTGGCGCTGGCGGTGTCCATGGCGCGCAGCTTTGGCGTTAAGGCCATGGCCATGCCCACCAATGGCAATGCGGGCGCGGCGCTGGCGGCCTATGGCGCGCGGGCGGGGATGCAGACCTGGTCCTTCTGCCCGTCCGACACACCCGAGGTGAATGTGCGCGAGATTTCCGCCCAGGGCGGGCATGTGTTCCGGGTCAATGGCCTGATCCATCAGTGCGGCGCGCTGGTGGGCGCCCTGAAAGAGGAGATGGGCTGGTTTGACGTCTCCACCCTGAAAGAGCCCTACCGGATTGAGGGCAAGAAGACGATGGGGATCGAGCTCGCCTTCCAGCTGGGCTGGACCCTGCCCGATGCGATCTTCTACCCCACCGGCGGCGGCACCGGCCTGATCGGCATGTGGAAGGCGTTCGACGAAATGGAGGCGCTGGGCTGGATCGGCCCCGCGAGGCCAAAAATGTTCGCTGTCCAGGCTGAAGGCTGCGCCCCCATCGTGCGCGCCTTCGAGGCCGGGGAGGAACATGCACCCGAATGGCTGGATGCGGCCACGCTGGCGGCGGGGATCCGCGTGCCCAAGGCCATCGGCGATTTCCTGATCCTGCGCGCCGTGCGCGCCAGCGGCGGAGCGGCGATTGCTGTGAGTGAGGCGGAGATCGAGGCGGCCCGCGCCCTGTGCGGGCGTGAAGACGGGCTGTTGCTCTGCCCGGAAGGCGCCGCGGCCATGGCCGCCATCGCCGAGGCCCGCCGGCGCAGGCTGGTGGAGGCCGATGCGCGCTGCGTCGTGTTCAATTGCGGCTCGGGCCTCAAATACCCTCTGCCCGACCGGGCGCGCGATCTCGACCGGACCCAGCCCGTCACCCGGGCGATGCTGCAGGGCTAGCCCGCCGCCAGCTTCTGCGCCGCCGCCGCAAACGCCCGCCCGCGCGCGCCGAACACCGTGAACTGGCGCCCGCGCGGCGCGGCGGGGGAAAGCAGCACGACGCCGGACGTGAGCGCGCTTGCCGCGTGCGCCACCGCCGCCTCGAAATCCTCTTCGTAAGACACCACGCCCGCATGGCGCCCGCCCGCCAGCGCGGCAGCGATGCGCGGGCCGTTCTCCGGGATGGTGACGATGGCGCGGATGGCCTCATGGCGCTCCAGCGCGGCGGCCAGGCCCTCATAATCCTGCTCGCGGTCCTCACCGCCCAAGATCAGCGCCACGTCCTCGCCGGCAAAGGCGTCCAGCGCCAGCAGCAGGGATTCCGGCGTGGTGGCCAGGGAATCGTCGACAAAGCGCACCGCCCCCTTCACCGCCACGGTCTGCAGCCGATGCGGCAGGCCGTGAAACGTGCTCAGGCTGTCAAACGCGGCGCGCGCATCCAGGCCCATATCCTCGATCACGCTGAGCCCGGCGCAGGCGTTGAGCGCATTGTGCGGCCCCGGCACAGACGGAACCGGGCCCCAGGCGTCTTCGCCATGATGGATCACCCCGCCCGGCGCGTGGAAGCCGTCGGGCGTATTGAACCAGAGCGTATTGGGCCGGGCCGAAAAGCGCGCGGCCAGATTGGAATCGCCGGCATTGAGGACGGCGCGGGTGTTGGGGTCCAGGCTGACCAGGCGCGCCTTGTCGCGCTGATAGGCGTCCAGCGAGCGATGCCACGGGATGTGCTCGCGCATCAGGTTGACCATCACGCCATAGTCCGGCCCGTGAACCAGATCGGCGCACTGATAGCTGGACAATTCCAGCACCACGGCGGGGGCGTCAGGCGGCGTCTCGATCACCGGCTCTCCGATATTGCCCGCCAGCACCGCATCCACGCCCAGCGCGCGCAGCATGTGATGGAGCATGGCCGAGCTGGTGGACTTGCCCTTGGTGCCGGTGATGGCGATGACGCTCTGGCCGGCCGGTTTGCGCTCGAACCACAGATTGGTCTGGCTGGTCAGGCGCGCGCCGGCCCGCATCGCCGCCGACAGGCGCGGATCATAGAGCGAGACGCCCGGGCTCTTGACGATCAGGGTGCGGGCGCCCGCGCCCACCGCAGCCTCCAGCGCGTCCTCGTCAAGATAGGCGACGCCGGCGGGCAGATCCTCTGGCCGTGTGCGGTCGACGATCGCCAGCTTCACGCCCGGCGCCTCGGCGCGCGCCAGCGCCAGCACGGCGCGGCCTTCCTTGCCAAAGCCCCAGATCAAAAGCCTGTCATAATCGGCAAACCGCCCGGCCCGCATGCGCGCAAATCCTGTCTCAGCCCGCATCAAGGCAAGCGCGTTTCGCCCGTGCGTGCAAGCGGGCTGAGCCGGTCAGCCGCCGTCGCCGGATTCGGGCTCAGGCTCGGACTGGGTCTCAGGCTCCGGCGCGGGCTCGGGCGCAGGCGCCATGGCCGCACCGTCGCCCAGACTGCTCTCCAGCGCCGCGAAGAAGCGGCGCAGGCGCGCCGCGTTGGCGCCGAGATCAGACATGCCCACGCGCGACACCGAGCGCGCATCGACGCGCGATCCGCCGCCTTCCAGCGGCGTGACACGCACCACCACATCGTCAATGAAGCCGAACCAGAAGGTCACGTCCTGGGCCTCGAACATCATCGCGCCCTCGGACGCCGTGGAGATGCGCCAGCCCAGATCACGCGCCGTCGCGTGGGCGGCGCGGTACGCCAGGGCGGGCTCGGCTGTGGTGAACAGGGGCGCGATGTCGGGATAGGCTTCGGCCTGCACCTCCGGCAGGGGCCGGCCGGACCTGGGATCGGTCTTGGCGTGATAATCAACCGGGTTGGCGGTCGCGCCGCGCCGGTCGATCAGGGCGCTGGTGAACTGGGGCGGAGTGTCGAAATCGGTGGTGATGTCATGGATGGGCGGTATGGCGGCGCGATCACCGGCCGCGCTCGACACCATCAGCAGCGGCGCAGCGCCCACCACAAGGGCCAGCACGCCCGCCATATACCCACCCGGGCCGGGCGCATTGGCGCGGCCGAAGCCTAGGCGGAAGACAATGGCGACGAACAGCGCCAGAAGGCCCAGCCCGGCGGTCAGCGGCAGAATGAACCCGCTGCCGATAGCCCCGGGCAAGCCCAGCCAGTCGAGCGCATTGAGCCCGGCCAACCCCAGCACGTGGCGGAAGCCGTCAATCGGCTCCCAGAACCCGAACTTGCCGCCGAACGCGGCAATCACGAACCAGAGCGGCGTGGCGATGGCGGCCAATGCGGCCAGGCCCACAATGAGATGCCGGATTGTTCGCAGGATAGTCATCATGGCGTTCGCCCCCCTTATTTCAGCGGGTGGAGTATACGCCCTGCCCGCGCGCGCATAGAGTTATTCACGGGTAGAGCCGCATCACCCGCCACGGCGTGTCCTGACGGTCACGCTCGAACACCATCCGGTCGTGCAGGCGGAAGGCCCGGTCGCGCCAGAATTCGATCCGCACCGGGATCACGCGGTAGCCGGTCCAGAATTGCGGGCGCGGAATCTCGCCGACATGGAATTTCGCCGCATGGGCCGCGACGGCTTTCTCCAGCGCGAAGCGGCTCTCCAGCGGGCGCGACTGCTTGCTGGCCCAGGCCCCGATGCGGCTGTCGCGCGCCCGGCTGGCGAAATAGGCGTCGGCCTCGGCGTCGCTGACCCGCTCCACCGCGCCGCGCACACGCACCTGGCGGCGCAGCGATTTCCAGTGAAAGCACAGCGCCGCCTTCGCATTGACGTCCAGCTGCAGGCCCTTGGCGCTCTCGGTATTCGTGTAGAAGGTGAAGCCGCGCCCATCGACATCTTTCAAAAGCACCATGCGCACATCGGGCAATCCGTCGGCGTCGGCGGTGCCCAGCGCCATGGCGTTGGGGTCATTGGGCTCGCGCTTGCGCGCTTCGGCCAGCCACTCGCCAAACAGGGCCACCGGGTCCTCGCGCGTAAAAATATCCTCGGGCGCCGCCTCGGCCTCA
>JBHYFR010000139.1:2740-6155 GCA_051859425.1 Oceanicaulis sp. | reverse complement strand
CCCCCTACCCCTCCGCCTCGCTCAGCACCACCAGCGCGGTTCCGTCGCTGACTTGCGCGCCGGTTTCGGCGTTGACGGCCTCCACCACCCCGTCGCGGGGGGCGGACAGGGCGTGCTCCATTTTCATGGCTTCCAGGACCACCAGCGTCTGACCCTTCCTGACTGTGTCGCCGGGTTTCACGGCGACGGACAGCACCTTGCCGGGCATGGGGGCGAGGACCGCCGCGCCGCCTTCCAGCGCGTCGGCCTGGGCGGCGGGGTTGTATTCGGTGATCAGATGCGTTTCGCCCTGGGCGGCGACCAGCGCGCCGCCGCCTGGCCACAGCTCGAACCGCGCGCTGACCGCCTGACCGTCCAGACGCGCGGTGAACAGGCCCGGCTCAAAGCGCGGCGCGTCCAGGGTCAGGGTCTCCTCACCCACCTGCGCCTCCAGCACGCTGCCGGCCAGCTTCAGACGCACGCCCACGCGCGCGCCGGCCTCATCCAGCCCGACCTCGAACACCGGCGCGCCATTGACGCGGAAGCCGTCACGCATATCCCAGGGATCGCGCGCGGGCGCAGCCAGCGGCCCGCCTGCGGCCAGCGCCAGCGCCCCGGCCACCCGGCTCAGGGCCGGCGGCGCCTTGGGCGCCAGCGCGTCCAGACGCTGGTCGATGAAGCGCGTGTCCACGCGGCCTGCGCGGAAGTCAGGATGGGTCAGCGCCCGGCGCAGGAAGCCGGCATTGGTGCGCACCGGCCAGACCAGCGTGCGCGCATCCAGCCCTGCCACCAGCGTATCAATCGCCGCCTCGCGCGTGCCGCCATGGGTGATCAGCTTGGCGATCATGGGGTCGTAGTGCAGCGAGACCTCGCCGCCCTGCTCCACGCCGCTGTCGGCGCGCACGCCTTCGGGTTTGCCCGGCAGGACCAGCCGGTCCAGCGGCCCGATGGAGGGCAGGAAGCCGGTGGCCGGGTCCTCGGCATAGAGGCGCGCCTCCATGGCCCAGCCCTTGATGGCGATGCGGTCCTGTTCGGGCGCCGATCCGCCCGCCGCCACGCGCAGCTGCAGCTCCACCAGATCATAGCCGGTAATGGCCTCGGTGACCGGGTGCTCCACCTGCAGGCGGGTGTTCATCTCCATGAAATAGAAGCCGTCCTCGCGCAAAGGCCCGGACCCGTCCACGATAAACTCGATCGTGCCTGCGCCGACATAGTTCACGGCTTCAGCCGCGCGCACGGCGGCTGAGCACATGG
This sequence comes from Oceanicaulis sp., assembly GCA_051859425.1. Lineage (GTDB taxonomy): Bacteria > Pseudomonadota > Alphaproteobacteria > Caulobacterales > Maricaulaceae > Oceanicaulis. The sequence continues at coordinate 4,922 of JBHYFR010000139.1, read as the reverse complement.
CCGCGCGCACATTGGGCGTCATGCCGGGCGCGGGGGCCTCTTCGATGACTTTCTGGTGGCGGCGCTGGAGCGAGCAGTCGCGCTCGAAGAAATGCACCACGCGCCCGCGCCGGTCGCCGAACACCTGCACCTCGATATGGCGCGGGCTGGAAATGAATTTCTCGATCAGCACCCGGTCATCGCCAAAGCTCGACGACGCCTCGCGCTGGCAGCTGGCCAGAGCCTCGGCGAAATCGCCCGGCGCCTCCACCTTGCGCATGCCCTTGCCGCCGCCGCCGGCCACAGCCTTGATCAGCACCGGATAACCGATCTTGCCGGCCTGCTCCGCCAGGAAGGCCGGGTCCTGCTCCGCGCCGTGATAGCCGGGGGTGACCGGCACGCCGGCCTTTTCCATCAGCGCCTTGGCGCGGTCTTTCAGGCCCATGGCGTCGATGGCTTCAGGATCGGGACCGACGAAGATAATCCCCGCCGTCTGGCAGGCGCGGGCGAAGTCGGCGTTCTCCGACAAGAAGCCGTAGCCTGGATGGATGGCGTCGGCGCCGGTCTGTTTCGCGGCCGCCAGAATCAGATCGGCTTTCAGATAGCTGTCGCGCGCCGGCGCAGGGCCCAGATACACCGCCTGCCCGGCCAGGCGCACATGGGGCGCGTGCGCGTCCGCATCGGAATACACCGCCACCGTGGCGATGCCCATGCGGTGAGCGGTGCGGATGATGCGGCAGGCGATCTCGCCCCGGTTCGCGATAAGCAGCGTCTTGATCATGGCGTCTTCCGATGGCGGTGGTCAGCAAGCATTGCGGTTCTGGGCGATGGAGCGTGCAACGGCAAGCGCCGGGTCAGCCCTCAAGCCACCACGGCTTGCGCTTCTCCAGAAACGCCGCCAGGCCCTCGCGGCCCTCGTCGCTGACGCGGCGGTCGGCGATCTTGTGGGCGGTCTTGCGCATCAGGCCATCGTCGATGTCCTCGCCGGCCACCATGTCCACCAGCGCCTTGGCGTCACGCACGGCGCCGGGAGCGGCGTCGAAGGCCAGCCTGGCGATGTGCTCCATCATGTCGTCCAGGTCTTCAGCCTTGTCGACGACATACTGGGCAAGGCCAATCCTGTGCGCGAAATCGCCGTCAAACCCTTCGCCGGTGATGAACAGGGCGCGCGCCCAGCGCGGCCCGATGGCGCGCACCACGAAGGGCGAGATGGTGGCGGGCGTCAGGCCCAGGCGCACTTCGGAGAAGCGGATTTTGGCGTCTTTCACCGCCACCGCGATGTCACAGGCCGCCATCAGACCGGCGCCGCCGCCCATGGCCGCGCCATGGACCAGCGCCACAGTGATCTGGGGCAGATCGTAAAGCCGGTGCAGCATGCGCGCCAGGCCCAGCGCGTCTTCCTCATTGTCTGAATGGGTCCAGTCAGCGGCGGCCTTCATCCATTCGAGATCGGCGCCGGCGGAGAAACTGCCCCCCGCCCCGCGCAGGAACACGATACGCACCTGGGCGTTGGTGCGCAGCGTCTCGAAGATATCGGACAATCGCGCAATGATGTCGGCGTTGAAGGCGTTGTGTCTGGCGGGCCGGTTCAGCGTGATGACCGCCACACCGGCGCGCGTCACGTCAAGGCGGACATCATCTTCAAGGGCCATGGTGCGCATCTCCTGTCTGGGAAATGCAGGCTTAGCGCGCCCGGACCCCTGCGCCAAGACGCACAAAGCCGCCGGGCGCGGCGCCCGGCGGCTTTGCCGTCACAGCATCTGACCCCGGCCTAGCGGCGCGGCAGCACGATACCCTTGATGATCGAGAGCACGGCGATGGCCACGAAATACCCCACAGCCAGGAAGGCGATGTATTGCAGATAGGGCATCTCGGTCACCGGCGGCAGCGCGAAGTCGGCGCCGGCGCGCACCATGGGCAGCGCGACATCGACCACCACATGCACGATCGCCCCGAGCACGGTGAAGATCAAAATGGCCCCGAATTGCTGCATCAGCAGCGCCATCACCAGGGCGATGACGCCCATTTGCAGGCCGAGAAACATCCAGTTGATCTCACCACCGGCGTTCGGCGGATAGTGAATGGCGAGACCGACCACGAGCCAGTTCCAGACAGGAGCGATATAGCCCCAGATCATATCAACGAATTCCATAGCGTTCCCCTCGCTTCGCAGCCTCCCTCAGGCCGGACATGGCGGTGAGAC
>JBHYFR010000139.1:0-2730 GCA_051859425.1 Oceanicaulis sp. | reverse complement strand
AAGGAAAAATAAACCAATTCAGTGGGCGCACGCGCCATAGGCGTGTCTTTGATGGCACGCTTATGGCGTTGCAATGCTTAACGGCGCAGCAGCAGGCGCTTGAGAAGACCCAGGATGAGGATCACAATCAGATAGCTCGCCAGCAGCGTGGCCACATAACGCCAGAAGCTCAGCTCGAGCACTTGCGGCAAGGCGATCGCCGCGCCGCCCGACAGCACCGGCAGGAGCGTGTCCACGATGATGTGAACAACGGTGGCGCCCACCACGAACATGGGCAAGCGCGCCAGGCTGGGCAGCAGGAACGCCGCGACGAGTGCGATGATCAGGCCCTGAACCGCATTGACCTGATTGAACCCCGCGCGGAAGAAATCCAGCACATCCTGCACAAATTCCATATCGCCCTCCCCGGCGCAGCGTTAACCCCAGTCTTGCCGCTTTGGCGGGCGCAATCAAGGTTAACCCGAACGGGTTATTGCGCCCGGGCGCCCAGCTTGCGCGCGTCCTCCAGCATGGCGGCGCGGCGCTGGGCGCTGGATTCAACCATGCCCAACACCGTGCTGCGCACCGGCTTGAAGCCGGTCAGGCCCAGAATGGACGTCTCCACCGCTTTGAGCGAATGGGATCGGAAGAAGACGCGATAGGCGACGGCGGGCATGCCCATGGTGACGATCACCCGCGCTGACTTGCCGCCCATCTTGCGGGCCGGCCATTTCGAGGAATCAGAGCCGGTGTCGAGAAAGAAATTCGCCCGGCCCAGATGCTCCAGCAGCGCTTTGGAGCGCGCCGGCATCGTGCCCAGCCACAACGGATAGATCAGCACCAGATGATCAGCGGCCCCCAGCGCGTCCTGCACCGCGCGCACCGCGTCCGGCGCCGGCTCGCTGAAAGCCTTTGCGCTGGTCAGGAAACCGTAATCGAGCGCGCCAGCGTCAAACCGGGCGACGTCATGACCTGAGCTTTCAGCGCCCGCCTGATACGCATTGGCCAGGCCATGACAAAAGCGCTGGGGCGCAGGATCGGGATGGGCATTGATGAGGCAGATGCGGGCCATGGCGGACCTCCGGGAGCTGGCGTCGAAAGCCAACACCGAGAATACATCGCCGGCGCCGCCCGCGCACGCATAAGCCGATGCTACAAAGCGCCTCAGCCGTCGAGAAAGCTCATCTCCTCATCGCGCGCCAGCGGCTCGAACCAGGCCGTCACATCGCTCTGCGCCGGGGCCCAGCGCGGGGCGTTGTCCTTGTCCAGAATCACCGCGCGCACGCCCTCGTAAAAGTCCGATCCGTCATCCAGGCAGCGCATGGACACGCGCAGATCCTGGATCATCACATCGCGAAAGCTCAGGTCCGCCCCCCGGCGCAGGGCGGCCAGCGTGATCTGACAGGCCGTGGGCGATTTGGACCGCAAAATGTCCAGCTGGCGCAGCGACCAGGCGTCGCCCGCCGCCTCCAGGCGCCCGGCCATGGCGTCGATATCATCACCGGCGAATGCGCTGTCGATCAGGCCGCGCGTCAGCGCCAGATCGCTCTGCCCCGCATCGCCACTGAACCGGCCCAGCAGCGCCTCGACCGCTTCGCCGTCATGGTCCAGCGCCGCCCCCTCCAGGGCGTCGATCAGCGCCGCCAGCGTGTCGCTGGGCACGTAATGGGTGGCCACGCCTGTCAGGATGCAGTCGGCGGCTTTCAGCCGCGCGCCGGTCAGACCCATCCAGGTTCCGATCTCGCCAGCCAGGCGCGGCAGGAAATACGCGCCGCCCACGTCGGGGTGGAAGCCGATCCCCGTCTCGGGCATGGCGAATGTGGTGCGGTCGCCGGCGACGCGGAAATCGCCATGCACCGAGACGCCGACCCCGCCGCCCATGGTGATGCCGTCCATCAGCGCGACATAGGGCTTGGGGTATTCGGCGATCAGCGTGTTGAGGCGGTATTCGTCGCGCCAGAAGCGCCAGGCGCGCCCGTCGCCGGCCTGGCCGCTCTCGGCCAGCATGCGGATATCCCCGCCCGCGCAGAACCCTTTCTCGCCCGCGCCATCCACCACCACGGCCTTGACGCCCGCATCCTCGCGCCAGTCCAGCAGCGCCGCAGTCATGGCGTCGACCATGGCCTGATTGAGGGCGTTGAGCGCCTGGGGGCGGTTCAATGTGAGGCGCCCGACATCGCCGGCGCGGCGGATGATCACGTCATCGGTCATGGGGTCAGTCCTGTTTCAGCGCAGGTCAAGATACGCCGCCCCCGCCAGGGCGGCGGCGCGCAACAACCCCGCATCGCGCGTCGCCAGCGGCGCGTCAAGCTCTGCGGCAAGCGCCAGATAGCCCGCATCGAAGAGGGAGAGGTGTTCGTTCAGGCTCATCTCGATCAACTCGCTGATCCTTGGACGATCAGGAGAAGGCCATACATCGACATCCAGCAAATCGAGCGCTTTAACCAGTGGCGCGGCGCTGGTCTTGTGAGCGCGCGCATAGCGGACCACCAGATTGCAGGTTTCCCACAAGAAGATGTATGGCGCCACGAAGCGCACGGCGCGACTTGAGCCCATCAGATCATTGGATGCGAGCGTTTCCTGAGACGGCAGCACAAGAGACGCCGCAGCCGAGGCGTCCAGAACGATCACACCGGAAAGCGCGCTCACGAGCGGATCAGCTCTTTAATTTCCTCCCAACTCATCGCATCGAGTTCAAGATCAGGTTCGATCCGGGCCTTCAGCGCCCTGATCCTCTCAACCAGCTCCGGC
>JBHYFR010000138.1:0-6206 GCA_051859425.1 Oceanicaulis sp. | reverse complement strand
GGGGCGATGCGCTGCGCCTGCCCGCCAAGGCGGTGGCGCGTGTGGTGATGCCGCTGGAGCACGGCTTTGAAACGCCGCACTTCGTGGTCGTGTCCGAGCAGGATGTGCTGGGCGACCGCCTGGCCCGCCCGCGCAAGCGGCGCAAGGCCAGCGACGTCATCGCCGAGGCCGGCGCGCTGACGCCCGGAGATCTGGTGATTCACGCCGATCATGGCCTTGGCCGCTATGTGGGCCTCAAGACGCTGAACGTGACCGGCGCGCCTCATGACTGCCTGGAGCTGGAATATGCCGGGGAGTCCCGGCTTTACCTGCCGGTGGAGAATATCGAGCTGTTGTCGCGCTATGGCGCGGACAGCGAGACGGCGCAGCTGGACCGGCTGGGCGGGGCGGCCTGGCAGGCGCGCAAGGCCAAGGCGAAGAAGCGCCTGCGCGACATGGCCGACCAGCTGATCCGCATCGCCGCGGCGCGCAACGGGCGCGACGCCGAGGTGATCGAGGCGCCGTCGGGCCTGTATGACGAGTTCGCCGCGCGCTTCCCCTTCGCCGAGACCGACGACCAGCTCAGCGCCATCGAGGACGTCTTCGAGGACCTGAAAAAGGGCCGTCCGATGGACCGGCTGATCTGCGGCGATGTGGGCTTCGGCAAGACCGAGGTCGCGCTGCGCGCCGCCTTCATCACGGCCATGAGCGGGCGTCAGGTGGCGGTGGTCACGCCCACCACACTGCTGGCGCGCCAGCACCATGCGACATTTGCCGAGCGCTTCCGCGGCTGGCCGGTTCAAGTGCGTCAGCTGTCACGCCTGGTGCCGGCCAAAGAGGCCGCGCTGACCCGCAAGGATCTCGCCGAAGGCCGCTGCGATATCGTCGTGGGCACTCACGCCCTGTTGGCCAAGACCATCGAATTCAAGTCGCTGGGCCTGATGATCATCGACGAGGAGCAGCATTTCGGGGTCAAGCACAAGGAGCGCCTGAAAGAGCTGCGCACCGATGTGCACGTGCTCACGCTCACCGCCACGCCGATCCCGCGCACGCTGCAGCTGGCCATGTCGGGCATTCGCGATCTGACCATCATCGCCACGCCGCCCGTCGACCGCCTGGCGGTGCGCACCTATGTGACGCCGTTCGATCCGGTGACCGTGCGCGAGGCCTTGCTGCGCGAGCGCTATCGCGGCGGGCAGAGCTTCTTCGTGGCCCCGCGCATCGCCGATCTCGACGAGATCGCCACGTTCATGCGCGAACAGGTCCCCGAGGTCAGCTTCACCGTGGCCCATGGCCAGATGGCCGCCAGCCAGCTCGAAGACATCATGACGGCGTTCTATGAGGGCCGGTACGATGTTCTGGTGTCCACCTCCATCGTGGAATCGGGCATCGACATCCCCACCGCCAACACGCTGATCGTCCACCGCGCCGACCGGTTCGGTCTGGCTCAGCTCTATCAGCTGCGCGGGCGGGTGGGGCGCTCCAAGGCGCGCGCCTACGCCTATCTGACCACACCGGCCAGCCAGTCCATGACCGAGGGCGCTGACAAGCGGCTCAAGGTTCTGCAGTCGCTGGACAATCTGGGCGCCGGCTTCACGCTGGCCAGCCATGACCTTGACCTGCGCGGCGGCGGCAATCTCCTGGGCGAGGAGCAGTCGGGCCATATCCGCGATGTGGGCGTGGAGCTGTATCAGGCCATGCTTGAAGAGGCCGTCGCCTCGCTGCAGGGCCAGGCGCCGCAGGACAATCGCGATTGGTCGCCGGCCATCAATGTGGGCGCCGCCGTGCTGATCCCGGACCACTATGTGCCCGATCTCGACGTGCGCATGGCGCTTTACCGGCGCCTGTCCGGGCTGGAGACCAAGGCCGAGCGCGAGGGCTTCGCCGCCGAGCTGATCGACCGGTTCGGGAAACTGCCTGAAGAGGTGGAGAGCCTGATGCAGGTCGTCGCGATCAAGGGCCTGTGCAAGCGCGCCGGCGTCGCCAAGCTGGACGCCGGACCCAAGGGCGCTGTGGCGACGTTCCGCGAGCACGCCTTCGCCGACCCGGCCGCTCTTGTGGAGCTGATGACGCGCCGGCCGCAGGACTACAAGCTGCGCCCGGATAACGCGATTGTGCTTAGGGGAGACTTCCCGGAGATCATCGACCGGCTCAAGGGCGTCCAGCGCCTGCTGGCGCCCATCGCGGATGCGGCGAGGCGGGCGCGCGAAGCGGCCTGACCACGCCGCCTATCCCGTGGCGGCGCGAACCGGCTCTACTTGGGGGAAGGCGAGGGCCAGGGCTGATTTCGCGTCGGCGCCCGCAGGCGGTTCGCAGACCTGGCTGCGCACCTCCAGCCGGAACGGACGCAGCGGATCGCGCCCTTCATAGGCGGTGCATTCGGCGATGGCGGCCACGCGAGAGGCCACCAGCTGCGCGTCGTCAGCCCGGGTATTGGGCAGGGCAAGCCAGAACCGGCCCGCATCCTGACGCACGGCGAGATCTTCGGCGCGCACGCAATGGCGCAGCATGGCGGCGAACTGGTTGAGCGCAGCCGTAGCGTGGACCGGCCCGCAATCAGCCGGCGGCTCGGCGGTGAGGCCCACCAGGGCCAGCGCCTGTCCGCGGCTCTGGGCGCGCGCCAGCAGGGAGGCCAGGTGACGCTCGCCAAAGGCCGGCGCAAACAGATCGCTGTGGGTGTCGAGAAAGGCGGGGGCGCGGCAGGCTTCCAGCAGGGCCTTGGCGCGCCGGCGGCGCCGGCGCTCGGCGGTGAGCGCCGTGATGCGCGTGCGCATGTCCTGATCATCGGCGCGCGACGACACCAGATCCGACGCGCCGCGCGCGAAGGCTTCATCCGCGCCGCCATAGGAATCGCTACGCGTCAGCAGCACCGCCGGGGTGTGATAGAGCCGGGTATTGCGCCGCATGGCCGAGCAGACCGTGTGGGCGAGATCGGGATCAGGTTCGGTGTTGAGCACCACCGCGTCAAACGGGCGCTCATGGAGATAATCAAACGCGGTGAAGGTGGAGAAGGCGGCCACCGTCTCCACATTGGCGCCGCGCAGCGCGTGTTCCAGGCGCAGAAAGCCCGGGCAGGGCGCGCCCACGAACAGAACGCCGCCGCTTTCGGGACCGGACGGTACGGTATTGGGCGCCGCGCCCGCCGCACGCGCATCCTCGGCGCGCAGCCGGGCGGCGTCTTCCAGCACGCTCAGACGGATGAGGGCGCGCAGGCGCGCCGCGATCTGGATGGGATGGGCGCCGGCCTGCAGCCGTGCGCCGGCCCCCGTGGCGGGATGATCGCCCACAGCCAGATGGATGCGGTCGGCAATGCCGCTGGCGCGCACCGCACTGAACGACACCACCGCCTCGAACTCGGCCGAAGAGGCTGCGTTGTCGGGACCGGCCATGGTCACGGCGAACCCCAGCGCACGCAGTCCGGCCGCAGCCTCTATGGCCGCGTCGCCCTCGGCGATGACAAGGATCGAATACGCCCGGCCCATGCTCCCCCCACGGATTGATCCCAGCGTATTGTGTCTGTCCAGCTTCGGCGCCACAACCCGTTTTCCCGTTTCTTCAGCCCAGGACGAAAGAATGCCCCGGCAGAACAAAGCACAAGGCCCTTTGCACGGCGTTAAAGTGATCGAGTTTGTCGGGCTGGGTCCGGCGCCGTTCTGTGCGATGCTTTTGTCTGACCTGGGCGCCGAAGTGGTGCGCATTGACCGGCCCGGCGCCGGTGGCGGGGGCGCCGCCGAAGTGCTGGCGCGGGGCCGGCGCAGCATCGCTCTGAACCTCAAAAAGCGCGAAGCGGTAGAGGCTTGCCTGAAACTCCTGACGTCGGCGGATATCCTGCTGGAGGGCTATCGCCCCGGCGTCATGGAGCGTTTGGGGCTGGGTCCCGATGTGTGTCTGAAGGCCAATCCCAGGCTCGTCTATGGCCGTATGACAGGCTGGGGTCAGCATGGGCCGCTGGCGCATGCAGCCGGTCATGACCTCAATTATATCGCGCTCACCGGCGCGCTGGACGCCATCGGACCGAAGGAGCGCCCCGTGCCGCCGGTCAATGTGGTGGGCGATTTCGGCGGCGGATCGATGTATCTGGCGGTCGGCGTGCTGGCGGCGCTGCATCATGCGCGCATGAGTGGCGAGGGCCAGGTGGTGGACGCTGCCATCGTGGACGGGACCGCCCATCTCATGGCCGCCGTGCATCAGCTGTCGGCCATGGGGCTGTGGAATGCGCCGCGCGGCGACAACCTGCTCGATGGCGGCGCGCCGTTTTACGACACATACCGCTGCGCCGACGGTACATTTGTCTCTGTCGCGCCGCTGGAACCGGAGTTTTACGCCCTGCTGATCGACAAGCTGGGCCTGAAGGATCACCCGGCGGTGGCCAATCAGTATGACGCGGCCCAGTGGCCCGCCATGCGCCAGCTGCTCACCGACGCCTTCGCCAGCGAGCCGCGCGACCACTGGACGGCCCTGCTGGAAGGCGCGGACGCCTGTTTCGCGCCGGTGCTGGACATCCACGAAGCGCCCGGCCATCCGCATATGCAGGCGCGCGGCGTGTTCACCGAGGTCGATGGCGTGATGCAGGCCGCGCCCGCGCCGCGCTTCTCGCGCACGCCGGGCGGTATTCAGGGACCGGCGCCCAAGCCGGGCGCGGATACGCAAGAGGTGCTGGCCGATTGGGGCTTCAGCGAGGCCGCCATCATGGCGCTTGAAAACGCCGGCGCGCTCGGCCGCAGCAGCTAGTTCGGGCCGGACCGGTTCCAACCGGCGGCGCTTCGCCGTACAACGAATGGCTGAAACCGGAAGGCCCTGCATCGTGCTGAACGCTATTAAGGACCGCCTGCGGCGCCTGGCCGGGACCGTGATGAGCATCGGCCCGGTCGCCATCCCCGTGCGCGCCTTTCAGCGCATATTCCAGCGCGAGGTGATGCTGTTCGCCGGCGGGGCCTCGTTCTTTGCGCTGCTGGGTCTGTTTCCCGCCTTTGCCGTGCTGGCCTCGATCTACGGGCTGATCCATGACGAGGCGGGCGCCTATGAGCAGGTCAGCGCCATGGCCGAGCTGCTGCCGGCCGATGTCGGCCGCTTCCTGATGAACCAGCTCTCGCTTCTGACCACCACATCGTCGACAGCGCTGACCTTGCAGGGGGGCATCGCCCTGGTGATCGCGCTGTTCGCCGCCTCAAGGGGCGCCAAGGCCGTCATCACGGGCCTCAACGCCATTGCCGGGCGCGAGGGCCTGCGCTCGCTGGTGCGCTATAATTTCGTGGCCATGATGGCTGTTCTGGTGGGGATCGGGCTTTTGATTGCGGCCAATCTCACCGTGATCTTCGTTCCCGCCCTCTTGCACCCGGCGCTTGAGGCTCTGGGGCTGGACGGGCGGGATGTGGACACGGTGATCAATCCGGTCACGCTGTCGGTGGGCGGCATGTTCCTGGTGCTGGCGCTGCTGTACCGCTACGTGATGCAGCGCACCGGCGAGACCAGCTGGGCGGCCTGCCTGATCGGGGCGGGAGCCTCCACCGTGCTGTGGCTGACCCTGTCGGCGGGCTTCACCAGCTATGTCACCGCCTTTGTGAACGCCTCGATCTACGGCTCGCTGGGCGCGGTGATCGTGTTCCTGATCTGGATCTACTGGGCGGCCTATGTGCTGTTCTTCGGCGGTGCGGTCGCGGTGGAGACCGACAGGGAGTATTTCCGCAAGGACGGCCAATAGGCCTCATGGACCCTCGCGGCCAGATCGGCTATCCCCGCGCAGACTTCAGTGACCGCGAGGTTTGCCGCTTGGCTTTGCCGTGCGCGTCACATTATACAACGAGCGTTGAAATTCTGACCTGAGGGAGAGCCTCGCGTGGCTGACAAGATTTACTCCGATGCGGCGTCCGCGCTTGATGGCCTGCTGTTTGACGGCATGACGCTGATGGCGGGCGGGTTCGGCCTGTGCGGCATCCCGGAGAACCTGATCACGGCCCTGCGCGACAGCGGCGTGACCGATCTGACGGTCATCTCCAACAATGCCGGGGTGGATGATTTCGGGCTCGGCCTGCTCCTGCACACCCGCCAGATCAAGAAGATGATCTCGTCCTATGTGGGGGAGAACAAGACGTTTGAGAAACAATACCTCTCCGGCGAGCTGGAGCTGGAATTCAACCCCCAGGGCACGCTGGCCGAGCGCATCCGCGCTGGCGGGGCGGGCATTCCGGGCTTCTACACCAAGACCGGCGTGGGCACGCTGGTGGCCG
>JBHYFR010000137.1:0-6275 GCA_051859425.1 Oceanicaulis sp. | reverse complement strand
GCCAGACCCTCGATCACCACCTGCATGGCCAGATAGGTCACGTCCCAGCGGCTGTCGGACAGGGCGTCATTGACCAGCTCCATGAGCGGGTCGGTCATCGGGTAGGCCACGCCGAACTTGCCCACCAGCTTGCGGTAGGCCTCCACATGGCGGGCCTCGTCCATGACCTGGGTCGCGGCGTAAAACTTCGCGTCAAGATCGGGCACGGACTGCACGATCTTGGACGCAGCCAGAAGGGCGGCCTGCTCGCCCTGCAGGAACTGGGAGATGTTCCAGGACTGGGTATGGCGGCGCAGCTCGATCTTTTCCTTCGCCGTCATCCGGTTCCACACGTCCGAGCCGTAAATCGCCACCGCCTCGTCGGGCATCTCCATGGGATTTTCCGGATCGAGCTCCAGGCTCCAGTCGATGCGGTTGACCGCATCCCACTGCATATCCTTGCCCTTCTGATACAGGTGCATCAGCGTGGTGCGCCCCTCGTCGAAGCGCCAGTCGAACACCGCTTCAAACTCATTGGGCACATGCCAGTGCGCATCGATGCCAGGCATGGGGTAAAGATCACGTAGCGCGGTCATGTCCAGGCTCTCCTCCGAGGCGGGAGCCGGTGCAGCGCCAGGCAAGCCGGGCGCCGCCCGGTCCGTCAGTTTTTGTGAACGGCGTTCACTTTATCGCCACCATGATGCAGGACGCCGCCGCTGTCCAGAGCTCAATTATTCCGCAGCGCGGATCTGCGCGGGCTGCTCGCCTGCTGGATCAGGGCTCCCGGCGGCCCGCTTCTGCTCCATCCAGCGCTGCTTGAGGATTTTCGAGCTGTCCCGGCTGCCGTCCGGCGACCAGCCCGGCGGGCCAAGCCAATAGCCCAGCGCATCTTTCAGCGAGCGCGCCGAGCGCACATCCTTCACGATGCCGATCCACTCATGCAGGCAGATTTTCAGCGGGTTGTAGGTGCCCAGCTGGCGCACAATGCCATAGCGGCACGGCTCGTCATCGCGCTCGGGCTCGAACGTGCCGAACAACCGGTCCCAGATGATGAACACGCCGGCATAGTTGCGGTCGAGATAGCGCGGATTGACCGCGTGATGGACCCGGTGATGGGACGGAGTATTGAAGATGTACTCGATGGGCGCGGGCAGGCGCCGGACCGTCTCTGTGTGGATCCAGAACTGGTAGACCAGATTGAGCGCGCCCACGAAGGCGACCATCGCCACCGGGAAGCCGATCAGCACCAGCCAGGTGCCGAAGAAGATGAATTTGAAGGTCAGCGGGTTCAGCCAGGGCTGACGCAGCGCCGTGGTGAGATTGTAGTGCTGGCTGGAATGGTGGACCACATGGTCGGCCCACCACCAGCGCACGGTATGAGCGAAGCGGTGGCTCCAGTAATAGACGAAATCATCCAGCACGAAGCACAGGACGAACGCCCACAACGCCCAGCCGATATCGAACAGGGCGAATTGCGAGATGAACATGAACCAGGCCAGCGCCATGCCGCCCAGCACGATGCCTGAAACGGTGTTGCCCAGGCCCATGACCAGGCTGGCCGCGCTGTCGCGCGGTTCGAAACGGGCGCGCCCGGTCATGCGCGCATAGATCATCTCCGCCACGATCAGGGCCACGAAGGCCGGGATCGCGAACAGGATGGGATCAGGCAACTCAGGTGCGTCCATCGCGTCAGGTCTCTTGCTGCTGCGGGCCCGTGGCGAAACGGGTCACGCGATCGGCCCACATCCGGGCCTCAGCCTCGTCCGCCAGCGCCAGAACCGCGCGCGGCAGGGTGAAGTCGTCCATGATTATCACAAGACGTGCGTCCTGCGCTTCGGCCCTGCGCACCTCGCCCGGGTGCAGCGCGCGTGAGACGATGACATCGCCCTGGCTCAGGGCCAGACCCATGCGGCCGCCTTCCGCCTCCAGCACCAGGGCTGCGCGCCCGTCAGCAGCGGCGACGCCCTCATCCCCGGCGCGGAACCCCAGCACATCGCGCTCCAGCGCCTGCGCCGCGCTCTCTACGCTGTCGATCCGGGACGCGGACCAGCCCCCCAGCACCGCGTTCAGCCCGATGACCAGCCCGACCGCGAGGGCCGAGCCGAGGAGCACTGCGGCAAGGGACAGAAGTTCGTTCATGGCGCGCGATTGAACGTTGTTCACTCCGGCTGCGCAAGTCCTGTATCGCCGATCACCGGCGCGGGCGCGACGGCGTAGTATTCCTGCGTCCACAGCCGATGCAGCACGCCCGGTGGCAGGCCGTAGGCGGCCTGGAGATAGCGCGACTGGCTTTCATGGATCCGCCAGGCCCGGATTTTCGGACCGGCAGGCGCCGGAACCGCAAAATCGGGCTCCGGCTGCAGGGCCGCCACATGCTGGCCGCGCGCGCCGCCGAACCGGCGCAGGGCCGGGCGCGGCGCCAGCACGTAGATCAGCACCGGAGCATCCGGGCCAAGCCCGGCCACCGCCGCCTGCGCCGCTGCGCCGATCATCATGTGATCAGGATGCAGCGACACGCCGCTTTCGGGATGGAAGCTGACCACCGCCGAGGGCCGCGTGCGTGCGATGGTTTGCGCCACCAGTGCGGTCAGATCGTCCAGCGGACGGGTTTCAAGTTGGCCGTCGCCCAGATCGCGCACCTCGTGGCTGGCCACGCCCAGGGCAAAGCCGTGCTTGCGCGCCTCGGCCTCGCGCACCACGCCCAGATGGGCCTGATCCACCACGGGCGGATACTGTGTCCCCGCCTCGCCGCGGGTGGCCGTGAACAGGTGCACCGGCACGCCCTCGGCCACGATGCGCGCCATCAGGGCATTGGCCGTGATCTCGTCATCGGGATGGGCGAACACGAACAACACGCCCGCCTCGCCAAACTGTTGCGTTACGGAGCTGAGGCGCGCCACGCCCGGCTCATTGAACAGGCTCCGGCCCAGGATCAGAGCGGCCAGGGCGAGGATGAGCCCGGCCGCCAGGGCGCCGCCCAGGACAATCAGTCTTGCGCGCATCGTTCACCCCCTTGCATCCATCGCCAGCCTGCCCTGTCATGCGCACGTCAACAAGCCGGTCCAGTCTGGCGCCGCAATAAGACATCCGCTCTGAGGGGGGCGCCATGCGCACATTTCTGATCCTGATCGCCGTCATCGCCCTGACCTGGACCGGCGCGGCCCGGTGGCCGGGACCGGCGCCCGTCAGCCATCCCTGGCTGGAGGCGCGCGTGACCGACCGGGCCGAGCGCATTGCCCATGGCGGCGGGCTGAAGCGCGCGCCGGCCAACACGCTCGAAGCCCTCGCCCAGGCGGTGGAGGACGGTGCGGATGTGCTGGAAGTGGACACCCAGATGACCGCCGACGGCGTGCTGGTGCTCATGCATGACGATACGGTGGACCGCACCACCAATGGCTCGGGCCGGGTGGATGCGCTGACCCTGGACCAGATCAGCGCGCTGGATGCGGCCTTCGGCTATGAGGGCGAAGAGCGTGACCGCTTCGCGCGGCAGGGCGTGCGGGTCCCCACCCTGGCCGAGGCGCTGGCCGCCCACCCGGACATCCGCTGGATCGCCGAGATCAAGCCCGATACGCAAGAGGCGGCGCTGGCCATGTGCGCGAATATCCGCGAGGCCGGCATGACGGATCGCGTCATGGTCGGCTCCTTCCATGACAGCGCCATGGCCCATTTCCGCGAGGCCTGCCCGGAAGTCGCCACCGGCATGGCCTCCAACGAGGCGCTGAGCTTCTATATCGCCGCCCGGCTGGGGCTGGCCAAATGGCATCCGACCCGCGCTCACGCCATGCAGATCCCGCCCCGCGCCTCGGGCCTGGATGTGGCCCATCCGCGCCTGATCCAGGCGGCCCATGCACGCGGTCTGGCGGTGCAGGTGTGGACCATCAATGACCCAGATGAGATGGCCGCGCTGCTGGCACTGGACGTGGACGCAATCATCACCGACCGGATCGATACCATGGTGCAGGTTCAAACGGCGGGCTGAGGCGCCATCAGCCCCCCCAGAGCCCAATATATTGTGCAGTATACAGCTGTTTTACCGCATCTTGTGGCGCCTGGGGCGTAGCGAAAGTTTTAATGGCTGCAGGTGTCACAATGGCGGAAAAGCGGCCATAAATATCTGTAATATATAGCATATTGCCATGCGCCGTCCGGATTTATAAGTCCGTATACTGCTAAAAAACTTGACAAGAGCCGGCGCGAGTGACAGTTTGGTGACATCAAAAGCCAGCCCATGGAGGGTGATATGAATCGACTGACTGCTATCCTTCTGATCGGCGCCTGGCTTGCTTTCGCCGCGCTCGCGGCGCGCTTTCTGACCCCCGAGGTCACAGGCGTGCTGGCGCTGGCGGGCATGGTGGCCACGGTTGCGGTTCTGGCCCTGTCGGGCCGGGTTTCGCGCCCTGACCCGCTGTCGCTCAGCCTGACGGGCCGCCGCCCGTACTGGGAAATGCGCTAGAAACCAACCAGTCCCGATCTATGAACAAGGCCCGGAGCGCATCGCTCCGGGCCTTTTCGTTTCACGGCCGGGGTGCGGTCAGGCGATACGCTTGCGCGCCCGGGGATGGGTGGCCGCATGCAGGCGGGCCAGCGCGCCTGAATCCACATCGGCATAAATCTGCGTGGTGGATAGAGAGGCGTGGCCCAACAGATCCTGAATGGCGCGCAGATCGCCGCCATGGGCCAGAAGATGGGTCGCAAAGGCGTGGCGCAGGGCGTGGGGCGTGGCGCTGGACGGCAGGCCCAGACGCGCGCGCAGCGTCTCCATCGCCGCCTGCACCGCGCGCGGCCCCAGCGGTCCGCCGCGCACGGCACGGAACAGCGCGTCCTTGCGTTCGATTGTATAGGGGCACAGATCAACATAGGCGCTGACCGCATCGCGGACCTGTGGCAGCACCGGCACGATGCGCGTGCGCCCGCCCTTGCCCGTGACGCGCAGGGTTTGCGGCAGCGGATGATCCGCGCCGGTCAGGGCCAGCGCCTCGGAAATGCGCAGGCCGCAGCCATAAAGGATGGACAGGATCGCCGTGTCGCGCGCCGCGATCCAGGCCGGAGCCCCGGTCTCGCCGGGCGCCGCCATCAGGGCGCGGGCGGCAGTCTCGCTGACCGGGCGCGGCATGCGCCTTGGCGCCTTGGGCGCCTCGACCAGGGTCAGGGCCGGATTGTCCAGCCCCCAGCGCCGCCGGCCATAGCTGAAGAAACTGCGCGCGGCGGACAGGCCGCGCTGCAGCGTGCGCGATCCGCAGCCCTCGCGGCGCCGGTCCGCCAGCCAGGCCCGCCAGTCGGCGGCTTCAAGCCTCGACAGGGCCCCCAGCGTCACCGGTCTGCCCAGATGGCCGCCCAGAAACGCAAACAGGCCGCTGACGTCGCGGGCATAGGCCTCCAGCGTGCGCGGCGCCAGGCGGCGCTCGCCGGACAAATGATCAAGCCAGGCGGGGATCGCCGCCGGGGCCTGCAGGTGTGGATCGCTCAGCCCGCCAGCCATGGCGATATCCGCCGCTCCAGCACCCGGGCGAAGACATGCAACAGGTCCGCGCCCTGATCGGGCGTGAAGGCGCGCGCGTCCCGCGCGGCCAGGCACAGCACGGCGGGGCGCCGCGCCAGCTCCAGGCGCACCAGCGCTTCCGAGCGCAGGCCCTTGGCCTGTTCACCGTAAAGCGCATCGGCGAAGCGTGCGTCCACCGGCCCCAGCTTTTCAGAGCGTGCGCCCAGCAGCGATTGCACCAGCTCGGGCGAGCAGGGCCGGATCGCCCTGGCGCCGGGCAGAGGCGTGCACCCCTCGATGAACACCCGGATCAGATCAACGCTCAGCGCCCCGGCGGCGCGTCCGGCCAGCTTGTGATCCAGGGCTTGCAGGCTTTCGCACTCCAGCACCGCCAGAATGGCGGCATGGGTCTGGGCCTGGGCGGCCAGATTGGCCTTGGCCATCGCGATCAGGGCGGTGTTGGTGGCGCGCGCCCGGGCCAGTTCGGCCTCCAGCTTGCGCCGCGCATGCGCCCCCAGATCGACCACGCCGGACTGGCTGAGATGCTCATGCACCCGCGCCATCAGGTCGGGATCGCCTGCGATCACCTCGGGATTGGCGCGCAGCCAGTAGCGCAGCTCCACAAGCTCTGCGCCGGATGCGGCGTCCGGGTCTGCGCCGGTTGCAGGCGGTTTGGGCGGGCGGGAGTCAAACATGGCGGGCGGCCCGGGGATGGAGGAATAATGGCCCCCAGTCCTAGGCCGCCCGGCTTGCCTCAGGGTTAACGCGTCACCTGGCGTCCCCGGCGCGGTCCATCAGGGTCTGCATCAGGAAC
>JBHYFR010000136.1:0-6278 GCA_051859425.1 Oceanicaulis sp. | reverse complement strand
CACGGCGGCGTTATCGGGTTTCACCCCGGCGCGGCGCGAAAAGGCGAAGGTGCACGGCAGGCCCATCTCCTCGTGGAGGAAATGCTTCAGGCCGCGGGCATAGGTCTCGTTGGCCACCACCGCAAAGCTGGCGGTGCCGAAGAAGTCCTGGGTCACCGAGCGCCAGAGATCCCACAACGGCTTGATGGTGGTGTGGCGCTCGCGCTCGATGAAGGGCTCGGCGTCCAGCTCCAGCAATTCGGCCAGGGCGCGCAGGAATTTGGTGGTGGAATGCAGGCCGATGGGCGCCTGCAGATACGGCATGTCCAGCGCCTCGCAGAGCAGGCGGCCGAACTCGCGATACATGCAGATATTGACGTCGGCGTCGACCAGGCGCGGCACATTGGCCAGATGGCTGCCCAGCGGCATCACCATGTTCACCTCAGCGCCCAGGCCTTCCACCAGGCGGCGGATTTCGGCGAGGTCGGAAGGCATGTTGAACATGCCATAGGACGGGCCGATGATGTTCACGCGCGGCTTGGCGCCCTCGGCGCGCTTTTTCGCCTTGGGCCGCTTGCCATGCTTGGCGCCGTATTCAGTCCACAGCCACAGCAAGGCGCGGTCGGCGCTCTGCCACTGATCCTCGTCGATGGTGCGCGGCAGGAAGCGGTGGATATTGAGGCCTTCGGGCGTGACCCCGCCGCCGATCATTTCGGCGATGGAGCCGGTGACCACCACGGCGGGCAGGTCGGACTCCAGCGTCTCGTGAGCGCGCTTCATGGCCTCTTCGGTGCCCGCGCCCATCTCGTCTTCGCTCAGCCCCGTGACCACGATGGGCAGCTCATGGGGCGGCAGCGCGTCGGTGTAGTGCAGCACCGACGTGACGGGCAGGTTCTCGCACCCCACAGGGCCGTCAATGATGACCTGCAGGCCCTTCACCGCGGTGAAGACATACACCGCGCCCCAGTATCCGCCGGCCCTGTCGTGATCGAGCACTAACATCCTGTTGGCGCCTCGATCGCTTTTTCACGGGCCTTTTCGGCGCTGAACCGCTTGCGCGCTTCCTTCATGCGGAAGGTGCGGCTGTCTTCGGGCGTGGTCTCCCACACTCCGGCCGCATGGCCGGCGCCCACGCCTTCAAAGAAGTCGCGCATGGTGTCGAAGCGGTGTTTGGAGCCCATGGCCGCATTGACCACTTCGGCCAGCGAGCCGGCGCCCGCCGCGCCCATCAGGGGCCGGGCGGAAATGAGATTGGTGAAGTAGAGCGACGGGGTGCCGGTCTCTTTCACCGCCTGCACGACCGGTGTGGTGCCGATGGCGAGATCGGGTTTGAACTCCCGGAAGGCCGCCATGTCCTGCTCCAGCGAGGCGCGGAACTGCACGTGGACGCCCCTGGCCTGAAGCCATTCGAGATCGTCCGCCGACCACGGCGTTTTGGGGCAGGCCGTGCCCACATAACGCACGTCCGCGCCGCTCTCGACCAGCAGGCGCGCGACCAGCAATTCCGAGCCCTCATAGCCTGACAGCGTGATGCGGCCCTGGATCGGCTTGGCTTTCAGCGCGCCTTCGATGGCAGGCAGGATCGCCTGCTTGGCTGCTTCGATCTTCGCGTTGGAGACATTGGCCGCCGCGCCGATGGCTTCCAGCCAGGCCGCCGTGCCGTCGCGGCCCACCGGCGCGGAGCCGACAATGGCGCGCCCGGCGGCTTTGAACTCGCGGATGGAGGCGGTGTAGAAGGGGTGGATCGCACCCACCACCTGGCTGTCCAGCGCCGCATAGAGCTCGCGCCATTCACGCGTGGGGACCACCGGTCCGGCGCCCAGGCCCATAGGTTCGAGCAGGCGGCCGATCACGACGGGGTCAGCCGGGAACATCTCGCCCAGCAGCGTCACGGTCGGCCGTTCATCGCGCGGACGGTCGGGCGCCCGCACCGGGCCCAGCTCGGCTTCGGTGCGGGCATAGTTGAGCATGGCGCCGGCCAGAACGTCCTTGGCCTCGGCATGGGTCGGCACGCCGAACCCCGGCACGTCGATGCCGATGATCCGCACGCCGTTGATGTCCTTGGGCAGGAGCCGCAGCGGCACGCCCGACGCGGTGGGCACGCACAGATTGGTGATCACGATGGCGTCGTAGTGTTCCGGATCGGCCAGGTCATAGACCGCGTCGCGGATGTCCTCGAACAGCTTGCCGGTGACCAGGGTTTCGGAATTGAACGGCACATAGCCCACCGTCCGGCGCGCGCCGTAGAAGTGGGAGGTGAAGGTCAGCCCGTACACGCAGCACGCCGAGCCTGACAGGATCGTGGCGGTGCGGCGCATGCGCAGGCCCACGCGCAGCGAGCCGAAGGCCGGGCACATGGATTGCGGCTGGTCGTGGGGACCCTTGGGATAGTCTTTCTCGTATTGCTCGAGAATCTCCGACGCGCCCGAGGCCTTGGCCTGGGCGCGCATTTTTTCCACGCCGGCGTGACAGCCTGAACCATCATCCGCGGCGCCTGTGACCGGAGCCCCTTGCGCCGGCGCGTCCGGCGTCGTCACCGCTTGGCTGGGCGCGCTGGCCACCGCGGCGTCATCCAGCGCGGTTTCGCCGGCGCCGTCATAGCGCACTTCGCCGCCGGGGCGGGTTTGGATAAGGGTCACCGAGTCTTTCGCCATGCCGCGCCCCTCAGACTTCGTCGTACACGACTTCGAGGGAGGGCTTTTCGACGTGGTTCACCCCGCACATGTCCGCCGTGGTGGCCGGCGTCATGGCGAAACCCTCGCCTTCCTCGGAGTCGAACAGGGCCAGAAGCCCGTCCTGATCCAGCGGCGTGGGCTGAACCGGGAGCGCCTCGGCGACATTGATCCCCAGCTCTTCAAACAGGGGCGCCCAGGGCGAGCCCGGCTTGCCGATGATCTCGTAATTGGCGCTCTTCCTGCGGATATCGTCATCGGCCGGAATGGCCGCGAGCACCGGGATGCCGACCGCCTTGGCGAAGGCCTGGGCCTCGCCGGTGCCGTCATCCTTGTTGATGACCAGGCCGGCCACCCCGACATTGCCGCCCAGCTTGCGGAAATACTCCACCGCCGAGCAGACATTGTTGGCCACATAGAGCGATTGCAGGTCGTTGGAGCCGACCACGATCACCTTCTGGCACATGTCGCGCGCGATCGGCAGGCCGAACCCGCCGCACACCACGTCGCCCAGGAAGTCCAGGAGGACATAGTCGAAGTCCCACTCGTGGAAGCCCAGGCTTTCGAGAAGCTCGAACCCGTGAATGATGCCGCGTCCGCCGCAGCCGCGGCCCACTTCCGGTCCGCCCAGCTCCATGGCGTAAACGCCGTCACGCTTGAAGCAGACATCGCCGATCTGGACCGCCTCGCCGGCGAGCTTTTTCTTCGATGAGGTCTCGATAATGGTGGGGCAGGCGCGTCCGCCGAACAGGAGCGAGGTGGTGTCGCTCTTGGGGTCGCAGCCGATCAGCAGCACCTTCTTGCCCAGCTGGGCCATCATATAGCTGAGATTGGACAGGGTGAACGACTTGCCGATCCCGCCCTTGCCGTAGATCGCGATGACCTGGGTCTCTTTCTTGACCGGCCCGGTGTGGACCGCATCAGGCTCGATGGCCGCTTCGCGCCGCAGCGCGTCAGAGCTGCTGTCATGCTTGAATTCGCCGTCCATCAGTGGGCACTCCAATCAATGATCATTTTCAGGCAGTTGGCGTCGGAGAAGGCGGTTTCGTACGCCTCGCCGGCCTGTTGGGGGGCGCTGTGATGGGTGATCAGCCCGTCCAGCGACAGCGCGCCGCTATTGAGCAGGGTCCCGACGCGCTCGAGATCGCCGGGATTGAATTCCGCCGCGATGCGCAGGCGAGCTTCCTTCATGAAGGCAGGCGCGAAATTGAAGCTCAGCCGCTCGGCGTAAAACCCGGCCAGAACGATCTCGCCGCCCTTGGCCAGACGGCCCACGAGGGAATCGAGCAGGGATGAATCCCCGCTGACATCGTAAATCGCGCGATAGTCGCGCCGCGCATCGTCTTCGGGGCGGATGACCTGATAACCCTCAGCGCCATCCATGCGCATCGGGTTGATCTCCCACACTGTGGGGGCGGGGCCGCCCGAGGCGAGCGCGATGCGCGCCAGAAGGCGCCCGAGCGCGCCATGTCCGATGATCAGGTCCGGCGCGGCGTGATCGCCCGCCATGGCGTGCCAGGCGGTGGCGGCCAGCGCCAGCAGGACCCCTTGCTCGCCGAGATTTTCATCCACCGGCGTGACGCGCGCGCCAGGCAGGGTGACGCGGGACGCGGACCCGCCAAACAGGCCGCGCACGGCGCCAAAGCACTGCGCGCCGGGGACAAAGACCCAGTCGCCTTCACGCCGGCCCGATGCGGGGCCGGCCTCAACGACGCGTCCAATGGATTCGTAACCGGGCACCAGCGGATAGCCCATGCCGGGAAAGGCCGGCATCGCGCCGGTCCACAACAGGCGCTCGGTGCCTGTGCTCACGCCCGACCAGGCAACCTCCACCACCACGTCCTGATCGCCGGGCGCGGCGATATCGAGCCGGCTCAGCGCAATGCGCCTTGGCTCTTCAAGAACGATAGCGAGGGCGTCCAAAGTTTTGCCTCCCCAGGCTTGTGGTCGGATTAAGGCACTATCTGTCAGTTTACATTGACACTGCGCGCAGTCAATTATGATTTACGCTTTTCCGGCCCGGGCGGTCATAACGCCGGCGATGAGGGGGATGCGCGTGCGGTGAACGCGCGCCCCGGCGAAGCCCGCCTCGCCCAGCATCTGCGCCAGGCGGGCCGCGTTGCGCGGGCGGCCGCCGCCCATGGCGGCGAGATAGAATCCGAAATACGCTTCCCCCATGGGCGCCGCGCCGCGCGCATCGGCCATGGGCTCGGCCAGCAGGAGCGTTCCGCCCGGCGCTATCGATTCGCGGCAGGCGCGCAGGAGGCGCATGGCGTCCTCATCGCTGTGATCATGGATGATGCGCACCAGCGAGATGAGATCGGCTCCTGCGGGCAGGGCATCATCCAGGAAGCTGCCGCCATGGATGTCAGCGCGGTCAGCCAGCCCGGCCTCGCCCAGCCGCTCACGTGCGCGCGCCGCCACGGGCGGCAGGTCGAACAGCGCCAGCGAGAGGCGGGGCGCGGCGCGGGCGGCTTCTTTCAGGAAGGCGCCTTCGCCTCCGCCCACATCGAGAAGCTGGCGGTAGGCCTTGAGGTCGATGGCGGCGAACACCTCCTCGGCGACCATGGGCAGGGTGGCGGCCATCAGGGCGGAATAGGCGTCCGGCCGGCCTGACGTGCCGTCGCGGCGTCCATAGCCCCAGAAATCGGCCAGCTGGCCCGGCGTCTCTCCGCGCAGCACCGCCATGGGGTCGATGAGATCGTGATAGAGCAGGCGGTGATGCGCCACCATGGCGGCCAGCCCTGCATCCCCCGCCAGCGCCGCGCCCAGAGGCCCCAGCGCGAAGCGATGGCCTGAGCGGCGCTCCAGAAGATCCAGCGACGCAGCGGCCTGGGCCAGGCGGTCTGCGCCCTCGCGCGGCAGCCCGGCGCGGGCGGCGATGTCGTCAAGGCTGCGCGGGCCGTCTTTGAGGAAATCGAACAGGCCGGTTTCGACACAGGCCAGCAGGGTCTGGGAATACACAAACCCCGCCATCAGATCGAAAATGGCGCGCGCGTCGTGGCGGGCCTTGGACCGGGTCAGGGGAAAGGATTTGGCGAAACGGCGAAAGTCCGGGTTGGAGACCAGACGGTTTCGCAGGTCTCCCAGAGCCGCTTGCCAGCCCATATTGGGCTCAGGCCGCCGCTGTGGCGAGGTTCTTGGGCACCAGGCGTTTGGCCTGGGCGCGCACCAGCTCGCGCAGCATGGGCGCGCCGGGGCAATCGGGCACGGCGCCGGACGCTTCGGCCACCAGGGCGCGCAGCTTGGCCACGGCGCCGTCTGTGCCCAGCTCACGCGCGCAGCTGGGACGGTTCAGCGCCACATCCTGGCCCACCGGCTTGCCCGCTTCATCGCCGCCCATGGCGTCCAACAGATCGTCGGCGACCTGATAGGCCTCGCCGATCTTCTCGCCCAGCACCCGCCACGGACCGGGATCGGCCCCGGCGGCCAAGGCGCCGGCCAT
The DNA here is from genome assembly GCA_051859425.1 of Oceanicaulis sp. Lineage (GTDB taxonomy): Bacteria > Pseudomonadota > Alphaproteobacteria > Caulobacterales > Maricaulaceae > Oceanicaulis. The sequence continues at coordinate 182 of JBHYFR010000136.1, read as the reverse complement.
GGTCGCCCCGACAAACAGCGCGCCGGTCTTGGCGCGGTGATAGGTCTCTACCGAGACCTCGGCTTCGCTTTCCCAGGCCTGACCGGCGGCAATGCCGTTGGGCGCGCCCACCGAGCGCGCGATCAGGGCCATCAGGGCGGGCAGGCGCTCGGGCGCGGCGGACCCGGCGCGCGCCACGATCT
>JBHYFR010000135.1:0-6324 GCA_051859425.1 Oceanicaulis sp. | reverse complement strand
CCACCGAGGCGCCCAGCGTGGCCGCGAACAGCAGGACGTTGAACAACAGGGTCTGGCGCCATGCGGCGCTGTCCACCGCGCCCGGCCCCAATGTCAGGGCGTGCAGGGGCGCGCCGGCAATGGCGGCGGCGCCCAGCACGCTGTCGGCGCCGGCGAGGGTGGCTCCGCGCAAGGCCCCGCCGCGCTCGGCCATGCGCGCCACCGCCGCCGGATCGAGGCCAAAGCGCTCGGCCGCCAGCGGGGCGCCCTCGAAGGGCGCGGCGGGCTGAACCGCGATCAGGCGCCCGGCGGCGTCGGTAAGGAGGGCGATCTCGCCCTCTGTGCGGCGCGGCAGCAAGGCCGCCGGATCCACCAGGGCGAGGATCGCGCCGACCGCGCCATCGGGCAGCCGCGCCGGATAGGCGATGACCACAGGGGACGCCGTTCCCGGCTGCACCGACACGCCAGACCCTGACGCCAGCGCCGCGTCCGCCACCGCGCGCAGCGCCTCGCCGGAGGCGTCCTGCGTGGCGATCACCCGTCCGTCAGGCAAAAGAAGGGCCGCGCTCTCCACCCAGGGCGAGCGGGTCAGAGTCTCCAGCGCCGGGCGCGCCGCGTGCTCCGGGGTTAGGGTTTCCAGCTGTACGGCGGCCATGGCGAGCGTATTGCGCACCTCGGCCAGACGTCCCGATACGCGTTCGGCCAGGAAGGCGGCCGAGCGCGCCTGGGTGCTGGCCATTTCGGCTTCAGCCGTGCGCCAGTCCTGCCACAGCTTGATGGCGATGACGCCGCCGAAGGCGATGACAAAGCCCATCACCAGCGCCAGCGCCAGACGCGCCGAGGCGCCCCGGCGCAGGGTCTGGCCGGCCCTGGCCGGGCCGGTCTGTTGGCGAGGGACGTCGCGCTTGCGAATCATGAATTTGAAAGTAAAGCGCTGCCGCCGCCGCCGTCCAGCTTTGGTAAACGCGCGAACGCACGATCACGGCGCAGTGTCGCCCCGGAGACTCACATGGAGACTCACTTGATCACGGGCGTGCTGATGAGCAGGGCCGGCGGGGTAAGCGGCGGTTACTCGGCCGCTATGGCGGACGGTGACTCCGGGCGCGCCTTCACGGCCCGTACGACATCCTTGGCCCGGCGCGCCAGCGTGACCCATTCGGGGCCGGCGTCCGGGTCTTCTGCGGCGAGGCGGGCGAGGGCTTCGGCGATCGCCATCAGGCGCGGGCTGTGAGCGATCAGGCGGGCCTGCTGTTCGATGCGGTTCGGGTCACGGTCATATTCAGCGCCCGGCACCCGCCAGCCGCCCCAGTTCTGGGCGTCGGTGACCACGACCGGATAGGTGCCCGGTTGCGGGTGGTGGGCGCATTCCTCGGCGGTTTGCCATTTATTGTGGGCGCGCATGAGCCGCCACTGGCCGGTATCGGTCTGATCAATCGCTTCGGCCGACAGCTCGTCGGTGGTGAAATCGCGCCCCAGCCCGCAGTCATAATAAATGCGCACCGGCTCCTCGACATCCTTCACCCATTGCGGCTTGACCCGCTCGATCAGCGCCCATGTGCCCACGGGGCGCACAAAGACGCGCTGATGCTTGTGAAAGACGGCTTTGGCCATGACATGCGCTCCTTCGAGGGCTGATCATGGCGTGCGCGCCTCAAATCCGGGTTAAGCGGCATGGTTTGCGCTTCGTTAAGGCTCGGGATAGGCCGCCCGCACCATCCCGCCGGGCTGGATTTCGCAGCGTCCGGCCAGTTCCAGCTCCACCAGCGCCGCCAGCACCGCGCCCACGGGCGCGCCGGTCAGGCGGGCCAGCTCGTCCTTCGAGACCGGAGCCGGCGACAGGAGCCCCGCGATCCGCTCGCGCACCGCGTCGGCTGCGGCGTCAGCCGAGGCCGGGTCTTCCGGCTCGTCCTCATACTCATAGCCGCCAGGCTCCTTCATCAGGGGCGGGCGGGTGTTCTGGAGGATGGCCAGGACATCATCGGCGCTTTCAATCAGGGCGGCGCCGTCGCGCAAGAGGCGGTTGGTCCCGCGCGCGCGCGAATCCAGCGGAGAGCCGGGCACGGCCATCACCTCGCGCCCCTGTTCACCCGCCAGCCTGGCGGTGATCAGCGAGCCTGACCGCTCTGCGGCTTCCACCACCAGCACGCCCAGCGACAGCCCGGCGATCAGCCGGTTGCGCCGGGGAAAGTCGCGCGCCTGGGCGACATAGTCGGGAGGTGTCTCGCTGACGATCAGCCCCTCGCGCGCGATGGCGTGGTGCAGCTCGGCGTGCTCGGGCGGATAGATGCGCGCCAGCCCGCCGCCGATCACGGCGATCGTGCCTGTGTCCAGCGCGGCGGCATGGGCGGCGCCGTCAATGCCGCGCGCAAGGCCTGAAACGATGGTCACGCCGCGCCGTCCGAGCTCGCGCGCGATATCGCCCGCAAAGCGCAAGCCGACAGCCGAGGCGTTGCGGGCGCCCACAATGGCGCAGGAGGGGCGGGCGTCGGGATCGAGCGGGCCGATCACCGACAACACGGGCGGGGGCGGGTCGAGGGCGACAAGGAGTTTGGGAAAGTCCGGCTCGCAGGCGCAGATCAGCCGGGCGCCCAGCTCATCGAGCCGGTCCAGCTCGGCGCGGGCCTGGTCACGGGTCACGACCGTCAGTCGTTCTGCGCGTCCGCCGCGCTTGGCGAGCCTTGGCAATTCGGTGATGGCCGCGTCTGCGGCCCCGAAGCGGGTGATGAGCTGGTGAAACGTGACCGGTCCGACCCCGGAGGTGCGCGCCAGCCGCAGCCAGTCGAGCCGGCCGGCATCGGACAGGCGCGCTGGCGTCACGTCTTGGCCGCCCCTATGCGCGGTTCGCTGCCATTGAGCAGGCGCACGATATTGTCCCGGTGGCGCAGATAGAGAGGCAGGGCGAGCACCAGGGTGAGCAGGGCCACATCCGGCCGGTCAAAGGCCAGCGCCAGCGCAGGAGCGGCTGCAGCGGCGACCAGCGCCGACAGGCTGGAGATGCGCATCAGCAAGGCCATGCCAAGCCAGGTGAAACAGGTCAGCACGCCCACCGGCCAGGCGGCCGCCAGCAGCACGCCCAGGAATGTGGCCACGCCCTTGCCGCCCTTGAATTTCAGCCAGACCGGATAGCAATGGCCGAAGAACGCCGCGCCGCCTGCAATCAGGCCAGCGGGGGTGGAGACCAGAAAGGTGAAGAGGAGGCAGGCCAGGCCCGCCTTGGCGCTGTCCAGAAACAGCGTGGCCGCCGCCAGATCCTTGCGCCCGGTGCGCAAGACATTGGTCGCGCCGATATTGCCCGAGCCGATGGTGCGGATGTCGCCCAGCCCCGCCAGCCGGGTCAGGACCAGCCCGAACGGGATGGAGCCAAACAGGTATCCGCCCGCCAGAGCGAGGATCAGCAACGGATCAAACGGCATGGTCTACCCTTCAGGTTGATGAATGATCGCGCCTTCCACGAGCGTGATCAAGACCTTTCCCGCCATGCGGCGGTTTTCAAAGGCGCTGGGCGCGGTGCAGACGCGTTCGCCGCGGCCATAAATCACCGGCGCATCGGGATCGAAAATCACCAGATCGGCCGGCGCGCCGGGGGCCAGGCGCCCCTGATCCAGCCCGAATAATTCGGCCGGGCCCGCCGTCACCGGCCACAGCGCGTCCAGCAGGCTGATACGGCCCTCGGCGGCGAGGGTGCACAGGGCCGGCAGCAGGGCTTCGAGATTGGCCGAGCCGGGCGCGGCTTCGGGGAAGGGGTGGGCCTTGGATTCGCCCGTGCAGGCGCGGTGGTCCGACACCAGCGCCGCAATGGCGCCGCCCGAGAGCGCTGCGATCAGCGCCAGACGGTCGGCTTCGCTGCGCAAGGGCGGCTCCAGACGGTAGCGCGTATCGAAGCCGCCTGCGTCCATCTCATTGAAAACCAGATGGGTGACCGGGACCGTGGCGGCGATGTCCAGCTCGCGCGCCAGCGCCGCGTCCAGCGCCTTGAGCGCGCCCGCCGTGGTCACCCGGTCCAGAAGGATGCGCGCGCCGGTCAGTTCGGCCAGCAGGGCGGCGCGCTCGATCGCCAGCCGCTCGCCGGAGGCGGGGCGGGCGGGCAGGCCCATGCGCATGGACAGATCGCTTTCGGTGGCGCAGGTCCCGCGCGCCAGGCTCGCATCCTCGCAGGTCAGGGCCGTCCAGGCATCGAACCCGCCCGCATAGGCCAGCGTCCTGCGCACCAGACGGGTATCCGGCTCGGGCCGTCCGCCATCGCCCACATAGGCTGCGCCCGCGCGCAGCATCAGGCCGATCTCGCCCATCTCGCCGTTATGGTCGATGGCCAGGCCCGACGCGATGAGGCGGACCGGGCTGGTCAGGCTGGCCGCCTCGATGGCGGCGAAATGTTCGGGCCGGCTGAGCCCGGCGCCGCTGTCGGGCGCCAGGACCAGCGTGCCGATCCCGCCCGCCGCCGCCGCGCGCGCCGCCGCATCGATTCCCGACTGGCCGGTGCTGGCCGGATTGACCCAGCAGCGCGCATCGATCAGCGCCGGCGCCAGCACCGCGCCATCCAGATCAATCACCCGTTCGCCGCTTTCGGGGGTTAGGGCGGGGGCGATCTCGGCGATCACGCCGCCGCGTATGCGCACATCGCCCGGCGCGTCATGGCGCGCGGCCGGGTCGATCACGCGGGCATTGCGGAACAGGACGGCGCTCATGACCGGGTCTCGTCTTGCGTTCTGTCGTCATAGCGCTGGTTGGGCGAGGCGGCGCTGATCAGCTCCAGCACCGCCATGCGCACCGCTACGCCCGCCTCCACCTGTTCCAGAATCACCGCCCGCTCGCGGTCATCGGCCAGGGCGCCGTCAATCTCCACACCCCGGTTCATGGGCCCCGGGTGCATCACCAGACAGTCCGGCTTGGCGTGTTCCAGCCGGCCATGATCAAGGCCGTACAAGGTGCGGTATTCGCGATCAGACGGGATCAGCCCGCCGCTCATGCGCTCGCGCTGCACACGCAGGGCCATGACCGCGTCGCAGCCCTCCAGCGCCGCATCCAGATCATGAAATACCTGAACGCCCCAGCGGTCGGCGTCTTCTGGCAACAAGGTAGCAGGTCCGCACAGGCGCACATCGGCGTGCAGCATGTTGAGCAGCGCCACATTGGACCGCGCCACCCGGGAATGCTGGATATCGCCGACGATCAGGATGCGCCGTCCGCCCACCTCGCCCCAGCGCCGGGTCAGGGTAAAGGCGTCCAGAAGCGCTTGCGTGGGATGCTCATGGGCGCCGTCGCCGGCATTGACCGTGGAGACGCCTGTGATCCGGGCGAAATACTGCGCCGCTCCGGCCGCGCTGTGACGGACAACCTGCAGGTCCGGGCGCATGGCCGCCAGGGTCAGGGCCGTGTCTTCCAGGCTTTCACCCTTGGAGATGGAGGCGCTGCCTGCGGAGAAATTGATCACATGGGCGCCCAGCCGCTTGGCCGCGATCTCGAAACTGGCCAGCGTGCGGGTGGAGTTTTCGAAAAACAGATTGATCAGCGTGGCGCCGTCCAGCGTGCGCTCTGCGCGTGTCCCGGCGCGGTTATTGTCGAAATGCACGTGCGCGCGCTCGAAGATCATGCGCACATCCAGCGGATTGAGATCGCCGATCGATACGAGGCTGGCGTGGGGGAAGTCGTAGCTGAAACCGGTCCGGTTCATGAGCCCTCGCGCGCTGCGTCGGCGCGGTATAAGCGTGTGAAGGCGTTGCGGCAAGGCGTTCGCCCGCCTTCCAATTGGTTTCATTTGTAACTAAATCTGACCTGGACGCGCAGACTGAACGGAGACCGCCCATGGCACGCAATTGGATTTACGCCTCGCGCACAGAAGGCGCCGCCTCACGCCAGGCCCACGCTGATCTGCCCGAAGGCACGTATGAGCGCGAGATGAGCAAGGAGGGGTTTTTCGGCCCCGCCGCCTTCCTGCACCACAAGCGCCCGCCCACGGGCTGGTCAAGCTTTGAAGGCCCGCTCAAGCCCCACGCCTTCGACCTGACGCGCCTCAAGACGCCGGACGTCTCGCCCTGGGCGGCGCCGGTGGTGCTGCACAATGCGTCTTGCGAGATCCGGTTCTGGAAGTTCGATGCGGCCATGCCCGCGCTGGCGCGCAATGGCGACGGCGACCAGATCCTGTTCATCCATACCGGGACCGGATCGCTGTTCTGCGACTTTGGCCATCTGACCTTCGAGGCGGGCGACTACATTGTCCTGCCGCGCGGAACCATGTGGCGGCTGGCGCCGGCAGAGCCGGTCGCGGTTTTAATGATCGAGGCGACCAACAGCCATTACACCCTGCCCGACAAGGGCCTGGTTGGGCCGCATGCGATCTTTGATCCG
>JBHYFR010000134.1:0-6356 GCA_051859425.1 Oceanicaulis sp. | reverse complement strand
GGTGCGGATGGCGTCCTCGGCGGAGAACTCCACATCGTCGGTGAATTCGCGGGCATAGGCGACCATGTCGGTGATGCGGGCCAGAATCTCCGCCCGGCTCATTTTCAGCTTGAACTCGCGGTGCAGCGGGCTGGTGCCCAGAAACACGTGGATGCGCTTCTTGGGCGCGGCCTTGAGCGCCTTGCCCGCCGCCTCGATATCGCCTTTGGCTGCACGCGCCAGCGAGCAGATGACCGGGCCTTCCACCTCGCCGGCGATGCGCTCCACCGCGCGGAAATCACCTGGCGAGGCGATGGCGAAACCGGCCTCGATCACGTCCACTTTCAGCGCCGCCAGCGCCCTGGCCATTTTCAGCTTGCCCGCCTCGCTCATGGAAAAGCCGGGCGCCTGTTCGCCGTCGCGCAGCGTGGTGTCGAAAATGATGACCCGCTCGCTCATGACGCCGCCTCCAGGGCCGGAACGTCCTGACCGGCGCGCACGCACACCACGTCATGCATCTTGGCCAGCTGGGCGCAGACCGTCTCTACCCGGCGGCCCGCATCGCGCGGCGCCAAATCCATGGACAGCCAGGCCGTCGCTCCGGCGCGCATGGCCGGCAGGCTCATGGCGCGCACCATGTAGCCGCGGCGCTCCACCAGCCCCAGGAGGCGCAGCACCGCGCCCTCTTCGGGACGGAACTCGATCTCGATCCGGCAGGTCATGAGGCCTCCATCATGTCAGCATTGGATTTGCCCGGCGGCACCAGCGGCCAGACATTTTCGGCCGGGTCGATGCGCACATGGGCCAGGATCGGCCCGCGGGTCTTGAGCAGGCGCTCGATGGCGCCGGGCACGTCGGCGCGCCGGTCCACGGTGAACGCCTCGATCCCGAAGGACCGGGCGACTTCGGCGAAGTCGGGATTGTCGTAGAGATCGACCTCGGAGAAATTCTGCTCGTAGAACAGCTCCTGCCACTGGCGCACCATGCCCAGCTGGGAATTGTCCAAAAGGACGATTTTCAGCGGCAGGCCGTAGCGGCGCAGGGTCGCCAGCTCCTGGATATTCATCATGATCGAGCCGTCGCCGGTGACCGTCACCACGGTCGCATCCGGCTCGGCGAACAGGGCGCCGATGCCAGCGGGAATGCCGTAGCCCATGGCGCCCAGCCCGGCGCTGGTCAGATGCGCCTGGGGCCTTGAGAAGCGGCAGTGCTGGGCCACCCACATCTGGTGCTGGCCCACATCGCAGGTGGCGATAAACCGGTCGCCCGCCTGGCGCGACAGCTCGTTCAGCAGGGCCGGCGCATACACGCCCGAGCCCGGTGCGTCATAGCGGAAGGCCCAGTCTGCGGCGTTCTGGGCGCAGCGCGCGCGCCAGACGTCAATCTCGAGGCGTCCGGGATCCAGCTCAGCCAGTATAGACGGGACATGTCCGGGCAGGGCTACATCCGCCCGGCGCAGCTTGGAGATTTCAGACGCGTCGCCATCGATATGGATGATGCGCGCGCCCGGCGCGAACGTATCGAGCTTGCCTGTGGCCCGGTCATCAAACCGCGCGCCCACACAGATCAACAGATCGCTTTCCATAACCGCGGTATTGGCCGCACGCGTGCCATGCATGCCCAGCATGCCCAGGAAATTGCGGCTGTCGGTGGGCAGGCCGCCCAGGCCTTTGAGCGTCGCCACCGCCGGGATACGGGTGCGGCTGTGAAAATCGCGCAGCGCCGTTTCGGCCCGGGCAATGGATATGCCGCCACCGAAATACAGGACCGGCCGGCGCGCCGAGCGGATCAGCGCCTCGGCGGCGCGCAGGGCCGCCGCGTGCGGCGGGGGATGGCAGGTGGCGGGCGCCGGGGCCGGGCCTGCAGGGGGGAACGGCCCTGACGCCTGGGTCACGTCCTTGGGCAGGTCGATCAGGACCGGCCCCGGACGCCCGCCCTTCGCCAGAGCAAAGGCTTCGGCGAAGATCTGGGGAATGTCGGATGCGCTGCGCGCGATGAAGGAGTGCTTCACGATGGGCATCGTGACGCCGAACACGTCGATTTCCTGGAACGCGTCGGTGCCCATCAGGGGGGTGGGCACCTGGCCGGTGATCGCCACCATGGGCACGGAGTCCATGAAGGCGTTGGCGATGCCGGTGATCAGATTGGTCGCCCCCGGCCCGGAGGTGGCCAGGCACACCCCCGGCTCGCCCGACACCCGGCCATAGGCGTCCGCAGCCAACGCGGCAGCCTGTTCATGGCGCACCAGAACATGCTTCAGGCGCGAGCCGGGCAGCGCGTCATAGACCGGCATGATCGCCCCGCCGGGATAGCCAAACACATAGTCCACGCCCTCACGCTCCAGCGCCTCGACGACCAGATGGGCGCCGGTGCGGGGCGTGGCGGACGCGATGGTTCTGGAGGCGGCGGCGGCGGTCATGGCGTTACTCTGCGGCCTGGGTGTTGGCGCCCGGCTGCAGCCAGGCCATACGCGCACGCAGGCGTGCGCCGGTCTTCTCGATGTCCTGTTCCAGGTCCTGGCGCAGCAGCGCGTCATAGCGCGGCTTGCCCGCCTGGTTTTCCAGGATCCAGTCGCGTGCGAACGCGCCGGACTGGATGTCGGTCAGCACCTCGCGCATGCGCGCACGGGTCTCGTCATTGATGACCCGCGGGCCGGAGACCAGATCGCCATATTTGGCGGTCTCCGAGATGAAGTCGTGCATGCGCGCCAGCCCGCCCTCGTACATCAGGTCGACGATCAGCTTGAGTTCGTGCAGGCATTCGAAATAGGCGACTTCGGGCTGGTATCCGGCCTCCACCAGCGTCTCGTAGCCTGCGGCAACCAGCTCGCTGGCGCCGCCGCACAGCACGGCCTGCTCGCCGAACAGATCAGTCTCGGTCTCCTCGGCGAATGTGGTCTCGATGGCGCCGCCGGTGGTGCCGCCATTGCCCTTGCAATAGGCCAGCGCCCGCTCGCGCGCCTGCCCCGACGCGTCCTGCCAGACCGCGAACAGGCTGGGCACGCCGCGCCCGATCTCGAACTCCCGGCGCACCAGATCGCCCGGGCCTTTCGGGGCCACCAGCACAACATCGATATCGCCGCGCGGGCGCACCTGGCCGTAATGAATGGAAAACCCGTGGGCGACCATCAGCGTCTCGCCCGGCGCCATATTGGGCGCGATGTCGTTTTCATAGACCTCGCGATGGGTCATGTCCGGGGTCAGCAAGGCGATGAAGCTGGCGCGTTTCGCGGCCTCGGCGGGCGCGAACACCTCAAAGCCATCGCCGCTGGCGCGCTGGGCCGCCTTGCCGCCGGGGCGTGCGCCCACGATCACCTGATGGCCGCTGTCACGCAGGTTGCGGGCATGGGCGCGGCCCTGGCTGCCATAGCCGATAATGGCGATGGGGCCCGGCTTGATGGCTTCGGCGTTGGCGTCGTCGTCGGTGTGGATGCGGGTCACGTTAAAGTCTCCAGGGTGCAAGTCGGAACAAGAAAAAACCCCCGCTCGGCAGAGCGGGGGTCCTTGGCGTCTTGGGGAAATTTCAGTTTCCGTCAGACAGGCACCACCGCTCCGCGAAGGGAGGTAATAAGCACGACGACAAGAAGGACGAGCGAGCTCAGCGCCACGGCGTTCAGCCGGGCGTCTGCAGTCTTCGCAATGGCCTTCGCGTCGCGCATGGCGGGCCGTCTCGATTTCGATGGCGTTCAGGACAATCCCGAACGCGGCTGACCCGGCGATGCTGCATGTGCGGCCTCGCCGGTCTGTTAGAAAGGCTAAGGGCGATAGCGCCTCTTTGGCAACAGGGAAAATGTACGGACCTTCGAGAAAAATATTTCGCGATAATATTCAGAGGCTTGCGGGCCGATTTCCGCCGTCGCCCGGCAATATCGTGTCTTTTGGGTCACATCCCGCTGGTTGACGCGCTGCGCAAATGCCGCCCATCGTAGGGTCAGCGCTGAGCAAGTGCAGCGTAATTCTGGAGTACGACATGGCCCTGGCCGCCGCTCTTCGTGGTCTTGAACTGGCAAGCGCCGGCGCGCTGGCCGGTCTTGATGCGCGCGCGGCGGGCCTGCTTACCGTCTCCACAACCGTGACCACCTCCACGACCATTATGGGCGGGCGGTGCGGCGCGGGCTGAGGATCAACACTCACACCCTGACCGACCCGACCCGCTCCCGGCCCCGGCAGCGGGTTTTTTCTTGGCTGAATTCCGAATTATTGAACAAGGACCTGACCATCATGGACGCCGCCCTCGACCACCCCGCCGCCCGCCCGCTGTGCGTGCTCAAATTCGGCGGCTCGGTGCTGACCGCCAAGGCCGATTACGCCGCCGCGGGCGCTGAAGCCTACCGCCATGTGCGCGCCGGCGAGACGGTGATCATCATCGTGTCGGCCCTCCAGGGCGAGACAGACGCCCTGTTCGCCGAGGCTGAAATGGCTGGCGCCAACGCCTGCCCGGCCATGACCGCCCGGCTCGTCCGCCTGGGCGAATACCGCTCGGCGGCGCTGATGGGTCTGGAGCTCGCAAGGCTTGGCGTGCGCGCCCGCGTCCTCGACCCTCATGAAATCGGGCTGGAGGCCGAAGGCGACCCGCTGGATGCGGACCTCACCCGCCTCGACCGTGCGCGTCTTCACGCCGCGCTGAGTGATGTGGAGGCGGTGGTTCTGCCCGGCTTCACCGCCGGTCACAAAGCCCATGGCGCGGTGACGCTGGGCCGGGGCGGTACCGACCTGACGGCCGTGTTCTTCGCGGCGCAGGCCGGGGCGAAACGGGTGCGGCTGATCAAGGATGTGGACGGGGTCTATACCGATGATCCGGCGCGCGATGCGTCCGCCCGGCGCTATGACCGTCTGGACCATGACGCCGCGCTGAAAGCCAGCCGCGGCCTGATCCAGCCCAAGGCCATCGAGGCCGCCCGCGCCGCCGGGCTGGAGATCGAGATCGCCGCCATGGGCGCCGGTCACGCCACCCGCATCGCGCCCGGCCCTGCCGTGATCGGCGCGCCGGTGCGCACCCGGCCCTTGCGCGTTGCCCTTCTGGGCTGCGGCGCGGTTGGATCGGGCGTGCTCGATCATGTGCTGGCGCGGCCCGACCTGTTCGCGGTCAATCCGGTGCTGGTGCGCCGGCCCGAGCGACGCGCGAACGACGCGCGCGCCGCCTTCACCGCAGACCCGGACGCGGCGCTGGCGGACAATCCCGATCTGGTGATCGAGGCGATGGGCGGCGTCGATCAGCCCGCCGAGCTGATGCTGCGCGCTCTGGCGGGCGGCGCCCATGTGGTCACCGCCAACAAGGCGGCCCTCGCCGCGCGCTATGACGCGCTTCAGGCCGGCGCCAGCAAGGCCGGACGGCGTCTGCAATACGCCGCGAGCGTTGGCGGCGGGGTGGTGATTCTTGAAGCGCTTGAGCGGCTCAAGGATCGCGGCGTGGTCAGCGTGGAAGGCGTCATGAACGGCACCGGCAATTTCATCCTGTCGCGCCTGCGCGCCGGGGCGGCGTTTGACGATGCGGTGGCCGAGGCCCAGCGCCTGGGCTTCGCCGAAGCTGATCCCAGCGCCGACGTGGACGGCCATGATGCGGCCGACAAACTGTCCCTCCTGATCCGCGAGGCGTTCGGCCAGGACGTACCACCCGGCGCTATTCCCAAGGACAGCCTGCGCGCGGCGACGCCAGAGCGCCTGGCGGAAGCTGAAACCCATAGCGAAGTGTTCAAGCAGATCGGGCGCTGCGCCCTCACCGCCGATGGATCGGTGGAGGCGAGCGTTGAGGTGAAAAGCGTGCCGCTCGACCATCCGCTGGCCGGCGCAGTCAATGAGGAGAACCGCTTTGTCGTCACCCTCAGCGACGGATCGGTGCATGCGCTCTACGGCAAGGGCGCCGGGCGCTGGCCCACGGCGGCGTCGGTGTTTGCAGACGTGATGGACATTGCGCGCGCTTGCGCGTGTGATGCGCCGGAACGCGCAGCGCTCGCCGCCAGCGCCTGAGAGGAGCCCTGAGTGATGATCCAGTCCGCCACCGCCAGCGCCCCGGCCAGCATCGGCAATGTCTCGGTCGGGTTTGATGTTCTGGGCCAGGCCTTTGACGCCGTGCGCGACACCGTCACTGCGCAGCGCACGGCCAAGAGAGGCGTCACCCTTGGCACCGTCAGCGGGCTGACCGACACCCTGCCCGACCGGCCCGAAGCCAATACCGCGCTCGCCGCTGCGCAAGCCGTTTTGAGGGCCGCGCGCGCGCCGTTTGGCGTGACAGTGTCGATCCACAAGGGCGTGCCGGTCAGCGCCGGGATGGGCGGGTCGGCGGCCTCGGCGGTGGCGGCGGCAGCGGCGGTGAACGCCCTGCTGGACACGCCTTACGCTCTGGAAGACCTCCTGCCTTTCGCGCTCAAGGGCGAGGCG
>JBHYFR010000133.1:3677-6471 GCA_051859425.1 Oceanicaulis sp. | reverse complement strand
GGTTGCCGCGTCTCGCTGTTCATCGAGCCCGACCCGGTCCAGATCGCCGTGGCCGAGGCGCTGGGCGCGGCGGTGGTAGAGCTGCACACCGGGACCTATTGCGAGCATTGCTTTGCCGGACGGCGCAAGAAGGCCGCCGCTGAACTCAAACGCCTCACCATCGCCGCCAGGGAAGGCGCGCGGCGCGGGCTGGAGATACACGCCGGCCACGGCCTGACCTTCGACACCGTCCAGCCGGTGGCCGCCATACCCCAGGTGCGCGAGCTCAATATCGGTCATTTCCTGATCGGCGAGGCGATCTTCACCGGCCTTGATGACGCGGTGCGCCAGATGCGCGCCCTGATCGCCGCAGCCCGCGCCGAGCTGGCGTCATGAAGAAAGCCGGACGAACACGAGGGACATTTCAAGCAATCGCTGAAGACTTAGGAACGGCGAGCCAGGGCCTTCATGCGGAACGCGAGCTTTTTGTCATTACTGACTTCTTATCCAAAGCGCCTCATTTGAGGTTTGCGGTCCCATTTAAATGCCCCCACGATCGCCCCGACATTGAAATGAAGGGCGAAAAATCGGTTGGCATTGAAATCATTGAAATATTTTATGCGGGAAATAAGCACTGGTCAGATTCAAATTGGACTAGTGATAAGTTTTATGATGCCATCATTGAGGCAATTTCGAATAAGTCTGATCTGTTTGATTGGGGCCAACGCTATGATGAGTGCTGGCTCTTGATCCACACCTCAGAGCATCTTCTTATTCCAAATATCCCAGATTGGCTGAGAAACGCCCCTCATTTTGATCATCCTTTTGATAGCGTATTCATGACCTATATCGATCATCCAGACTCCGGACATGTTGGCGCCCACAGAGTTGGAGGTCAGTTATGATCCTGGGCGTGGGCACCGATATCATCGATATCCGGCGCATCGAGCGCTCCATCGAGCGCTTTGGCGACCGGTTCAAGGCCCGCGTCTTCACTCAGATCGAACAAGCCAAGGCCGCCAGCCGCCGGCGCTCCACCGACACCTTCGCCAAGCGTTTCGCCGCCAAGGAAGCCTGCGCCAAGGCGCTGGGCACCGGCATTTATCGCGGCGTGACCTGGCAGCAGATGGAGGTGATCAATCTCAAGGGCGGCCAGCCGACGCTCAAGCTCACCGGCGCGGCCGCCGAGCGCCTCCAATCGCTGACGCCGCCGGGACTGGAGCCGCGCATCCATGTGACCCTGACCGATGATTATCCCTGGGCGCAGGCCTTTGTGATCATCGAGGCGCTGGACCCGGCCCAGCCGGGGGCCGCGTGAGCGCCGCCGACCCGGCCCGCGCGCGCCGCGCCCGGCGCATTGCGCGGGCGGTGCGCCGCGTGCGCGCAGACCAGCGCCTGATCGTCACTCTGCTGCTGGCGGGCGTGCTGGCGCTGGCCATGCGCACGCTGGTCTTCCAGCCCTTCACCATACCGTCTGACTCCATGCGCCCGGCGCTGGAGCCCGGCGACTATATCGCCGTGTCCAAATGGCCCTATGGCTGGTCGCGCGCGTCCCTGCCCCTGTCGCCGCCTGTGGGATCGGGCCGCCTGTTCGGGCGCACGCCTGCGCGCGGCGATATCGTGGTGTTCACGCCCGCCCATGCGCCGCGTTCTGCCTATATCAAGCGTGTCATCGGCCTGCCCGGCGACATGATCACGCTCACTGGCGGCATGGTGTTTATCAACGGCGAACCGGCGCCGCGCGGCCTCTTGGGCGAGGAGACCCGCATCGCCCCCGACGGGACGTTGACGCGCTATGCGCGCTGGCAGGAGATCCTCGGCGACGGGCGCGCCTGGGACGTGCTGCAGGGCGATCTGGGCGCCTATGATGATTACGGGCCGGTGCTGGTGCCGCAGGGCTATCTGTTTGTGCTGGGCGACAATCGCAGCGAGTCGCGCGACAGCCGCGCAGTCCCGCCCGAAGGTCCAGGCCTGGTGCAAATCGACCAGGTCATCGGGCGCGCCGACCGGGTGCTGATCTCGGTCCGGCCCGATTTCAGCCTGTGGCGCCCGTGGACCTGGGCGCGCATCCGCGCCGGGCGCACGCTCGCCCCGCTTGACCCGGAGCCGAGATGAGCGACCGTTTCCAGGATGTCCAGGCGCGCATCGGGCACGCCTTTGCCGATCCGGCCTTGCTGGAGCGCGCCCTCACCCACGCCTCCCACGGCGACGGGCGGTCACGCGACGCGTCAAACGAACGGCTGGAGTTTCTGGGCGACCGGGTGCTGGGCCTGATGGCGGCCGAGGCGCTGCATGCGCGCTTCCCTGACCTTAACGAGGGCGGGCTGGCGGTGCGCCTCAACGCGCTGGTCAACAAGGATGCCTGCGCGCGCGCGGCGCGGCGCTGCGGGCTGGGCGAAGGCCTGCGCCTGTCGGCGGCGGAAGCGCGCCTGGGCGGACGCGAAAAAGCCTCCATCCTGTCTGACGCCTGCGAGGCGGTGATCGGCGCGCTGTATCTTGATGGCGGGCTGGACGCCGCGCGCGCCTTCTTCCTCACCCAGTGGGCCGACGATCTTGAAGGCCTGACCAGGTGGCCGCGCGACGCCAAATCGCGCCTGCAGGAATGGGCCGCCCAGACCGGACGCCCGGCGCCGGTCTATACGGTGCTGGCCCGGTCCGGCCCCGATCACCGCCCCAACTTTACCGTGGAGGTCCGCGTCGGCGAGCTTCGCGGCGAGGCGCAGGGTTCATCCAAACAGGGGGCCGAGCGTGCGGCCGCCGATCAGCTTCTGTCTGCGGAGACCCGTTTATGAGCGACACCCCCACCCGCGCCGGC
>JBHYFR010000133.1:0-3667 GCA_051859425.1 Oceanicaulis sp. | reverse complement strand
TTCGCCGCCATTATCGGCGCGCCCAATGCCGGCAAATCCACGCTTGTGAATGCGCTGGTGGGCCGCAAGGTCTCCATCGTCACCCCCAAGGTCCAGACCACGCGCTTCCAGATCCGCGGCGTCATGCTGCGCGGGAGCGCCCAGGTCGTGCTGGTGGATACGCCCGGCGTGTTCCGCCCGCGCCGGCGCCTGGACCGCGCCATGGTCGCGGCGGCCTGGGACGGGGCGTCAGACGCCGACATCATCGTTCATGTGGTGGACGCGGCCGCGCAGCTCAAAGGCGGCGGCAAGAGCGTCGACGATGTGGACCGGGTGATCGAGGGGCTGCAAGTCCATGATCTCAAGGCGATCCTCGCCATCAACAAGATCGATCTGGTGCGCCGCGAAGAACTGCTGGAACTGTCGCGCCAGCTCTATGAAAGCGGCGTCTATACCGATGTTTTCATGATCAGCGCCACCAGCGGCGACCGCACCGGCGATCTGGCCCAGGCTTTGGCGGACGCCGTGCCCGAAAGCCCCTGGCTCTATCCTGAAGACCAGATCGCCGACCTGCCCGAACGCATGCTCGCCGCCGAGATCACCCGCGAAAAGCTGTATCTGCGCGTCCACGAGGAGCTGCCCTACGCGCTGACCGTGGAGACCGAGGAATGGAAAGAGCAGAAGGACGGCTCGGTGCGCATCGAGCAGACCATCTATGTGGAGCGCGACGGCCACAAGCCGATCATTATCGGCAAGGGCGGCGCGACCTTGCGCTGGATCGGCGAGCACGCCCGCCAGGAGCTGGAGGCTGATCTCGGTCGCCGGGTGCATCTGTTCCTGCACGTCAAAGTCCGCCCCGGCTGGAGTGAGGAGCGTGCGCGCTTTTCCGCCCTGGGCCTTGAGTTTGACGTGTAATGGAGTGGACGGCGTCAGGCCGCATCCTGGCGGTGCGCCCCCACGGTGAGACCAGCGCCGTGGTGGAGGTGCTGACCGCCGAGCATGGCCGCCATGCCGGCCTGGTGCGCGGCGGGCGGTCCCGCACCATGCGTCCCGTGCTGCAGCCGGGCAACAAGGTGCGCGCGGTCTGGCGCGCACGGCTGGAGGAGCATCTGGGCGCGCTGACGATCGAGGCCGAGGACCTCTCCACCGGCGCGATCATGGAGGACCCGCTGGCGCTGGCGGGGCTCAACGCCCTGTGCGCCATGGCCTCGCTCTGCCTGCCCGAACGCGAGCCGCACCCGCGCGTGGCGCAAGCCTTTGATCTGGTCGCCGGGCATCTCACCGACGCGCAGGTCTGGCCCGCCCTCTATGTGCGCTGGGAGCTCGGCGTGCTGGCGGACCTGGGATACGGGCTTGACCTGCGCCATTGCGCGGCCACGGGCGCCACGGAGAACCTGGTCTATGTCAGCCCCAAATCGGGCCGCGCGGTGAGCGCCGAGGGCGGCGCGCCGTGGCAAGACAAGATGCTCGCCCTGCCCGGCTTCCTCACCGGCTCCGGCGAGGTCCGCCCCGGCGATATCGGGGCCGGGCTGAGGCTCAGCGCCCATTTCCTGGAACGCCGCGTGCTCTGGCCCGCCGACAAGCGCCTGCCCGATGCGCGCGCCCGCCTGATCGAACGGCTGGAAGCCGAGCAGCGGGTTTAGGGGGCGCGGCGGCCCCTCTACATCAACATCGTCACCGGGTCTTCGATGAAGCCCTTGAACGCCGTGATCCAGCGTGCGCCAGTGGCGCCGTCCACCACGCGGTGATCGCAGGTCAGGGTCACGGTCATGACCGTGGCCTTGGCGATGGCGCCGTCAGTGATCACCGCGCGCTCCTCGCCCGCGCCAATGCTCAAAATCATGCCTTGGGGCGGGTTGAGGATGGAGGCGAAGGACTTGATCCCGAACATGCCCAGATTGGACAGCGAGAACGTGCCGCCCTGGAACTCTTCAGGCTTGAGTTTGCGCTCGCGCGCACGGGCGGCCAGGTCCTTCATCTCAGTCGAGATCTGGACGAGGCCCTTGGCGTCGGCGTCAAAGATGATCGGGGTGATCAGCCCGCCCTCGGTGGCCACGGCCACCGACACGTCGGCGTGCTTGTGCATGGCGATGCGGCCATCCTCGATCCAGCTGGCATTGGCCTCGGGCACGCGTTTCAGCGCCAGGCCCGACGCCTTGATCAGAATGTCATTGACCGACACCTTCACCCCGTCGGGCGCCTTGTCATTGACCTGCTTGCGGAAGGCCAGGAGCGCATCCAGCCAGCAATCCACATTGAGCGGGAAGTGCGGCACGTCGCGGAAGGACTCGGTGAGGCGCTTGGCCGAGATTTTCGTGATCCCGTCGGCCTTGCGCAGCGTGTAGCGCTCCGCCGCAATGCCATAACGCGCCAGCGGTTCATCCTCGCTGATCTCCGGGCGGGCGGGCTCTTGAGCCTTGTGCGCTTCGGCGCGCGCGGCCTCGGGTTTGGGTTTGGGCGCGCCCTTGGACGCCGCCTCCACATCGCGCTTGATGATCCGCCCGCCGGGGCCGGAGCCGTCGATATCTGCGAGTGTCAATCCCGCCTGTTCGGCGAGGCGCCGCGCCAGCGGGGAGGCTTTGATGCGGTCTGAACCGCCGCTCCCCCCACCCGTTCGGCCGGTCGTCTGGTCCCCCGGACCAGACTTGGCGGCCTCACCCCCCGAGGGGGAGGGAGAATTGGTGTCACCGGCTTCAGACTTGCCTGAAGCGCCTTTGTCCTTTTGCCGAGAATCCTCTGACGTCGAGGTCTTCCCTCCCTCCCCTTGAGGGGAGGGCCGGGGTGGGGTGTCAGCGCCGGACGAGGTTTTCGATCCACCGGACCCCGCCCCCTCCAGAGCGCTCTTGTCCTCGCCCTCTTCCAGAAGCAGCGCGATCACCGCATTGACCTTCACGCCTTCAGTCCCGGCCTCCACCAGGATTTTGCCCATGACGCCTTCGTCCACGGCTTCGACTTCCATGGTCGCCTTGTCGGTCTCGATCTCGGCGATGACATCGCCGGATTTCACCGCATCGCCTTCCTTGACGAGCCAGGACGACAGCGTGCCCTCCTCCATGGTGGGCGACAGGGCGGGCATCAGGATTTCGATGGGCATGGGGGATTACTCCGCGTAGCAGACGGCTTTGGCCGCCTTCACAATATCCTCCACACCCGGCAGCGACAGCTTTTCCAGATTGGCGGCGTAGGGCAGCGGCACGTCTTTCTGGTGCACGCGCGCCGGCGGCGCGTCGAGATCGTCGAAGGCTTCAGCCGTCACCACGGCGGCGATTTCCGCGCCGACGCCCATGCGGCCCCAGCCTTCCTCGGCGCAGACCAGGCGGTGGGTCTTGCGCACGCTTTTCACCACCGTATCGGTGTCCAGCGGGCGCAGCGTGCGCAGATCGATCACCTCGGCCTCGATGCCCTCTTCGGCAAGCTGCTGGGCGGCTTTGAGCGCAAAGCCCACCATGCGCGAATGGGCGGTGATGGTCACATCCGTCCCTTCCCGGCGCACCTTCGCCTTGCCGATGGCCAGAACCCAGTCGTCCACATCGGGGATCTCGAACGTCTCGCCATACATCAGCTCGTGTTCCAGGAAGATCACCGGGTTGGGATCGCGGATCGCGGCTTTCAACAGGCCCTTGGCGTCGGCGGCGTCATACGGCGCGATCACTTTGAGACCGGGCACATTGGCGTACCAGGCCGAGAA
>JBHYFR010000132.1:0-6474 GCA_051859425.1 Oceanicaulis sp. | reverse complement strand
CATCCATCAGAACCTCGGGCTCGACGATGGGGACGATATTGGCTTCCTGGCACAGGGCGGCGTAGCGGGCCAGCGCGTGCATATTCACGTTGATGCAGTACTGGGAGGGGATGGAATCGTCGCCGCCGCGGCCGATATCGATGACCGCGCGCCATTTCGCAAAGCGGGCGCCCAGCTTGTAATACTCCTCCAGCCGCCCGCGCAGGCCATCAAGGCCCTCGGTCACCGTCTCGCCGGGCGAACCGGCCAGCGGCTTGGCGCCCGCGTCCACCTTGATGCCCGCGATCGAGCCTGCGTCGGCGATCAGTTTGGCCAGCGGCGTGCCGTCGGCGGCGTTCTGGCGGATGGTTTCGTCGAACAGGATGACGCCCGACACATAGTCGGTCATGGCCGGACGGGTGCGGAACAGCATCTCGCGCCAGTCGCGGCGGCTGTCGGCGGTCGAGACCAGCCCGATCGTGTCAAAGCGCTTCTTGATGGTGGAGGTGGACTCATCGGCCGCCAGAATGCCCTTGCCCGGCGCCGTCAAGGCGATCGCAATATCGTTGAGCTGGTCGAGATCCATGGCGCCTGTCCCTTTGCAAATGTGTGTACTGCCCGCCGCCTGTGTGTCGCCACCGGCGCGCAGGGTCAAGATGTCAGCCTTCAAGAACCGCGATTCCCGGCAGGGTTTTGCCTTCCAGCCACTCCAGGAAGGCCCCGCCCGCCGTAGACACGAAGGTGAAATCCTCGCTGGCGCCGGCCTTGTTCAGCGCCGACACCGTGTCGCCGCCGCCGGCCACCGCCACCAGACCGTGATCACGGCAGCGCATCGCGGCAAAGCGCGCCGCCTCCAGCGTGCCGGTGTCAAAGGGCGGCGTCTCGAATGCGCCCAGCGGACCGTTCCACACCAGGGTGCGCGCCGTCTCGATGGCGTCAGCCAGCCGGTCGATGGTCTCCGGCCCGCAATCCAGGATCATCTCGGGACCCTGCACATCGTCCAGCCCGGCGACGCGCCGGTCGGCATGGGGTTTGAACTCGCGCGCCACCACCACATCCTCGGGCAGCATCAGGGCGCAGCTGGCCTGGGCAGCGGTCTCCTCGATGGTGCGGGCGGTCTCCAGCAGCTCGCGCTCATACAGGCTTGAAGCCACCGAATGGCCGCGCGCGGCCAGAAAAGTATTGGCCATGGCGCCGCCGATGAACAGCCGGTCCACCTTGGCGACGAGGTTTTTGAGAAGATCGATTTTGGTGGAGACTTTCGCGCCGCCCACAATCGCCAGCAGCGGGCGCTGGGGCGCCTCCAGCGCCGCCGTCACGTGATGAATCTCTCGCTGCAGGGCGAGGCCGGCATAACCCGGCAGGATGCGCGCGACGCCTTCGGTGGAGGCATGGGCGCGGTGGGCGGCGGAAAAGGCGTCGTTGACATAGAGGTCAGCGAGTCCCGCCAGCTGCGCGGCGAACGCGGGATCATTGGCCTCTTCGCCGGCATGAAAGCGGGTGTTCTCCAGCAGCAGCACGCCGCCGGGTTTGAGCATCTGAACCGCCCCTTCGGCGTCGGGCCCGATGCAGTCGGAGACGAATTTCACCGGCGCGCCCAGCAAATCCTCCAGCGCCGAAGCCACCGGGGCCAGCGACATGGACGGGATGCGCTTACCGCGCGGACGGTCGAAATGCGCCGCCAGGATCACCTTCGCCCCGCCCTCGCGCAGATGGTTGATGGTGGGCAAGGCCGCGCGCAGGCGCGTATCGTCAGCCACGCGCATGCCGTCCATGGGCACGTTGAAATCCACCCGGACCAGGACGCGCTTGCCCGCGATGTCGGCGTCTTCAATGCGGCGGATCATGGCGTGTCCTCTTTGGCATGGTCCCCGGGGAACCTTACAGCAGCCGCCCCATCGCCACCGTGGTGTCGATCATGCGGCAGGCGAAGCCCCACTCATTGTCGTACCAGGTCATCACCCGCACCAGCTCGCCGTCGATGACATTGGTCTTGTCCAGCG
Source organism: Oceanicaulis sp. (assembly GCA_051859425.1). Classification (GTDB taxonomy): domain Bacteria; phylum Pseudomonadota; class Alphaproteobacteria; order Caulobacterales; family Maricaulaceae; genus Oceanicaulis. The sequence goes on along the minus strand of JBHYFR010000132.1, from coordinate 4,492 downwards.
CCACCACCGAGGAGCGCGGGTCGTGGTTGTAGTCGATGGAGACCAGCGGCAGGTCGTCATAGCCCAGCACGCCCTTCATCGGCCCGTCCGCGGCGGCGCGGATGGCGGCGTTCACTGCCTCGGCTGACGTGGCGCGCGACGGGGTGAACACCAGATCGATCACCGAGACGTTGGGCGTGGGCACGCGGATGGCCGAACCGTCCAGCTTGCCTTTCAGCTCGGGCAGCACCTCGCCCACGGCCTTGGCCGCGCCGGTGGTGGTGGGGATCATGGACAGGGCGGCGGCGCGCGCGCGATGCAGGTCCTTGTGGTTCCGGTCCAGCGTCGGCTGGTCGCCGGTATAGGCGTGGATCGTCGTCATGTGACCGCGCTCGATGCCGATGGCGTCATTGAGCGCCTTGGCCACCGGCGCCAGCCCATTGGTGGTGCATGAGGCGTTGGAGACGATGATGTCGTCCGCCGTCAGGGCGTCGTGATTGACGCCGTAGACGATGGTCTTGTCGGCGTTCTTGGCCGGCGCCGAGCACAGGACCCGCTTCGCGCCCGAGTGGATGTGCGCCATCGCGCCGTCTTTCGAATTGAAGGCGCCGGTGCATTCCAGAACGATATCCACGCCCAGATCACCCCAGGGCAGCTTGGACGGATCGCGGCTGGACACCTTGGCGATCTTGCCGAACCCGGCGTCGATCCAGTCCTCGCCCACCTTGATGTCGCCGGGATAGCGGCCATGCACGCTGTCATATTTGAGCAGGTGCGCGTTGGTTTCCGGCGTGGAGGAATCATTGATCGCCACCACCTGAACCTCGCCGGTGCGCTGCTGTTCCAGCACGGCGCGCAGGGCCAGGCGTCCGATGCGTCCAAATCCGGTGATCGCCACGCGAAGGGCCATGATGCTCGCTCCTTGAATGCGGTGATCGGCGCCCGGCCCCGGACGGGGCTGCGGGCGCCGGCGACTGTCGGGCGCGGGTTTAGACGCTTCGCCCGTGTGCGTCCATACGCCCCGGGCGCCAAGGGGCGCGCCACTGCCCCCTTCCCCCCGGCTTGCGTCAGCCTGCGTCGCCTGCGAATACTAACAACAGGTAAACAGATACGTTTGCAAATGAGGGGGGCGTTATGAAGGTTCTGGTTCTCGGCGGAGACGGGTTTTGCGGCTGGCCTTCGGCGCTGCATCTGTCCGCGCGCGGCCACGATGTGGTGATCGTGGACAATCTGTCGCGCCGCAAGATCGATGTGGAGCTGGAGGTGGACTCCCTCACCCCCGTGGCGCCCATGAGCGTGCGCCTGGCGGCCTGGAAAGAGGTGTCGGGGCGCACAATCGCCTTCCATGACCTGACCGTGGGCAAGCAGTATCAGGAGCTGGTCAATCTCCTGATCGCCGAGAAGCCCGACGCCATCGTCCATTTCGCCGAGCAGCGCGCCGCGCCCTATTCCATGAAATCGGCCCGGCACAAGCGCTACACGGTGGACAATAATCTCAACGCCACAAACGACGTGCTGGCCGCCATCGTGGAGACCGGGCTCGACATCCACCTGGTCCATCTGGGCACGATGGGCGTCTATGGCTATGGCACGGCGGGGATGAAAATCCCCGAAGGCTATCTCAAGGTGAAGGTGGAGGCGCCCGCAGGGCTGGTGGAGACCGAAATCCTCTACCCGGCCAATCCGTGCTCAATCTACCACATGACCAAGACCCAGGATGCTTTGCTGTTCCAGTTCTATAACAAGAACGACAAGCTCAAGATCACCGATCTGCATCAGGGCATTGTGTGGGGCACCCAGACCGAAGAGACCCGCAAGGACGAGCGCCTGATCAACCGGTTCGACTATGACGGCGATTACGGCACCGTGCTCAACCGCTTCCTGATGCAGGCCGCCATCGGCTTTCCGCTCACCGTGCACGGCACGGGCGGACAGACCCGCGCCTTCATCCACATCCAGGACACGGTGCGCTGCATCCAGCTGGCGGTGGAGAACCCGCCCCAGACCGGGGACCGGGTGCGCATCATGAACCAGATGACCGAGACCCACCGGGTCAGCGATCTGGCCGGGCTGATCGCCAAGCTGACCGGCGCCGACGTGGCCTTCCTGCCCAATCCGCGCAATGAGGCCGCCGAGAACGACCTGCACGTGGAGAACGCCGCCTTCCTGTCGATGGGCCTCAAACCCGTCACGCTGGCCGAGGGCCTCCTGGAGGAAGTCACCGATATCGCCCGCAAATACGCAGACCGGTGCGACCGCACCAAGGTCAAATGCGTATCCTACTGGAACCGCGACCGGGAAGCGGCGCAGGCGGCGGCGGCGCAATAGGGCGGCCTAAGACGCAGTGAGCGGGGGCAAATATCAGCGCCAAAGATGGAGGAAATTCATCTTATGGAGGCATCATGAATGCTTGCCTGGCATTGACCGCTATGATGGCAGTAACGGGCGGCGGACCTAGCCTGGTTGAGGCTTCAAACGCCCCGGCAGTCTGTCAAGACGCCCTTAATCGATGCATCTTTGCTCAATGTGATGAAATAGCCGTAGAGAAAGTCTGCGCCTTTTACGCCCTGACGCCGCGTGCATCCGGCATAATACGTCATGAAGTGCGTAACGCGCGCTCGCTTGTACGCCAATCCGGAGATGCGCGGGCCTGCGCAGCAGAATTCGGCCAGATGTGGCTAGCCGCCGAAGCTCAACTCGCCAACGCGCCCCTTCGTCTGGACTACGGGGTATACACCTCGCTAGACGCGGCGCCAGAGGACGAAAGGTCGACCATTTATCGCGCTGAACTCGATCTGGCTCTGACAGGCATGCTCTCCGAGGTGCAGGCATCTGGGCAGTGGTCGTGCAGCATATCAGCTCACGCACCCATTGTTCTGCTACGGGCCCAGAATCTGGCTTATGCGCAGGATCGCGAGCTGTTACGCGCTCTGGACGAGGTCGATGGAACGCCCGCAACAGCACCTGCCATATGGCTGATCTATCTTCATGCTGATCTCTGGCAGGTGGAACAACGCGACGCCAGCGCAGTTTTCGACGCACTAGCCGCGCACGGGCGCTTCCCGGAAAGGCTGGCCCGCAATCTCAATGCCCGCGTTCGCGCACATCAGCCGCTCTACGAAGATGCCGACCTCTCTGCCGGGTGGCGCGAAGAGCCAGATTAACCCTCCTGCGCCGCCAGCCACGCTTCCATGCGCGCTTCGAGATAATCGAGCGGCACCGCGCCCTCTTCCAGAAGGGCGTCGTGGAAGGCGGCGAGATCAAACGCCTCGCCCAGCTCCGCTTCGCCCTCAGCACGCAGGCGCCGGATCAGGATTTCGCCGGTCTTGTAGGCCAGCGCCTGGCCGGGCCATGAGATATAGCGCGACACCTCGTTGGTGATGTTCAGCGGCGCCAGGGCGGAGTTCTCCAGGAAGCACGCCTCGGCCTGCTCGCGCGTCCAGCCGAACCAGTGAATCCCGGTATCCACCACCAGCCGGCAGGCGCGCCACATCTCGAAGGTCAGCCGGCCGAAATTCTCGTACGGGTCCTGATAAAAGCCCATATCGAGGCCTAGGAATTCCGAATACAGGCCCCAGCCCTCGCCAAAGGCGGTGATATAGCCGCGGCGGCGAAAGTCCGGCAGGCCCTCGATCTCCTGAGCCAACGCGATCTGGTGGTGATGGCCGGGAACAGCTTCATGAAGCGTCAGGGCCGGCAGCTCGTAAAGCGGGCGCTGGTCCAGCCGGTAGGTATTGACCATATAGCCGCCAGCGCGGCCCGTTTCGGGATCGCCCGACCAGTAGCGGCCCGTGGTGTAATTGGGCGCGATCGCCGCCGGTACAGGGCGCACGCCATAGGGCAGGCGCGGCAGACGGTTGAAGAAGGCGGGCATCTGGTCGTCGGCCTGCTTGGACAGCCAGGCCGCGCGCATCATCAGCTCCATCTCGCTTTGCGCGTAGAATTGCGGATCGGTGCGCAGGAAATCGAGAAACTCGGCGAATGAGCCCTCAAACCCGGTATCGGCGATCACCGTCTCCATCTCGGCGCGGATGCGCGCGACTTCCTCAAGACCGGTCTGGTGAATCTCCTCCGGCGTCAGGTCGAGCGTGGTGTGCTGGCGCACCAGGGCGGGATAGAACTCCTCGCCGTCGGGCAGGTCGCGCGCGCCGAGGGTCTCGCGGGCGCTGGGGATATAGGTGGAGACGAAGAAGTCATGAAGGCTGCGCAAGGCCGGCAGGGCGGCGGTCTCGATCGCCTCCAGCGCCTCGGCGCGCAGGCGCGTGCGCTCGGCCTCGGGCAGGCTGGACGGCAGGGCGTCGATGGGCATCATCAGCGTGCTGTCCGCGGCGGGCGTGATCTGCGCTTCGATCTGATCGGCCACGCCATCGAGAATCTCGCGCGGCTGGGTGAAGCCGGTCTCGATCCCGAGCTCCATCCAGGCGCGGTGCTGGGCGAAAAACGCAGGCAAAGCGCGGATGCGCGCAATCCAGGCCTCGGCCTCCTCCACAGTGCGCACCCGCGCGCCCATGGC
>JBHYFR010000131.1:0-6478 GCA_051859425.1 Oceanicaulis sp. | reverse complement strand
GCGGCGCTGCTGCTGTGGCTGGTTGTCGGGCCTGTATTCAGCAATCTTGGCCATGCGGGCTATTTTGCACAGACGGAAACGTGGGCCTTTCCGCTGATCATCCTGTCACAGATTGATCCGCAGGCCGGTCTTCCCGGCGTGTTTTCAGACAATCCCATGAACGAGATGAATGGCCCGTTGTGGACCATCCGGTACGAGCTGCTTGCCTATATAGCCGCTGGCTTTCTGGCGGTTGCCGGAGTTTTTCGCCGCACCTGGATGATCCTACTTGTGCTTGTGGTGGGGGTGATCTTCTCAATCGCCCAGATTGTTCAGCCCTGGGAAGGTATCGGCGCCGCGACCGTGGATTCCTCCGCCCGGTTTGGCGGAGCCTTCATCATCGGCGCGGCATTCTATGCCCTGCGCGACCGGATAGCGTTGACGCCGCTTGGCTGCGTTGCAGTCATTCTCGTCGCCATCATGTTCAGCGGCACCCCGGCGGCCATGATCACGGGTCAGCTGGCTATGGCCTATGTGACTTTGTGGGCCGGCTTTCTGTATATTCCCGGTCGGGCCGGTACAGCGATCCGGGAGGTCGAGGACGTTTCCTACGGCGTCTATATCCTGCACTGGCCGATAGGGCAGATGACACTGGCGCTCATCCCTGGCGCCGGGCCTCTCATCCTGCTGGCCGTGATGGCGCCTGCCGCGTTGCTCACGGGCTGGATGATGCGGGTCTGGGTTGAGAAGCCAGCGCTTGCCCTCAAGCCGCGCATCCGCAGCCTTCTCAAACGCAGCCATAAGAAGCCCGAAAGCGCCGGCGAAGGCATCGATCTGGCGCGTTAGGGCGCCATCGGCGTTCAAAGCTGCAAGCTGCAAAGAGGGATGATTCGCTCCAGGTGCTTCGTCCAACGCGAGGCGCCAAACACGCTGCTGGCGCCCGGCGATCTCGCGCTTGGCCGGGGGAGCGGCTGCATCCGGGGCTGTTGACGGAGTCTGGTGCAAACCCGAACTGAGCTTCCTGCCGTGTCCTGCGAGTGGCCACGGCCCCTTGCCCTTTTGGCCAGACCTGCTAAGTCGGCCCCGCAAGAGAGAAGGAGGCCTCCCCATGCAGATTCGCGAGGGGCTCACCTTTGACGACGTGCTCTTGCAGCCCGGCGCGTCCGAGGTTTTGCCCGCCCAGGCCGATGTGCGCACCCGCGCCACCGCGACCATCCCGCTGAACATCCCGATCCTGTCGGCCGCCATGGATACGGTGACCGAAGCGAACCTCGCCATCGCCATGGCGCAGGCGGGCGGCATGGGCGTGATCCACCGAAATCTGACCAATGAAGAGCAGGCCGAGGAGGTCCGCCGGGTCAAGCGGTTTGAAAGCGGCATGGTGGTCAATCCGATCACCATCACGCCGGACGCGACTTTGGCCGACTTGCGCGCCCTGATGGATCGTCATCGCATTTCCGGCATTCCGGTGGTGGAGACGGGCAGCGGGCCCAATGGCAAGCTGGTGGGCATCATCACCAACCGCGATGTGCGCTTCGCCGACGATTTGAGCGCCTCTGTCGCATCGCTGATGACGCGCGACAATCTGGTCACGGTCATGCCCGGCGTGGATCAGGCCGAGGCGCGCCGCCTCCTGCATAAGCACCGCATCGAGCGCCTTCTGGTGGTTGATGAGGGCGGGCGCTGCGTCGGCCTGATGACCGTCAAGGACATGGAGAAGGCCCAGGCCCATCCCAGCGCCGCCAAGGACGAGCATGGCCGCCTGCGCGTCGCCGCCGCCACCACGGTGGGCGATGCCGGGTTCGAGCGGGCGCAGGCGCTGATTGATGCGGGCGTGGACGTGCTGGTCATCGACACCGCCCACGGCATGTCGGCCAGCGTCATCGAGCAGGTGCGCCGCATCAAGGCCGCCTCCAACAAGGCGCAGGTCATGGCGGGCAATATCGCCACCTATGACGGCGCGCGCGCCCTGTTCGACGCCGGCGCCGACAGCGTGAAGGTGGGCATCGGGCCGGGGTCGATCTGCACCACGCGCGTGGTGGCGGGCGTGGGCGTGCCCCAGCTGACCGCCATCATGGACGCGGCGCGCGCCCGCGAGGGCTTTGACGGCTCGGTGATCGCCGATGGCGGCATCAAGTTTTCGGGCGATCTGGCCAAGGCCATCGCCGCGGGCGCCGACTGCGTGATGATGGGCTCCATGCTGGCCGGCACCGAGGAAGCGCCCGGCGAGGTGTTCCTGTTCAAGGGCCGGTCCTACAAATCCTATCGCGGCATGGGCAGTGTCGGCGCCATGGCGCGCGGTTCGGCCGACCGGTATTTCCAGAAGGAAGTCACCGACGCCATGAAGCTGGTGCCCGAAGGCATTGAAGGCCAGGTGCCCTACAAGGGCCCGGTGGGGCCGATCCTGCACCAGATGGTCGGCGGGCTTCGCGCGGCCATGGGCTATACCGGCGCCCACACCGTTGCCGACTTCCAGGCCAGGGCGCAATTCGTGCGCATCACCAATGCGGGCCTGCGCGAAAGCCATGTCCACGACGTGACCATCACCCGCGAAGCGCCCAATTATCCCACGCCGGGGTGAGGGGATGAGGGTTTCGTCCGGCGTGCCCTTTTCCTCCCCCGCTTGCGGGGGAGGTGTCCGCAAAGCGGACGGAGGGGGGAGGATGCATCTGCAAGGTTGGCGGATGATCGCTCCGCCGCTCCCCCCCTCGGTCCTTCGGACCACTCCCCCCGCAAGCGGGGGGAGAAATTGACGCGCCGCCTGTTGTCCAATTCCTGCAAGGAAGAACGCACCCATGCGTGAAGCCGGGCGTATCGCCGCCGCCATCGAGGTGATCGACACCGTTCTCAACCGGCACCAGCCGGTCAAGGACGCCCTGCGCGACTGGGGCAAGGCCAATCGCTATGCGGGGTCGGGCGATCGGGCGTGGATTTCCGGCCTGGTGCTGGACGCGCTGCGCAAGCGCGCCTCTCACGGCGTGCGCATGGGCGAGGATACGCCGCGCGCCATGGTGCTGGCCACGCTGGCCCATGAGTGGGAGACCGGGCCCGACGCCCTGGCCGCGATCTTCGAGGGCGATGAACACGCGCCCGCGCCCCTGACCGACGCCGAACGCGCAGGCATGACCGCCGCTCTGCCGGGTGATGCGCCGCTGTGGGCGCGCGCGGAAATTCCCGGCTGGCTGGAGGCGAGCTTTGAGCGCGGCTTTGGCGCTGATGCGGCGGCCGAGGGCGCGGCCATGGCGTCGCGCGCGCCCGTGGACCTTCGCGTCAACACGCTCAAAACCGATGCGGAGAAGGCGATCACGGCGGTGCGCGCTCAGATCAACGCCGATCCCTCCGCCCTGGTCACCACCGCCATCCGCATCCCCGCCGCCGATCCGCGCGCCAAGGCGCCGCCGGCTGATTCCATCCCTGCCTATGGCAAGGGCTGGGTGGAGGTGCAGGATCTGGGCAGCCAGATCGCCGCCCTCGCCGCCGCCCCGGCCGAAGGGCTGCAAGTGCTGGATTTCTGCGCCGGGGCCGGGGGCAAGACGCTCGCCCTGTCAGCGCTGATGAACAATACCGGCCAGCTCTACGCCTGGGACTTCGACTGGCGGCGGTTACGCGCCATCTGGCCGCGCCTGGAGCGCGCGGGCGTGCGCAACGCCCAGGTGCGCACCGGCAAGGAAGGCGAGGCGCTGTGTGATCTGGAAGACCGGATGGACCTGGTCTTCATCGACGCCCCCTGCACAGGATCAGGCACCTGGCGGCGCAGGCCGGACACCAAATGGCGCCTGAAAGAGCGCGCGCTCGCCACCCGCATCAAGCAGCAGGACGAGGTGCTGGCCAAGGCCGCCAAATACGTGAAGCAGGGCGGGCGCATGGTCTATGTCACCTGCTCGGTCCTGCCCGAGGAGAATGGCGAGCGCATCGCCGCCTTCCTCGCCGCCAATACCGGTTTCCGCGCCGTTCCGGTGATGGACGCGCTGAACGCTTCGGCTCAGCTCACCGAAGAGGGCGCGCTGCTGCTGGCCGCCTGCGCGGGCGAACACGGCGCCCTGCAGCTGACCCCTGCGCGCACCGGCACGGACGGGTTTTATGTGTGCGCGATGGAGAGGGCCGTCTGAACCTAATCCTCCCCCCGCTCCTTCTTCCCCCGCGCCCCCTCCGTCGCCAGCGCTTACAGCTTGTGGGTCCAGAAGATGCGGAAGCGCGAGAGCCAGGCGTCGGCCTGTTCCAGCGGGGCGGGGTCGAGCCGGTAGATGCGGCGCGGCCCGTCCACGCGCGAAATGGCGAAGCCGGAATCGCGCAGCACTTTGAGATGCTGGGAGACGGCGGCCTGGGTGATGGAGAATTCGGCGCGGATCACATCCGTGATCTGCCCTGAACGCAGCTCGCCCTCGGCCAAAAGCTCCAGAATGCGGCGGCGGACGGGATCGCCCAGAACGTCAAAGGCGTGCATGGGCGCTCTAGTGCTCCTCACCCTTGAAGAAGGCGGCGGTGCGCGCAGCGGCGGCGCGTGCGTCGGCCTCGTTTGCGCCCGATGCGATATGGGCGTCGGCCCAGGCCGCGGAGGACGCCTCCACCAGATCGCGGTAATTCTGCGAGGCGAACCACGGCCCGCTCACCTCCACCGGCGCGGTCAGGGCGCCGCTGGCGTGCAGGTCGAGCCCGGCCAGCGCCAGATCCCAGCCGACGCCGCCCGCGCCGGGGCCGTATTTCGCCTCCCACTCGGGATCGATGACATAGAGATGGGTCAGCTCCAGCCGGGCCGTGCTCTCGCCGGACGATTCAAGCGTCACGCTGACCCAGCTTACCTGGCCGGAAAACTCCCAGGTCAGCGCCAGCCGGCGCGGCGGTTCGCACACGCTGATCTCGCCTCCGGCATTATTCTCCACCTGGAAGCGCCCACCCTGACGCAAATCGCCCGTCACCGGCGAGAACCAGCGCGCCAGACGCTCTTTCGACGTCACCGCATCCCACAAATCCTCAACGCCGGTGGGATAGTCGCGCGAGGCGACAATGGCCGCCGCCCGCTGTCCCTCATGGGTCAACTCGCGCACCTCACGCGCCGTGGCGCCGATGGCTGCGGCGATATCGATATGCATGTCCATGACGGGCTCCCTCGTTTTTGGCGGTGCTTATATAAGTATCGGCTAATATCTGAGTCAAATGCCATTTTCGCCCGCACCGCTCGCTGGCGTTTTGCGGCGAGTTGGGCTACCTCGCGCCCATGACACAGATCAACGCCTCCGACGCCCACGAACGCGCCCTCATCATCGATTTCGGCAGTCAGGTGACGCAGCTTATCGCCCGGCGCCTGCGCGAAAGCGGGGTGTATTGCGAGGTGCATCCGTTCAACCGTGTGGATGACGCCTTCCTGCGCGCCTATGGGCCCAAGGCCATCATCCTGTCGGGCGGGCCGGCCAGCGTGCATGGCGAGGGCACGCCGCGCGCCACGCAGGGCGTGTTCGAACTGGGCGTGCCGGTTCTGGGCATCTGCTATGGCGAGCAGACCATGTGCGCGCAGCTGGGCGGCAGCGTGGAGCCGGCCGACGAGCGCGAGTTCGGCCGCGCCGATATCGAGATCACGGCCGAGAGCCCGCTGTTTGAAGGCCTCGGCGGCGTGGGGCATCTGGAGCGGGTGTGGATGAGCCATGGCGATCGCGTCAACGCGATCCCGCAAGGCTTCCACCCCATCGCGGCCACCACCCACGCGCCGTTCGCCGCCATCGCCGACGAGGCCCGGCGTTTCTATGGCGTGCAATTCCACCCCGAGGTCGCCAACACGCCGCGCGGCGCGCTGATCCTGCGCAATTTCACCCACAGAATCGCGGGCATGAAGGGCGACTGGACCATGGCCGCGTTCAAGGACGAGGCCATCGCCAAGATTCGCGCCCAGGTGGGCTCGGGCCGGGTGATTTGCGGGTTGTCGGGCGGGGTGGACAGCTCGGTGGCCGCCGTGCTGATCCACGAGGCCATCGGCGATCAGCTCACCTGCGTGTTCGTGGACACCGGGCTGATGCGCGCGGGCGAGGCCGACCAGGTCGTCACCCTGTTTCGCGAGCACTACAACATCCCGCTGGTGGCCGCCGACGAGGAGGAGCGCTTCCTCTCCGCGCTGGCCGGAGAGCGCGATCCGGAAACCAAGCGCAAGACCATCGGCAAGCTGTTCATCGATGTGTTCGAGGAGAAGGCCAAACTCGCCGGCGGCGCCGATTTCCTGGCCCAGGGCACGCTCTATCCCGACGTGATCGAGAGCGTCTCGTTCACCGGCGGCCCGTCGGTGACGATCAAGAGCCACCACAATGTCGGCGGCCTGCCCGAACGCATGGACATGAAGCTGGTCGAGCCGCTGCGCGAACTGTTCAAGGACGAGGTGCGCGAACTGGGGCGCGAGCTGGGCCTGCCCGACAGCTTCATCGGCCGTCATCCGTTCCCCGGGCCCGGCCTTGCCCTGCGCTGCCCGGGCGCGGTGACGCGCGACCGGCTCGACATCCTGCGCCAGGCCGATGCG
>JBHYFR010000130.1:0-6601 GCA_051859425.1 Oceanicaulis sp. | reverse complement strand
TTCAGCTTCTCGATGATATGCGGCGCGGGCGGCAGGTCCGGATTGCCCATGCCGAAATCAATGACGTCGCGCCCGGCCTTACGGCTGGCCGCCTTCATCCGGTTGACCTCGGCGAAGACATAAGGCGGCAGGCGCCGCTCGCGGTAAAAGACGTCAGGCGGGGACGCGGTCATGAGAGGGTCCGGTTGCTGCGCTGCCACAGAAACCCCCAGCATTCAGCCTCAGCGCCGCACACGTCAATGGCGCAGCGCGCCTCAGGCGGCGTTCAGGGGCTGGACATGGCGGGTGATGGCGTCGCCCACCGCCACCTGCGCAGCGGCCAGATCATGGACGCTTTGCAGATTCAGCCAGAATTGTGCGCTGGTCCCGAAATAGCGCGCCAGCCGCAAGGCCGTCTCCGCCGTCACCGCCCGGCGCCCCGCTGCAATCGCCGACACCGCCGACAGCGGCAGCCCCGCCTCACGCGACAGCTTGTTCCGCGAGACGCCCAGGGGCGTCATGAACTCCTCGCGCAAAACCTCGCCAGGATGCGTGCGCAGGCGGATCGGAGTGCTCTTCGGCATGGTCCAGCTCCTCAGTCTTGTTCCCTCGCCCGGAACACCCCGCTGACCGGGGCGTGGCGGTGGGCGATGCGCATGACGGCGCGCGAGACCGGCTCGGCGACGGTGAGCATGTGGAAGGCGTTGGCGTGGATCAGGGTGTCCGGCGCGGTGAGAATGCCCACATGGCCCGGCCAGAACATCAGATCGCCGCGCTGCAGCCCGCCCAGTTCCTCGTCAATGTCCACCGCGTCCCAGTGGGCGCTTGCCCAGGCTTCCTGGTCGCCGCTGTCGCGTGGAACCAGTACGCCGCAGCGCTCCAGCGCGGTCTGGACGAGACCTGAACAATCGAGCCCCAGACTCTCCTTGCCACCCCATTGATAAGGCGTTCCGATGAAGCGTTCGGCGACGGCGGCGTGATCGTTCTCATGGGCGCCCAGAGCGGAGAGGTGACTTTCAAAAACCCAGCCAAGGCGTTGCGTTTCAATAAACTTTCCGCTTCGAGCTCCGGCGGATATTTTGGCGTTCATGGAGACAAGAAAACGCGGCGCGGACTTCAAATCGGGCTCTGAGAAGACATAGGTGCGCAGTACGGAGACAGTGTGGGTGGGGATCAGAACCGGCGCGGACAGCGCCTCCATGGCGACCCAGCCGCGATAGCCGTCATGACGCGAGACGCCCTCGCCCCAGCCGGCCTCTTCACGCTCGACATGAAACACCTCGCCGGCCAGCAGCTGGCTGATCTGCTCGGCGTCGTCTTCGGGCGCCCGGCGGATCGGGGCGACGCCGGCGGTGACCTGGAAATCCGTCATGGCCTAGCCCTTGTAACGTTGTTTCAGGTAGCGCCAGAGCGCGCGTCCGCCGAGCAATTCGCCGCCGAGCGGGCGCCCGGGACGGGCTGACGGGTTCCAGCCGAAAATGTCGAAATGCGCCCAGGCGCGGGCCTCGCGGGCGAAGCGGCGCAGGAACAACGCCGCCGTCACAGAACCGGCGAGCTTGCCGCCGGTATTGGACAGGTCCGCAATGGGGCTGTCGAGCTGCACGTCATATCCGTCCCACAGGGGCATCGGCCAGACCGGATCGTCCACCGCGTGACCGGCCGTCACCACGCCGTCGCGCACGGCCGAATCGTCTGTGTAGAGCGGCGCCAGTTCAGGCCCCAGCGCGATACGCGCCGCGCCGGTCAGCGTGGCCATGTCCACCACCAGATCGGGATCAAACTCGATGGCCCGCGTCAGCGCATCAGCCAGCACCAGGCGCCCTTCGGCGTCGGTATTGCCAATCTCCACCGTCAGCCCCTTGCGTGAGCGCAAGACGTCGCCGGGGCGGAAGGCATTGCCGGAAATGGCGTTCTCCACCGCCGGAATCAGCATGTGCAGGCGCACGGGAAGGCGCGCATCCATGATCATGGACGCCACGCCCATGACGCTGGCCGCGCCGCCCATATCCTTTTTCATCAACAACATGCCATCGCCCGGCTTGATGTTCAGCCCGCCTGAATCAAAGCACACGCCCTTGCCCACAAGGGCCAGGCGCGGATGGCTCTCATCACCCCAGTGCAGCTCGATCAGGCGCGGCGCATCGGTGGAGGCGCGGCCCACCGCGTGAATGAGCGGATAGCTCTGTTTGACCAGCTCATCACCGGTGATCACGCTCACCTCTGCCCCGAACCGGGCGGCGAGGTCGCGCACGGCGGCTTCGAGATGACTGGGCAGCATGTCGCCCGCTGGCGTGTTGATCAGATCACGCGTCAGCATCACGCCCAGCGCCACACGCGACGCCTCGGCCCGGTCTGCACCCGCAGGCGGGATCAACCGCGCCGCCGCGCGCCGGGGCGCCTTGTAGCGGGTGAACTGATAGCCCCCCAGCGCGAAGGCGGTGGCGAACACCGTGGGGTCCCAGCTTTCGGGCAGATTCTCAAACCGCCAGTCGCCCTCGGGCAGGGTCAGCGCGGCGCCGGCCGCGTCGAACGGGCTGGCGCCCGGCCCTGCCCCCACCAGCGCATCGGCGCCGGACCCTGACGGCAGGATCACCACCTGGCCAGGTCCCGCTTCAAACCCGCAATCGGCGGCATGGGCGCGCGCAGCGGCGGGCAGGCCGGCCAGCACGTCGGCCAGCGTGTGCGTTGTCACCAGCCGCGCCAGCCGTCCGGCAGCGGACGCGTCGGCGAACAGGTCTTGGGTATCGGTCATGTCAGGCATTCCATGTCGGCTGCGGCGCGTCAGTCGTTAACGGGTTCTTGACCGGCGCGCGTGAGTACTGGGCGCTGAAAGCGCTGGTGAAGAGGTAGAGCATGCGCGCGACCGTATCCGCAATCGCCCTTGTGAGCCTGGTTCTGACCGGGTGTGGCGCCACGACCGGCGGCACGCGCCTGACACCCCAGGAAGAATCGCTGTCCCAGACCCTGCAGTCGCGCTCACTGGCGCCGGCAACGGCGGACGAGCGCGCGGCGATCCGCAATCAGGACCTGCTGACCCAGTCTGCGTTCTGGGCCGAAGCCTATCAGATGAACCCGGCTGACCGCGAAGCGGCGCTGGAGCTGGCCACCATTCTGCGCCGTGTGGGCGGGTCGGTGCGCGCCGCCGAGATCGCGCGCCAGGCCCTGGCCCTCTATCCCGACGATATGGGGCTGCTGACCCAGTACGCCCTGGCCCAGACCGCATCCGGCCAGGGCGCCCAGGCGGTGGAGTCCTTCAATCGCATTTTGCAATCACGCCCTGACGACTGGCGCATCCACAACGCCTATGGCGTGGCGCTGGAACAGGCCGGGCGCAGCGAGCGGGCGCGGGCGCGCTTCATGGAAGCGCTGGCGATCAATCCGGACGAGCCCGCGATCCTGACCAATCTGGCCATGAGCCATATGCTGGCGGGCGCCCCGGAAGAAGCCGAGCGCCTGTTGCGCCAAGCGGTGGACCATGACCGCGCCACACCGGAATCGCGCCAGAATCTCGCCCTTGCAATCGCCCTCCAGGGCCGGTTTGACGAGGCTGAATCCATCGCCCGCAGCGATCTGCCCGCCAATATGGCTGCGGCGAACATGGATTATGTGCGCGACCTGATGAGCTCGCCGCGCAGCTGGGACCGGCTGCGCGAAGCCGAGCTGCGCGGGCGCTGATCTAGGCTTTCGGCTTGCCGGCGTCTTCCGTGGCCGGCGCGGCGTCCGCAGGCGCGGCGTCCTGGTTCACCGGATGCCCATCCGGAATCGCGCCTGCAGGCAGGCGGTCGGGCTGCACGATGCCGAACGAAATGATCAGCTTGGCCGCTTCCTCGATGGTCAGATCAAGCTTGACCGCCTTGGACCGCGGCACAAACAGCAGGAAGCCGGATGTGGGGTTCGGCGTGGTGGGGATGAACACGCCAATGACCTGCTCGCCCTGACCGACCACCTGCCGGATAACGCCGCGCCCTTCGGACGCGACAAACGCCACCGCATAGCTGCCCGCCATGGGATATTCCACCAGCACCACCTCCTTGAAGGAGTGCTGCTGGCCCTGGAACACGGTCTCGATGATCTGCTTGAGCGCGCCGTAGACATTGCGGATGAAGGGCAGGCCGTTGACCACACGCTCGCCGATGGCGATCACCGTGCGGCCCAGAATGTTCGCCGCCAGCGCGCCCAAGAGGGTCAGCGCCAAGATCGCGATCAGCACGCCCATGCCCGGAATCGCGAACGGCAGATAGCTTTCGGGATTATACTGGGCGGGGATCAGCGGCTTGATCGTGTTATCAATGAAACTGACCACGGTCACGATCAGCCAGACGGTGATCGCCAGCGGCGCCGCCACGGCAACGCCGGTCAGAAATCGGGTGCGAAGCCAGCGCAGCACGGTCAGAAAACCTCCTCGGCAAACACGGACATGTATGATGATGTGCTTTGAGGCTTTGGCCAAATCATGGCCGCACTTGCCCGCAAGGGCGGTCAGGGCTTAGCTGTTTGCCATGACCGCAAACGCGCCCATCCCGCCTGTCCGCCGCTGGTTCTGGCGCCTTCTGATGGCCGGAATCGCCCTGTTCGTCATCTTGAGCCTGATCGCCGCCTGGATCATGCGCGAGCAGATATTCCAGACCTTTCTCGACCCCGGCATTCCCTTCCAGACCTATGAGCGCCCGCCTGCGCCCGATTACGCGCTGGCCGAGGCCTGGGCCGTGCGTCCCGACGCCGCGCCGGAGGATCCCGATACGCCGGCGGTGTTTTTCGTGCACCCCACCACCTATGAAGGCGGCGCGCACTGGAATGCGCCCTATGACCGGCCCCAGGAAGCCGAGGTCATCGCACGCTCGGCCCTGCCCAATTTCGCAGCGCCCTTCCTGGTCCAGGACGCGGTGCTGTATGCCCCGCACTACCGCCAGGCGGCGCTCTACACCTTCCTGAACAATCGCGAAGACTCCGTGCAGGCGCGGCTTCTGGCGTTCGAGGATGTGCGCGCGGCATTCAACGCGTTCGAGTCCGAGATCGGCCCGGACCGGCCCTTCATTATCGCCGGCGCCGGTCAGGGCGCCAGCCATGCGCTGGGCGTGCTGATCCACCATGTGGCGCCGCGGGCGGAGATGCGTGAGCGTCTGGCCGCCGCCTATCTCATGGAAACCTCGGTTCCGCTGGACCTGTTCTCCGGGCCGCTGAGCGACCTGCCGCCCTGCCACCGGCCGGGTGATGTGCGCTGCGTCGTCGCCTGGGCGGCGGCGCGTTCGGACGAGCGCGGGCGCATCGTGGCGATCACCCAGCGCGCCCGGGCCTGGGACGCGCAAGGAGACCTCGCCCCCGTGACCGGGCGCGCCCTGCTGTGCGTCAATCCGGTATTGTGGACCACGGCGGAGGACTACGCCCCGGCCCGGCTGCATCGCGGCGGCGCGGCGGCTGACGGGCTCGACATCACCGACACGCCTTCGCCCATGGCCGGCCAAACCGGCGCCCAGTGTCAGGCCGGGGTGTTGATGATCGACCAGCCGCGCACCCACGCCCTGCGCCGCGGCGCGCGCGTGGGCGAGGACAGGCGCACGCCGACCTCCAACCTGTTC
This sequence comes from Oceanicaulis sp., assembly GCA_051859425.1. Classification (GTDB taxonomy): domain Bacteria; phylum Pseudomonadota; class Alphaproteobacteria; order Caulobacterales; family Maricaulaceae; genus Oceanicaulis. The sequence continues at coordinate 1,046 of JBHYFR010000130.1, read as the reverse complement.
TACATGGATATCCGTATCGACGCCGAACGCCGGCTTAATACGCTGGCCGAGCGCCTCATAGAGGAACGCCGCTGGGCGCCGCCGCTTGAGGATGTTCAGGAGATCGAGGTGGCGCCGGTGGTGCCGATGCGCGGCGGTTAGGCCTTTGATTGAAGCCTTTTCGAGGAAAAGGCTTCAGCTGCCCGCCGCGCGAATATCGTTCAGCGCGCCGCTCAGGGCATAATCGCGCGCGCCGACGGTTTCAAAGCGGGTCTCCGCCTCGGTGCGGAACGCGTTGATCAGATAGCGGATCGCGCGCGAGCGGTTGGTATCCACCAGCACCTGCAGGATCGGATTGCGAAAGTGATAGCGAATCCAGAAATCCACCAGCGTGGACCCGTCATCCAGCTGGTGAAACCGCCACTGATTGGCCAGATCGTCGAACGGGCCGGACAGGTATTCCACATCGATACGGCGCTCGGGCCGGTCCAGGCGCACCCGCGTGGTGAAGCGCTCGCGCACAAAGCGGAAGCGCACGCGCGCCTCGGCGTCCAGCTCGCCCACGCCGGCGGCCGCATCCTCGCGCAGCACCCGCATGGCGCTGATCAGGGGTATGAAGCGCGGATAGGCGCGCACATCGCTGACCAGATCGAAAAGATCATCGGGCCGGTGGCGCAGCCGCAGGCGTTCGACATGCTCCGCTGACACAGGTCTAGACCGTACGCCCCGAGGCCAGCGCCGCCGCGCGCGCGGCGCGCAGGCGCTGGAAATCCTCTCCGGCATGATAGCTGGACCGGGTCAGCGGCGAGGCCGACACCATCAAAAAGCCCTTGGCGCGGGCGATGGTCTCATAGCCCTTGAACTCGTCGGGCGTCACATAGCGCTCCACCGCGGCATGCTTGCGGGTGGGCTGCAGGTATTGGCCGATGGTCAGGAAATCCACGCCCGCCGAGCGCATGTCGTCCATCACCTGCATGACCTCCTCCTTGGTCTCGCCCAGGCCGACCATAAGGCCGGACTTGGTGAACTGGGAGGGATCGCGCTCCTTCACCCGCTCCAGGAGGCGC
>JBHYFR010000129.1:0-6712 GCA_051859425.1 Oceanicaulis sp. | reverse complement strand
CGCACCTCGTCCAGCCGGTCGCGCGGGGCGTTCAGGAGGATGTATTTGGTCTGGCGCGAGGCGATCACGCCTTTGAAGCGCTCGATCAAGAGGCTCGCCAGATCATGCAGCGCCGCCGAGCGCGGCTCGGGCCGGCGCACCAGCACCGCCTCGCTCTCCAGCACCGTCTCGAAGGCCTTCAGCCCATTGGCCTCCAGCGTGGCGCCCGACGAGACCAGATCGCAGATCGCATCGGCCACGCCCATGCGCGGCGCCACTTCCACGCTGCCGCCCATCTCCACGATCTCGGCGCTGACGCCGCGCTGTTTGAGAAATTGCGCGGTGAGGCCCGGATAGCTGGTGGCCACCGTCTTGCCGTCCAGATCAGACAGGGCGCGGATGGCGCCGCCCTTGGGCGCGGCCAGTTTCAGCGAGCAGCGCGCAAAACCGAGCTTCAGCGCCACTTCCAGACCTTTCAGCCGCCCGTGGCGCGCCCTAGCTTCATACAGCACGTTCTCGCCCACAATGCCGTAATCGCACGCGCCCGAGGCCACGAAGCTGGGGATGTCGTCATCGCGGATCAGCATCAGGTCCAGCGGCACATTCTCCGCACGGCGCAAGAGTTCATCGCGGCCATAGGCGAGCTTGACGCCGGCCTTGGCCAAGAGCTCGAACCCGCCTTCGGCCAGCCGGCCCTTTTTCTGCACCGCCAGTGTCAGGCGCTCGCTCATGATGAAGTCTCCCGCGTGCGGTCCAGCACCAGCCGGTATCCGCGATGATCTTCCTGGCTCAGAAACCGCGCCACCCGCGTCACCGTGGTGGTGCTCACGCCCGTCTCGGCGCTGATATCGCGATAGGACTTGCCGCCCTCGTCCAGCATGCGCGCCACGCGCCAGCGCTCAGCCAGCGCCTGCAGCTCGCCCGGCGTGGTCAGATCGCGCAGGAAACGGCGCATCTCGTCAGGCGTCTTCAGGGTCAATAGCGCCGCGCACAGCGCCTCGATATCGCTGGCCCCGCCTGCCCTGCCCGGATTGTCCGCAACCGCCATGGCCGCCTCCTTCGCATCATCGAGAGGCGTTATAGTGTGTTATCGTGTTAAAACAATGGTCGAGATGCAGATCAGTTCTGACCGCCCAGCACGCCCTCACCCGAAGGCGTTTCCGGCGCAGCGTCGCGGCCGTCCCATGGCGCCTCATCAGCAGGCTCCATGGGTACATCGGTGAACCCAGACAAGTCAGACAGGTCATGGCTGTCGCGACCGATCTCGACCCGGCTAAGCGCATAGGACCGGATCAATCGCGCCACCGAATGCAGAGCGTGGATGTGGATGCGCTCATAACCGTGGGAGGCGTCGATCCCGAACGTGACCAGCGCCGTGCGCACGTCCGCACCCGCTTCAATCGCGCTGGCGCGGTCGGAGCGGTAATAGCGGAAGATGTCGCGCTGATGCTCGATGCCTTCGTCGCGGCACAGGCGCAGCAATTTCTGGGTCAGGTGATAATCGAACGGCCCGGTCTGGTCGGCCATGGCGATGGTGACCCCGAACTCGCGGCTGTTCTGGCCCGGCGCGGTGGTCCCGTTATCGATGGTCACCATGGACGCGATGTCCTGGGACAGGATGGAGCTGGCGCCGTGGCCGATCTCTTCGGTGATGGTGAACAGGAAATACGTGTCCACCGCCAGCGGCTGGTCCCCCTCCACAATCGATTTGAGGGCCGCCAGCATCGCGGCCACGCCAGCCTTGTCATCGAGATGGCGCGAGACGATGAAGCCGTTGTCGAGAAATTCCGGCTGGGGGTCGATGGCGACGATATCGCCGATATTGAACCCCAGCGCTTCCAGATCGGTGCGGTTGGCGGCCACCACGTCCGGGCGCAGCTCCACCTGCGTCCAGGCCACTGGCTGGCTGTCCACTTCCTTGTTGAAGGTGTGACCCGAGGCTTTCAGCGGCAGGATGCTGCCGCGAAACGCGCCATGCTCTGCTGTGAACACCGTGCAGCGCGCGCCCTCGGCGAAGCGCGACGACCAGTGCCCGATCGGCACCACCTCCATGCGGCCATTATCCTTGAGCGCTTTGATCTGGGCGCCCAGCGTATCGATATGGCCGACGATGGCGCGCGCGGGCTTGCGCCGGCCGCCCTGGATGCGCGCCCGGATCGCCCCGCGCCGGGTGATCTCGTAAGGCACGCCCAGCGCGTTCAGCTCCTCGCAGCAGACCCGCGTCACCGCATCGGTATAGCCCGCCGGGCTTGGCGTATCGAGCAGGCGCGCCAGGCATTGCTTGAGATAGTCGTCGTCGATCAGAGACATAAGCAGGTATCCTCAAGTCGGGCGCAGGGCGGAGAGCGGGAACAAAAGGTCGATAAAGCGTTCAGCTGTCGGCTGGGGCTCGTGATTGGCCAGGCCCGGGCGCTCATTGGCTTCGATGAACACGTGGTCGGGCTGATCGGGCGCCGTGACGATGAAGTCCACGCCCACCACCGGAATCTCGATGGCGCGCGCCGCCGCCAGGGCGCTGCGTTCAATGGCGGGGTGGAGCTTGCCGGTGACATCGTGCAACGCGCCGCCAGTGTGCAGATTGGCGGTGCGGCGCACTCCGATCACCTCACCGGCCCCGGGCACGTCATCCAGTGTATAGCCAGCCCGGCCCAGATTACGTTCGGTTTCGGCGTCCAGCGGCACGGTGGACTCGCCTCCGGTGGCCGCGGCGCGCCGCCGCGACAGCGCCTCGATCAGCTGGCGCGCGGTTTTCACGCCATCGCCGCGGATCTGCGGCGGTTTGCGCAGGGCGGCCGCCACCACGGCGTTATTGATCACCAGCACGCGCAGATCATCGCCCGCAACGCATTGCTCCACCAGCACCGCGCCGCCATGGGCGCGGGCGTCCTCGAAGGCGGCCTTCAGGTCTGCTGGTGTTTCGATCCCAACCGAGACCCCCCGGCCCTGCTCGCCGCGCGCCGGTTTGACCACGATAGAGCCATGGGTCTCCAGGAAGGCTTCAGCGTCAGACAGATCATCTGTCTTGGCGCTCAGGCTCAGCTGCTCGGGCGTTGGCACGCCGGCTTCGATCATCAGGCGCCGGGTGACAGATTTGTCGTCGCAGCGGCTCATGGCGACGGCATGAGTGAGTTCGCTCAGCGACTCCCGGCACACCACCGAACGCCCGCCATGGGTCAGCTTGAAGAACCCGCCCTCGGCGTCGAGCACCTCCACGCCAATGCCCCGCCGGCGCGCCTCATCCACGATGATGCGTGCATAGGGGTTCAGCCCCTGCTCGGGTGCGGGCGCGATGAAGAGCTTTTCGTTGATGGTATTCTTGCGCTTCAAGGTGAAATAGGGCGCGCGCCGGAAGCCGAGCTTTTCATACAGCGCGATGGCAGACTCATTGTCGTGCAGCACCGACAAGTCCATGAAGGCGCAGCCGCGCGCCAGGAACAGCTCGGCCAGGCGGCGCACCAGGGCTTCACCGATGCCAGGATGGGGCGCACGCGAATCCACCGCCAGGCACCACAGCGAACTGCCGCGTTCCGGGTCCGCGAAGGCCCTGCCATGGTCGATGCCGGTGACGGCGCCCAGCACGTCGCCGGTTTCATTGTCTTCGGCGACGAGGAATGTCTGGCTGCGGCTGTCGCGCTGGCGCCAGAAGAAGTCGGGATTCACCGGCACCATGCCCCGCCCGGCATAGATTACATTGACGGCCCGCGCGTCGGCTTCCGAACACAGGCGCCGCACGAAGAACCCCTTGGGCTGGCGGCGCGAGGCGCGGTAGGTGGACAAATCCAGGCGGAAGGTATGGGACGGGTCCAGGAAGACTTCCTGGGGCGCCGCCGCCATGGCCACATGTGGGTCGCGGATATACACCGCGATATCGCGCTTGCCGCGCTCTTCCCCGCGCAGCGCCCGGATGACCGGTTCAGCGCCGTCAAAGGTCTGCGCAAAGATCAGACGGCCCCAACCGGCGTCCACTATCGCTTCGCGGATGGGCTGGTCGCGGTCCTGACCGCTGATGGGCTGCTTGAGGCCATGCTCGCGCAGCCGCTTCAGCCGGTGGCTGAGGGCCCCGCGCGGCGCGTCGGCATTGCGTCCGGCCATGCGCCCTCCTTTCAGAGAGTCAGCCAATGGAGTGCGCCTCCAGCCACATCGCCAGCAAGCCGATCTGGTAAAGCTTGGAGGCGCGCAGCGGCGTAATGTGGGCTTCGGGATCGGCCAGCAGCGTGTCGACATAGCCGCGCTGCACGATCCCGGCCTCGGTAAAGCGTCGCGAGGTGACCGCGTCGCGCACCCGCTCCAGATAGGGCCCGCGCAGATATTTCAGCGCCGGCACCGGGAAATAGCCCTTGGGCCGGTCGATGACCTCGTGCGGGATCACATCGCGCCCGACATCCTTCAGGATGCCCTTGCCGCCCTCGGCGGTCTTGAACTCGCCGGGAACGCGCGCCGCCGCTTCAACCACTTCATAGTCCAGGAAGGGTGTGCGCGCTTCAAGGCCCCAGGCCATGGTCATGTTGTCCACCCGCTTGACCGGGTCATCGGTCAGCATGATCTGGGTGTCGATGCGCAGCGCCTTGTCGATGGGCCGGTCCGCCCCCGGCCGGGCGAAGTGTTCGGCGACGAAATCGCGCGGCTTGTCGCCGTTGAGCCAGCGATCGTGCAGCAGATCACCCATCTCGGCGCGGTCGCGGTCAAAGAACGCCCTGGCGTAGGTGTCCAGCGGATCATTGGTGTCCAGCATGGGCGGATACCAGTGATAACCGGCGAAAATCTCATCGGCGCCCTGGCCTGACTGCACCACTTTGACATGGCGCGACACTTCCTGGCTCAACAGGAAGAAGCCGACACAGTCATGGCTGGTCATCGGCTCGCTCATGGCGGTGATGGCCTCTTCTAGGGCCGGCAAAGCGCGATCCGTATCGATGCGGATCTGGTGGTGGTCAGTCTCAAAGCGCCGGGCGATGATGTCGGAATACTGGAACTCGTCGCCCTTCTCATCGCCGACGCTTTCAAACCCGATGGAGAAGGTGGACAGGTCCGTCTGGCCGGCTTCGGCCAACAGCCCCACGATCAGCGAGCTGTCGAGCCCGCCCGACAACAACACCCCCACCGGAACATCGGCCACCAGGCGGCGTTTGACCGCAACGCGCAGGGAATCAGCGACCACGTCCTTCCAGTCGGCGCGGGTATAGCCACGCTCGTCATCGCGCGGACCGAAGCTGACATCCCAGTATTGGCGGGTGGCGCGCGCGCCATCGGGCTCAATCCGCATGAGGGTGGCCGGGGGCAGTTTGCGCACGCCGCGCACCATGGTCCACGGCGCCGGGACAACAGCGTGAAAACTGAAATAGAAGCTCAGCGCCTCGGGATCGAGCGAGGTGTCCACGTCTTTGTAGGCCAACAGCGCCTGCAGCGTGGAGGCGAAACGGAACGCGCCGGGCGTCTCCGAGTAATACAGCGGCTTGATCCCCAGACGGTCGCGCCCGATCAGAACGCGCCCTGAATCACGCTCGGCGATGGCGAAGGCGAACATGCCATTCATACGGTGCACGAAGTCCTCGCCCCACGCGTGATAGGCCTTGGCGATCACTTCGGTGTCGCCGGTGGAGAAGAAGCGATACCCCTGCCCTTCCAGCTCGGCGCGCAGCTCGCGGTGATTATAGATGCAGCCGTTGAACACCACGGTCAGCCCGAGCGCGGCGTCCACCAGCGGCTGCTGGGCGGCGTCTGTGAGATCGATGATTTTCAGGCGCCGGTGGCCGAACGCGATTCGCCCCTGCGCATGGAGTCCGGATGCGTCAGGTCCGCGCCGGTCCATGGTCTGGGTCGCCCGGTCAAGCGCCTCCAGATCCGGCCGCTGGTCATCAAATCGCACTTCACCGGCGATACCGCACATGTATGTTGTCCTTTTATCGATTCTCAGCCCGTCGCGCACGCTAAAGGTTCGCGAGTTGCGCAACGCGGTCCAAGCTTGATTGACGGCTCTATGTCGTGAATTTGATCGCAGAAATCAAGTTTTGCACCGCAATCACGGGAAATTGCACAGGTTTTGACCTGATATTGCACTGCGCGATGTTGACGCGGGGCCACTTCTTCCTACGTTCATCCTGTCACGACATTTGTGAAAGTTTGTGGAGCGCCGTCAGAGGCGCCAGGAGGAAATGTGGCTTTTAATCGACCGTCTAACCGCCAGGACCGTATCGACCTCGCCCAGATCGGGGAGGCCGGAGACATTGCCGTATTGCTGACGGATGGATTTGACGCGTCAGATCTGACCGAAGTGGCGACCGCTGCCGAGCGCGGCGGGTACCGCACCGTGATCGTCAGCCCGAACAAGTCATTGGTAAGCGGACGGTCGGCCGCCAATGAGGAAATGAATTTCGTGGTGGACAGCCCCCCGGGCGAACAGGCCGAGAGCGCCTATGCCGGCCTGCTGGTTCCCGGCGGCGAGCGCGGCGTCGCCCGTCTGATCGAAGATCAGGAATCGCGTCTGATGCTCCAGGCCTTCCTGTCCGCAGGCAAACCGGTGCTCGCCATGGGCGAGGCTGCGGCCTGGGTGACCGAGGCCGCCGGCAAGACCTCCAATGACAGCGGCGAGGCCGTGCTGGCGCTGCGCGGCGATTTGTTTGCAGCGAGCGGTGAAGACGGGCGCGCCGACGCCATCTCCACCTTTATCAAGACGCTGACTCTGGTCGCAGCGGCGGCCTGACACCGGCTCGCGGCGTCAACGCATCCAGACAAG
>JBHYFR010000128.1:0-6772 GCA_051859425.1 Oceanicaulis sp. | reverse complement strand
CGCCCTACCTGCCGGGCCTTCTGACCCACTACACCACCTTCCCGCTGCCCGCTCACGTGGTGGAGCGGTTCGGGGATGCCTGGATCCAGCCGCAGAATATCCAGACCAATGGCCCCTACATTCTGGAACGCTGGCGGGCGAACGACTTTATCCATCTGCGCCGCAATCCCAATTTCTGGGACAATGAGAATGTCTGCATCGACGAGGTCTTTTTCTATCCCATGGTGGATAACGCCGCTGCAGAGCGCCGCGTGCGCAATGGCGAGATGGATTTGAACGCCGATTTCGCCGGCCAGAACCTGCAGTTCCTGCGCCGTGAAATCCCCGACTATGTGCGCGTCCACCCCTATATGGGCCTGACCTATTTCTCCTTTAACACGACCGTCGCGCCGTTTGACGACCCGCGTGTGCGCAATGCGCTGACGATGGCCATCGACCGTGAGTTCATCGTTAATGAAATCCGCCGCTCGGGCGAGGATCCCGCTTACAGCTTCGTGCCGCCGACCATTGCCGACTATCCTTCCACGGCGCGGATCAGCTGGGCGGACTTGTCCATGGACGAGCGGCGGGCGCGGGCGCGCGAATTGCTCGAAGAGGCCGGGTTCGGCCCGGACAATCCGCTGCGCTTCTCTTTCGCCTACCGTACGTCGGGCGATAATCCGCGTGTGGCCCCGGTGGTCCAGCGCGACTGGGCCGAGATTGCATCCTGGGTGCGCGCCGACATTGTCGGCGGCGAGGCCCAGATCCACTACGCTAACATGCGCGCGGGCGACTTCCAGGTCGGCGATGGCGGCTGGATCGCGGACTATAACGATGTTTACAACTTCCTGTTCCTGGGAGAGACCGCCTCCATTCCCATGAATTATTCGCGCTTCTCCAATGAGGCGTTCGACACCATGGTGACCGAGGCCAACCAGCAGCTCGATCTGGAAACGCGCGGGCGCATGATGGCGCAGGCCGAGCAGATCCTGCTCGACGAACAGCCCATCATGCCGATCCACTATCTGGTCAACCGCGCGCTGGTAAACCCGCGGGTCACTGGATGGGTGGATAATGCCAATCACGTCCACCGCACGCGCTATCTGTGCTTCGCCGACCTGGAGCGCAGCGAGGGGTGATGCATAGCGGCGGCTGAAGCGGGGGAGGCGGCTTTACCATGTCGGAACCCGATCTGGAGGCCGCCGCCCGCACGGCCGCAGAGCATGTGGCCACCGTTGCGGCAGCGCAGGGGACGCGCCCGAAAGTGCGTCCCTCCCGCACCAGCGCGCTGCGTCCTGACACACCCGACGGCGTGTGCGCCAATTGCGGCGCCACGCTGATGGGGCCGGTCTGCCACGCCTGTGGCCAGCACGCCGATCTCTACAAGCGTCCGGTCTGGCGGCTCATTGGCGACAGTATTTCGGACATGTTTGCCCTCGACGGCCGCGTGCTGCGTACGCTGTATGAGCTGATGGCCTTCCCCGGGCGGGTGACGCGTGACTACCTCAAAGGCCGGCGCGGGCGCTATATACCGCCTTTCCGGCTCTATCTGATCGCGTCGCTGGCCTTCTTTCTCATCCTGCCTCTGGTCAATCCGGCCGGATCGATGATCGGCTATGACCCTGAGGGGAGCGAGATCGCGCGCGAACGCCTTGACGAGGCGCTGGCTGCTGGCGAGATGACGCCTGAGGACCATCGCGCCGCCATCCAGGCGATTGATGCCCTGGCCGTGTTTGACACGCGCAGCCGGCCAGCGCCGCCGTCCGGGCAGGCTGTCACAGATGAGGGTGAGGGTGCGGCGCCGGACGCCGGCACTTCAGTTCAGGCTGATGAGGCGGCGGCGCAAGACACGCCATCGGCGCCGGATCGCGAGGACGCCACCGTCTTCAGCTTCGACATGGACGATGGTGTGAACCCGGCGGGGATCGAGGCGTTGCGCCGGGCCATTGTGCCGGAAGAGTTCGGATTGCCCGCCGATAGCGTCAGCGGTTCGCGCGCCGCGCGCACCTTCCTGGCCAACCGCATAGAGCGCCTCGCCAGCCGGCCCGACCGCTGGGCGGCCGAAAGCCTGGCCTGGGCGCCGCGTATCATGTTCGTGATGGTGCCCCTGTTCGGGGTGCTGCTGGGGCTGGTTTATGCGTGGCGGCGCGGGTTTTTGTACTTTGACCATCTGATCACGGCGCTGCAGTTTCACGCCGCCATCTTCATCGCCATGCTGGCGGCGATGGCGCTGAGCCTGCTGACCGGACCGGGCTTGGCGGTGTTGGCCTTTTTTGTTTACGCCCATGTGTATCTCTACCGCCTCTTGCGGGTGGTCTATTCCACCGGGCGGGTGCAGGCGGTGATGCGCGTGGCGGCGCTGGACGCGGCCTATGGCTTTTTGATCCTGCTCGGGCTGACCGCTGTTGTGCTATTGGGCGCCGTCAGCGTCTAAGCGGCCTTGACGCGCGGGCAGGGCGCCGGAATGCTCGCGCCGATCAGCGACAGGGCCGGGGCCGTTCCATGCAATCACTCAAGACCGCCATCCGCACGATCCCGGACTATCCCAAGCCGGGCATCATGTTCCGCGATGTGACCACCTTGCTGGGTGATGCGCGCGCATTCCGCAGCGCGATTGATGCGATGGTCCAGCCCCATGCCGGCGCCAAGATCGACAAGGTGGCGGGGATTGAGGCGCGCGGCTTCATCCTGGGCGGCGCGGTGGCCCACCAGCTTTCGGTCGGCTTCGTGCCGGTGCGCAAGAAGGGCAAGCTGCCCCACAAGACGCTGAGCCAGTCCTATGAGCTGGAATACGGCGTGGACGAGGTGGAGATCCACGCTGATGCCATAAAGCCGGGCGAGACGGTGTTGCTGGTCGATGACCTGATCGCGACGGGCGGCACAGCCGAAGCGGCCATCACCTTGTTGCGCAAGGCGGGCGCGGATGTGATCGGGGCGAGTTTCGTGATCGACCTGCCCGAGCTGGGCGGCGCGTCCCGGGTTGAGGCGCTGGGCGTGCCGTGCGTGTCGCTGGTGGCCTTCGAAGGCCACTAGCTCTCGGCAGGTTCGGGCGCCGGGGCCGGATCAAAGCGGTCGAGATTGGCGCTGATGATCAGCGCGCGCACCTGGCCGGCATAGGCGTCGCCGCTGGCTGCGTACGGCCCGATATGATCCACCAGATCCAGCCCCGTGACCGGCGCCTGCCGGGCGCGCAACTCCGCGCGCGCGGCACGCAGGGGCGCAAAATCGCGGTGGGTGTTGATGAGGTCCACATAATCGCCTGCCGAGGCCAGCAGGCTGGGGAAGCCCTCCTGTCCCGATGGCATCCGCCCGAACAGGGCGTTGCGCGAGCGCGCCGCGTCGCTGTCGCCCCAGCCCGTGGCCAGGATCGCCTGCGCTGCGCCCAGCGATGGCGGGATGACATCGACCCGCTCGATCAGGCCGTCCAGGTCCTCATAACGCACGCCATAGCGCCGCGAGAGCGAGTCGCGGCGCGCCTGCTTGGGCAGGGACAGGGTCTCGCCCGCATCGATCTGGGCGCGCATCTCTAACAGCGCCATGCGGTCATCCAGGATGCGCGCATTCTGCGCCGCGATCAGGCCCGAGGCGATGCGCGCAAAGGTCTCGCGCCGCTCGGCGGCCTCCAGATCGGTCCAGTCTGCGGGCAGGGCTTCAAGGCGCATGGCGGAGGATGACGGGTCCATGGGCGCCATGGCCTCGCGCAGTGCTGCGACCGATCCGGCGGCCAGGAGGCGCTCTTCGGGCGCTTCGCGTGTGACGGTCCAGGACACGGCCAGGCTCATGAAGGAGAACCCGGCCATCACCACGGCGACCATACCCGCATTGGCCCAGCGCCCGCCGCGCGGCAGGGGCGGAGCAACGCCGAACAGGCGCGCCACCGGGCCGGCGGTCCAGCCCTGGATCACCAGTGAGGCGATCACCACCGCAAAGGCGGCGGAGAAATAGAGGTTGGCGTTCTCCACGCCCGCAATCACCGGATAGGCGCCCAGAAAGATCGGGACCGCGCCGCGCAGCCCCATCCAGGCGATGAAGGCGCGTTCGTTCAGGCGGTAGCGCTCAGGCGCCAGGCAGATCAGCACGGCCAGCGGCCGGGCCAGCAGGATCAGCACCAGCGCCACGCCCAAAGCGGGCAGGGCGACTTCAGCGGCGTGGCTGGGGGTGATCAGAAGGCCCAGCATCAGGAACAGACCGATCTGGGAGAGCCAGGCCAGTCCGTCCGAGAAACGGTCGGTTGCCTCAGCGGCCCGGCGCGGGGATGCCGCCAGGGCCACGCCGGCCAGATAGGCGGCCAGGAAGCCGGAGGCGCCGATCACCTGCGCGAAGGCGAACAGGAACACCGCCGCCGCGACGCCAAAGATGGGATAGAGCCCGATGGGCAGGCGCACCTTGCGCTCCACCCATCCGATCAGCCGCCCGCCGAACCAGCCGATCAAGCCGCCGGCGATCAGCGACCAGACGATGGTCACGGCCGCGCCGAACGGTTCGGGCGCGCCACCCTGGGACAGCCAGGTCACCGCCGTGACCACCAGAATCACCGCCATGGGATCGTTGAAACCGGACTCAGCCTCCAGCGTGGTGGCCACGCGTGGCCGCGCTTTGATGTCCCGGCCCGCAATCAGCATCAGCACCGCGGCCGCGTCTGTCGAGGACACGATGGCGCCGAGCAGGAAGGCTTCCACCCAGCCCAGATCAAACAGGTATTTCGCCGCCGCCGCCGTCACGCCCGCCGTGATCAGCACCCCGGCCGTGGCCAGGGAGATCGCCGGGCGCAAAACGCCCTTGAGCCGCCTGAGCTTGGTGCCCAGCCCGCCGTCAAACAGGATCAGGGCCAGCGCCAGCGATCCCAGCAGATAGGCTGAATTGTGATCATGGAACTCGATCCCGCCGGGACCTTCCTCGCCCGCCAGCATGCCGATCGCCAGGAAGATCATCAAAAGCGGTGCGCCCGCGCGCCGCGTCGCAGCGGCCCCGGCAATGGCCAGCAGCACCAGGGCCGCCGAAGCCAGGAGGATGAAATCAGACGTTTGCATGATCGTGAATGATATAGGCGTCCGGGCCCGGCGGTGAAAGCGCTGAAATGGCCGCTGGCGGCCCGGCCGGGCAGAAATTTGCGCCTGCCTGAGGCTTGATGTTTGGGGCGCGGCAGAATCCCGTCATGAAGGATGATCACACAGCGTGGGAACTGCGCCATGACGCCAGGTGAAGTGCTCGACATTGCGACCCAGGCGATCTGGACCCTTCTGGGCATGGCCGCCCCGATCATGCTGATCGGGCTGGCCGTGGGCCTGATGATCGCCCTGTTCCAGGCGCTCACCCAGGTTCAGGAAATGACGCTGGTGTTCGTGCCCAAGATCGTGGCGATCTTTCTGGCGCTGATCGTGTTCCTGCCGCTCATGGGGGCGCTTCTGGGCGGCTTCATGCAGATGGTGGCGGACCGGATCGTGTCGGGGTGAGGCGATGATGGCCGCGTTCGATCCGGGCGTCAGCCTGTTCGCCGCGGCGCTGGTCTTCGCCCGTATGGGCGCGATCCTCATGCTGCTGCCCGGCATTGGCGAGATGGCGGTGCCAGGGCGCATCCGGCTGGCCTTCGCGCTGGCGTTTTCGCTGGCGGTGGGGCCGCTGATCGCACCCCAGCTGCCGCCTGTCCCTGAAACAATGGCGGGGCTCGCCGGCCTGATTACCGTGGAGATCGTGATCGGATTGATGATCGGCGCGGGCGCACGCTTCCTGATGGCGGCCGCCGCGATCGCCGGCCAGGTCATCGCCTATCAGACGGGCCTGGCCATGGCGCAGGCCTTTGATCCCATTCAGGGCCAGTCCGGCGCGCTGCCGGCGCAGTTTTTCAACCTTCTCTTCCTGCTGCTGATCTTCGCCACCAATATCCATCACATGCTGCTGCAGGCGGCGGCGGGGTCCTATGCGCTGATGCCCGCTGGCGAGGCGCCGATGTGGGGTGATGCAGCGCAATGGGCGCTGGGCCTGTTCATCGACAGCTTTGTGATCGCCGTGCGCATCGCCTCGCCGCTGATCGCCTTCGGCCTCATTTTCTATCTCGGGCTGGGCGTGCTGTCGCGCCTGATGCCCCAGGCGCAGATCTTCTTCATCGCCATGCCGCTCAACATTATGATCGGGTTCGCCATTCTCGCGATTTCGCTGGGCTCGATGGCCATGATCTGGACCGAGCGCCTGGAATCCTTCGCAGCGACGCTGGGATAGGGCGATGGCGGAAGGCGAAGACAAGTCTGAAAAGACCGAACAGCCCACCGAGCGCAAGCTGCAGAAGGCGCGTGAGGAGGGCGATGTCGCCAAGTCCCAGGAAATCTCCGGCTGGTTCACGCTGGCGGCGGGATTGGCGGTGGTCGCCTTCATGGCGCCCGGTTTCACACGCGCGCTGGTGGAGGCGATGAGCGTGTTTCTCGAGCAGCCCCATCTGCTCAGCCTGGAGCCGCGCGCGGCCTTGGCCCTGCTGAGCGGGTCGCTGGTCAATCTCGCCCTCATTCTGGGCCTGGTCTATGCGCTGCTGATGGTCGCGGCGGCGTCAGGCAATCTGGTTCAGCACGGCCTGTTGTGGACGCCCAAAAAGATCGCCCCCAAGCTCAACAAGCTTAATCCGGTCGAAGGCCTCAAGCGCATGTTCGGCCCGCAGGGCTGGGTGAATTTCCTCAAGGGCGTGGGCAAGATCGTGCTGGTGGGGTGCGCCATCGCTCTGGTGCTCTGGCCGCGCCGCCATGATCTGGCGAGTTTCCCCACGATCACCCCGGCGCGCATGCTGTCCGAAGTGCATGGCGCGGCG
>JBHYFR010000127.1:0-6837 GCA_051859425.1 Oceanicaulis sp. | reverse complement strand
TTCTCGACCGCGCGAACGTTTTTGTTCTCGTCCATGTCGATGAAGTCGATCACGATCAGACCGGCCAGATCGCGCAGGCGCATCTGGCGCGCGGCCTCTTCGGCGGCCTCCAGATTGGTGCGATGGGCGGTCTGTTCGATCCCGCGTTCCTTGGTCGACTTGCCCGAGTTCACGTCGATGGCGACCAGCGCCTCGGTGGGATTGATGACGATATAGCCGCCTGATTTGAGCTGAGCCGTGGGCGAGTGAATGGCTTCCAGCTGGCTCTCCACCTGGTGGCGCAGGAAGAGCGGCGCATCGTCGTTATAGTGCTGCACTTTCTTGGCGTGGCTGGGCATCAGCATGCGCATGAAGGCTTTGGCCTCCTTGTACGCCTCCTCGCCCTCGACCAGGACCTCGTCGATATCCTTGTCGTACATGTCGCGAATGGTGCGCTTGACCAGATTGCCTTCCTCATAAATCAGGGAAGGGGCCATGGACTGCAGCGTGGTCTCGCGGATGTTCTCCCACAGGCGGATCAGATACTCGTAATCACGCTTGATCTCGGTCTTGGTGCGCGAGGCGCCCGCCGTGCGGATGATCAGGCCCATGCCCTGGGGCACGGACAGTTCCGACACCGCCGACTTGAGACGCTTGCGGTCAGGCGCATTGGTGATCTTGCGCGAAATGCCGCCGCCGCGCGCGGTGTTGGGCATGAGGACGCAATAACGCCCGGCCAGGCTGAGATAGGTGGTCAGCGCCGCGCCCTTGTTGCCGCGCTCCTCCTTGGCGACCTGGACCAGCAGCACCTGGCGGCGCTTGATCACTTCCTGGATCTTGTACTTGCGCAAAAGATTGCGGCGGCGGCGCGAGGCCTCGTCCAGCAGATCATCCTCGTCCTGGGAGACCTCCGCATCCTCATCGCCATTAGCGGACGCAGCCGCCTCATCGGCCATCTGAGCGCTGACCTCGGCCTCCTGGGCGCGCAGGGCTTCACGATCCGCGTGCGGGATCTGGTAATAATCGGGGTGGATTTCGTTGAAGGCGAGGAAGCCGTGCTTGTTGCCGCCATACTCCACGAAGGCCGCCTGGAGCGAGGGCTCCACACGGGTCACCTTGGCGAGATAGATATTGCCTCTGATGGGCTTTCGGCTGGCGGACTCGAAGTCGAACTCTTCAACGCGGTTGTTTTCCACGACCACGACCCGGGTTTCTTCCGGGTGGGCCGCGTCGATCAGCATCTTGCGGGACATAAAAGCGGTCTCCAGGCCGCACAGCAGCGCCGCGCGCCCGGATCAGACCGGGCGGCGGGGTGTGGCGGCGTTCGTTGGAGCGCGAAGCGGGGCGAGGGCCTGAAATTGTCAAAGCGGTCGCGAACGCAGCGCGCATGGGGTTGGTCCTCAGGGCGCCTGCGCTGCGGCCTCGGCCTTGCGCGACGCGCCCGTTCTGTTGTGTTTCCGGCGCCGGCGCGTCGGGCAGGGGCCCGTGCGCGCGTCGTCCTGAACATGTTTCTGTTGCGCCGGGCCGGTATGGCCTGAAGCGCGTCTTTGCCGGGCATGGGGGCCGAGTCACTGGACCAGGCGCATGCCGACGCGCCGCACATTGCACCATTCTTCAAGCGATGAAAAGCAAGCTTGTCCATGTTAGGGAATGCTCAACAGTGCGCTAACCGAATCGCAACTCGGGCGCCTGTACCGTGGGCTCGTAGACGTCCGCCCGCAAAACGCGGCAAGCTGGATGCACGGGATGACGAGGGTGTGAGGGTGACGCGAATTTTCGCAGCAATCCTGGCGTTGACCGCCGCACTGCTGATGCCCCAGGGCGCGCAGGCCGGTGAAATCATGGCGGTTCGCTTTGGCGAGCACGACACCCACACCCGTGTTGTTGTCGAGACCCGCACCCCGGTGCGCGTGCGCGCCCACACCCTGTCTGAACCCGGCGCGCGGCTGGTGGTGTCGTTTGAGACCGCGACCTGGGGCGTGAGCCAGCTGCCCGACGCGGCGGGACTGGGCGCCGGTCTGGTGGGGGTATTCCGCTTTGACGGCGCGGCCAGCCAGCCAAGACTGGTGTTCTCGCTGTCGGGCCCGGCCAATATCCGACAGCAGATGTCGCTGGACCCCGCCGGCGGCGGCTATCGCACGGTGATCGATCTCGAACCGGTGAGCCAGGCCGCCTTCGCCAGCGTTTCAGGCTTTCCCCAGACCGCCGCCACCATCACCGAGCTGGTGGCGCGCGAGGCCGGCGTGGGGTTTACCCCCCAGGCCTGTGAGCGCATCCGCGTGGTGATCGACCCCGGCCATGGCGGGCGGGACCCGGGCGCGCTGGCGCGCTTTGGCGGCATGCATGAGGCGGGCATCGCCCTGGCGGGCGGTCTGCAGCTGCGCGACATTCTCAACGAGACCGGGCGCTATGAGGTCATCATGACCCGCGACCGCGATGTCTATGTCAGCCTTGAAGACCGGGTGCGCATTGCCCGCGAGGCGCGCGCCGATCTGTTCATCTCGTTGCATGCCGATTCAGCGGGCGACAATTCCGGTCCGCAGGGCGCGACCGTGTATTCCATGAATGCGCGCGCCGAGAGCCGAGCGCGCAACCGGGCCATCACCGACGGCAACTGGGTGGATATCAGCCGCCCCGAAGAGGTGTCGCGAATCCTGGTGGAGATGTCGATCGCCAACAAGCGCAGCCAGTCGGAACTGTTCGCCGAGGCGCTGCGCACCGAAGTGGGCCGCACCGCGCCGTTGTGGCGCACCACGCCGATGGAAGCCAATTACGCCGTGCTCACCGACGCCGAGACCCCGTCCGTGCTGTTCGAAATGGGCTTCATGACCAATCGCGAGGATTCGCGCCGGATGAATGATGCGCGCGAGCGCCGGCGTCTGATGCAGGCCGCCGCCGCCGCCATCGACACCCATTTTGCCGGCTGCAGGGGCGCCGGGCGGACCTTCTGGGCGGCCAATGCGGCGGCCCCTGCCGCCAACGCCAGCGCCCGTTGACCGCTGCGCCCTGTTGGCTTGCGCGCGTCTTGCGCCATAATAGCGCCCGTTTCGGGGGGCAAAGAGCGGGCGGCCTTCAGGACGGCCCGCCGCGTGAGGATCAGATGAAACTGTTGAGCTTTGGCACTGCGCTTCGGACCCTGGTCTGGGGCGGCGTCGCGGCGGTTGTGCTGGGCGTTATCGGTCTCATTGTTGCAGCGGTTTACGTGGTGCGCGTCACCGGGGACCTGCCCGATTACCAACAGCTGGCCGAGTACGAGCCCGCGATCATGAGCCGGGTGCATGCCGGCGACGGTCTGCTGATCGCCGAGTATGCGCGCGAGGCCCGCGTCTTCGTGCCCATCGAAAACATTCCGCCGGACGTGATCAGCGCGTTCCTGTCGGCCGAGGACCGCAATTTCTATCACCATGGCGGGCTGGACTTCACCGGCATCGCGCGCGCGGCGATCTCCAATATCTCCCTGTATCTGCAGGGCAGGCGCCTTGAAGGCGCCTCGACCATCACCCAGCAGGTGGCCAAGAACTTCCTTCTGTCGTCCGAACAGGCGCTGGCGCGCAAGGTGCAGGAGATGGTGCTGGCCCGGCGCATGGAGCGCGCCTTCACCAAGGACCAGATCCTTGAGCTGTATCTCAACGAGATTTATCTGGGCAACCGGGCCTATGGCGTGGCGGCGGCGGCGCTGAACTATTTCGACAAGTCGCTGGACGAGCTGGAACTGCACGAGATTGCCTATCTCGCCACCCTGCCCAAAGGCCCCAACAACTATCACCCCGAGCGCCGCACAGCGGCCGCCATCGGCCGGCGCAACTGGGTGCTCTCGCGCATGGTCGCCAATGGCTACATCACCGAGGCGGCTGCCCAGGCCGCCGCCGAAATGCCGCTGGAAGCCACCACGCGCCTCGCGGGCGAGACCTATCTGGCGGCCGAGTATTTCGTCGAGCAGGTGCGCCGCGAAGTGTTCAACCGCTATGGAGACGCGCAGATTTACGAGGGCGGACTGTCGATCCGCACCACGCTGGACACGCGCATGCAGCTGGCCGCGCGCCGTGCGCTGCGCGACGGGCTGGAAGCCTATGACCGCCGCCACGGCTTCCGGGGGCCGCTGACCCGGTTTGAAGAGTTTGATGACTGGCCCGCGCGCCTGTCCGGCGTGCGCCCCCCGGCTGACATTGATTCCGATTGGTCGATCGCGCTGGTGCTGGACGTCAATGAGCGTGAGGCGCAGATCGGCTTCGCCGACCGCACGCGCGGCCGCATTCCCCTTTACGCCCTGTCCTGGGCGCGCACGCCGTCGCGCGCGCCCGACACCAACATGCCGCGCCTGGGACCGGCGATCACCCGCGCCGATGCGGCGCTGAGCCTGGGCGATGTGGTGCTGGTCAAGCGCCTGACGGCTGAGGACGCGCCCAACCAGACCGTGGAAGAGGATCATTACGGCCTGCGCCAGATCCCCGAGGTCAATGGCGGGATTCTGGCCATGGACCCGTTCACAGGCCGGGTGCTGGCCATGGTGGGCGGGTACTCCTTCGCCCAGAGCCAGTTCAACCGCGCCGTCCAGGCGCGCCGCCAGCCCGGTTCGTCCTTCAAGCCATTTGTCTACGCCGCCGCGCTGGAAAACGGCTACACGCCGGTCTCGATCATCCTGGACGCGCCGTTCGTGGCGTCGGGCGATGCGGAGATGCGCTTTTACCGTCCGACCAACTATTCCAACGTCTTCTATGGCCCGTCCACGCTGCGGCGCGGGCTGGAGCTGTCGCGCAACGTCATGACGGTGCGTCTGGCCCAGGACATGGGCATGCGCCCGGTGACCGATCTGGCGCGCCGGTTCGGCGTTTATGAAAACCTGCAGCCCACCCTGGCCATGTCGCTGGGCGCGGGCGAGACCACGCTGATGGATCTGGTCGGCGCCTATGGCGCGCTGGTCAATGGCGGACGCCATGTGGCGCCGGTCATTCTCGACCGGGTTCAGGACCGAGCCGGGCGCACCATCTGGGTGGCCGACGCCCGCGAATGCCCGACCTGCAATGCGCCCGAATGGGACCGGTCCCTGCGCGAGCCGGAGCTGGAGGCGCTGGGCGATGAGGCGGTCGACCCGGTGGTGGCCTATCAGATCGTCAGCATGCTGGAAGGCGCTGTGGAGCGCGGCACCGGCACGGCGCTGCGCGCTCTGGGCCGTCCGGTGGCGGGCAAGACCGGCACCACCAACGAGTTCCGTGACGCCTGGTTCGTCGGCTTCAGCCCCGACCTGATCGTGGGCGTCTATGTCGGTTTCGACACGCCCGCGCCCCTGGGCCAGGGCGAGGCGGGCGGCGTGCTGGCGGCGCCGATCGCGCGCGACTTCCTGCGCCCGGCGCTGGAAGGCTATGCGGTATCCAACTTCCGCCTGCCCGACGGGGTAAGCCTGGCGCCGGTGAACCGCGAGACGGGCGAACCCTCCGCGCTGGGCCGGCCGGGCGTCATTCTGGAAGCCTTCCGTCCCGGCACTGAGCCGCGCCGCGGGGGCTCGGCGGCCGATGAAACGCTGAGCTTCGGCTTTGGCGCGCTGGGCGGGGGGGCCGTTGATCGCCGTACCCGCGATGACGAGGATGAAGACGAGGATGAGCTGGGCGGGTTGTACTGACCGCGTCCAGCCGGTATCCCGCCGACCCCACCTGTCCACCGCCGATGAGAGACCCCTCGCCATGCGCGCTGAAATTTCCGAGCTGAAGCAGGCCGTTGAACAGTCCACCCTCCTGTTACGGAGGCGTCTTTGACTGGGATACCGCCAGTAAGCGCCTTGATGAACTGAATGCCCGCGCCGAAGACCCCACGCTCTGGGAAAAGCCTGATCAGGCCCAGACCCTGATGCGCGAGCGTAACCGGCTGGACGCCGCGATCCGCGAGGTGCGCGAGATCGAGACCGAGCTGTCCGACACCATTGAAGTGGCCGAGATGGCCGAGGCCGAAGCCGAGGAAGAGCTCTACGAAGAGGCGCTGGCGGCGCTGCGCGCGCTGACGAAGCGCGCCGGCAAGGCCGAGCTTCAGGCGCTGTTGTCGGGCGAGGCGGACGCCAATGACTGTTACGTCGAAATCCACCCCGGGGCCGGCGGCACCGAGGCCCAGGACTGGGCCGAGATGATGATGCGCATGTATACGCGCTGGGCGGAGAAATCAGGCTACAAGGTCGAGGTGATCGATTATCAGGCCGGCGACGAGGCCGGGCTGAAATCAGCGACCCTGCTGGTCAAGGGCGAGAACGCCTATGGCTGGCTGAAGACCGAGGCCGGCGTGCACCGTCTGGTGCGCATTTCGCCCTATGACAGCTCGGGCCGGCGCCATACCAGCTTCGCCAGCGTCTGGTCCTATCCGCTGGTGGACGACACCATCGAGATCGAGATTCTGGACAAGGATGTGCGCACCGACACCTACCGCGCCTCGGGCTCGGGCGGTCAGCACGTCAACAAGACCGATTCCGCCGTGCGTCTGACCCACATCCCCACCGGCATCGCGGTGGCGTGCCAGTCAGAGCGGTCCCAGCATAAGAACCGGGCCCAGGCCTGGACCATGCTGCGTGCGCGCCTTTATGAGCTGGAATTGCAAAAACGCGAGGCGGCCGCCCAGGCCGAGGCCGATTCCAAGACCGATATCGGCTGGGGCCACCAGATTCGCTCTTACGTGCTGCAGCCCTATCAGATGGTCAAGGATCTGCGCACCCAGGTGGAGACGTCCGATACCCAGGGCGTGCTGGACGGCGATCTGGATGAGTTCATGGCGGCGGCCCTGGCCGCGCGCGTGGGACTTGAGGACGCGCCGGATACATAATCAGGCCGCGCGGACACATGATCAGGCCGCGACGTGACATAAAAGAACCGGGCGCGGCCC
>JBHYFR010000126.1:0-6923 GCA_051859425.1 Oceanicaulis sp. | reverse complement strand
CCAATGCGCGCATCTCGGTGATGGGCGGCGAACAGGCCGCCAGCGTGCTCGCCACGGTCAAGCGCGATGGGCTCGAAGCACGCGGCCAGAGCTGGAGCGCGGACGAGGAAGAAGCCTTCAAGGCGCCGATCCGCGAAACCTACGAGGCCGAAGGCTCGCCCTATTACTCCACCGCCCGCCTCTGGGATGACGGCGTCATCGCTCCCGCCGACACCCGCCGCGTGCTCTCGCTGGCGCTGTCAGCGGCGCTGAATGCGCCCATCGAACCGACGCGGTTTGGGGTGTTCAGGATGTAGGGGTGGTTGCTTTTTTTCCTGAGCAGCGAATGCCCTGGCGGATGGGTCACGGATATGGGCTTTGCCCCCTCCGGGAAGGCCGCCTGAGGCGGGTGTCGAGATTGAATGATCCACCGCGCTCCCTCACCTTTCCTTCGCTCAGTCGATTGATCCCCCGGATCAATCTTTGTGTGCTCAGCCCCCATATCCATGGGGGAGAGGGGTCTTCTTGTGCCGCGATCGTTCCTGTGAGCCAGGCGCCAGGCATTTCCGAAGAGAACTCAGCGCCAAAGCCTCCTCTCCCCTCTTCAGAGGGGAGAGGTAAGGTGAGGGGTGCGGCGTCGGTCTTTTACGTTTTCACACAATCCTGCCCCACCGTCGCGCCCCCATCCCCGCTTGACCGCCCGGCGCCCGGATGGAAGGCTGGCGGCAAATTCTTTTGTGGGGGGAAATGCCATGGGTCTTGCCGGCGCCATTGCGGGCCTAGTACTGGGGGTTACGGGCGCCAGTGCGCTGACGGTGGCGGATGAAGCGGTTCCCGCCGTCTGCCAGGGGCAGGAGATTGATTACGCCGCCTGCGCCGAGGCCGCCGGGCCGGGCTCGCCGCTGGCCATGCTCTCCTACATGAATCTGGGCACCCAGGCCTTCATGGTGGATGATTTTGCGCGCGCGGCGGCCTATTACGATCTCAGCACGCCGCCGGATGGCGGGCAGACGTTTTCGGACGCCTTCCTGCACGCTTACCGCGCCTACGCGTTCAAGCGGGTCGGGCGCCTTGATGATGCAACGCGCGATGCGCAGCTGGCGTGGCGTTGGCTGCAATCGCCATCAGCGGGAGGGCGGCGACCGCCCTGGACCAGTGGCGCGCGCGATCATGTCCTGACCTATATTCTTGATATCATGGTGGATCAGGATGTGCCGGGCGCGCAAGACGCACTGGATATGTATCTCACCCTGCCGGCCGATGACTGGATCGCACTGGTCAACCGGGTGGGCGTCCTCACCGAAATCGGGCGCCTGGAGGAGGCCCTGCCCCTGAGCGAGGCCGCGCTCGACCTGGAGTCTGAACATCCGGCCGTGACCAATAATCACTGCTATCTGCTCACCCTGATGGGCCGGGCGGGCGAAGCGCTGAGCTATTGCGAGCGGGCGCTGGTGATGGAGCCGCAAAACCCCACCCTGCTCGCCACCCATGCCCGCACTCTGGCGGCGCTGGGATTGTGCGATCAGTCCGAATATCAGCGCGCCGCAGCCCTGGCGCTGGAGCCGGGCTATCACGCCCTGGCCGAACCCTATCCCTGCACGCCCGAAAGCCCTGATCCCGCCGCGCCCGGAACCGGCTTCCGTCCCCGGCACGCCGCTTGCCCCGTACCGCTCAACACCCGCCGCGCCTGTGCCGGACGGGGACAGATGCGGGAGGGTGAGCGATGGGCTGGATCGAGCGGTGGACTCAGGAAGATCGCGGGCGGTTTCGGGCCGGTGTCGTGCGCGCGCGCCATCGCCTGGCCGATAGCGGCCTGTTCTGTGATCCTGCTCTGGAAGAGCTGATCGAGACCCATCCGCGCGAGCGTCTGGACATCGCCATGATGGACGAGGACGGCTCATCGCGCTCCTGGACCGATCTGTCGCCGGGCGAGCGCGACGGCGCCGAGCTGCTGGCCGGTGTGCGCGAGGGCCGGGTGTGGATGAATCTGCGTGAGGTGTTCAATATCCGCCCCGAATACCGCGCCCTTCTGGGCGCCGTGTTCGCCGAGCTGCGCGAGCTGCACCCGCGCTTCCGGCCCGACATGGTCAAGGGCGGGCTTCTGATTTCCGCGCCCGGCGCGCGCGTGCCGTTTCACATCGACCGCACCGACACCATGCTGTGGCATCTGCGCGGGCGTAAGCGCGTCTATGTCTATCCGCGCAGCGCCCCGGTGCTGAACGAAGCGGATGTGGAAGCGGTGCTGATGCATCCGTTCAACGACGATCTGCCCTACAGGGCGGCCTTCGACCAACGCGCGCAGGTGTTTGATCTGGAGCCCGGCGAGGTGCTGTGCTGGCCGGTGCATACGCCCCACCGCGTGGTCAATCTGGAGGGGCTGAACGTCTCCATGGCCACTGAATATACGTGTGCGGACGTGCGCCTGCGCAACCACGCCATGATGTTCAACGGCCTGATCCGCCGGCGTATGGGTCTGACCCCGTCCGTCGAGGACAGCCGCGGGCTGGGCCTGGCCGCCCGCGCAGGGCTCGGCTTCACCGCGCGCAAGCTGAAGCTGTTGCCCAAGGCGGGGACGCCGGCGCTGGCGGTACCCGCCGATGCGCAGACCGCACCCCAGGCCGTCACGCTCTGACCCCGGCCATCCAACACCCGCAGCGTGGCGCCAATGCCGCGCCTGCCTGCCTAATCGCTTTTCCCCGGCTTAACACGGGCGCGTGCACGCGCTAACGTTTCGTCAAGACTTGTGGCAAAGCCGCCGGATCGCCGAGGGGGCGCTGTGGCGAGGCGGGGGGAGACGCGTGCGCAATGACGTCTGAAGTCATGATCATGAACCGCCAGGCGGTGGTGCTGGCGGCCGACAGCGCGGTCACCTATGGCGGCGGGCCCGACCCGGTGGTGACGCTGGAGGCGGAGAAAATCCTGCGCCTGGGGCCGAATATGGCCGTCATGGTCTATTCGCGCGGCGATGTGCTGGGCCGGTCCTGGTCACAGATCGCCCACGCCTTCACCAAGCGCCATGGCGAGACCGACTTTGCGTCGGTGGATGATTGCGCGCGCGCTTTCTTCCAGTTCCTCGACAATAACCGCAGCCTGTTCCCCGAGGCCGAGGAGATGGAGGAGTTTGCGCACCTGATGCGCGCCGCCTTCATCACGGTGCTCAGCCACGCCAAGGCCATGCGGCGCTATCCCGGCGGCGGGTATGACAGCGATGCGGCGGCTTTCGAAGCGGCGCTGGATCTGTACCGCCAGCATCTCGACCATGACGAGGCGGGCGCCGAGCGCGAGGCCATCGAAGTGCTTGCCGGGCTGGACCGCACCCGCTTTTACGAGCGCTACGCGGCCCTCCTGGACGCCCTGATCGAGGAAGCGCTGGGCGAGTTTGGCATGCAGGGCGATGTGCGCGACAAGCTGTTTGACTTCGCCTTCAAGATCGCCACCCGCCCGGCCTTCCTGGAGCCCTATGCGGGCCTGGTCTTCGCCGGGTTTGGCGATGGCGACGTGTTCCCGGTCTACACCCATTACTACGCCTCGATCCTGATCGACGGCGTGATGAAGCGCGCCGTGGACGAGACCATGCGCGTGGGCGTGGATGACGGGCCCAACGCCTTCCTGCGCACATTCGCCCAGGCGGAGATGACCCACACTTTCCTGCGCGGCATTCATCCTTTGATGTTTGATGTGATGATGTCGCTCAACTGGATCACCAATGAGTCCGCCGCCGAGGCCGCCCTGAAAGCAGCCGGCGTGGATGACGCGGCGGGCGACCAGGCCATGGATGCGCTGCGCGAGGGCGCGTTGCCGGACCTGACCATGGAATTCGCCCACGCCGTGCAGGAGATTTCCCAGCACGAATTCATCAATCCCTTCATCCAGGTGGTTTCGGCCTCGGGCAAGCGCCAGCTGGCCCAGACGGCCAAATCGCTGGTGGAGCTCAATATTCTGAAAAGCCAGCTGCACATGTCCCAGACCGGTGTGGGCGGGGACGTGGACGTGGTCATGGTCTCGCGCACGGGCGGTCTGGAATGGTATGCTCGCAAGTCCTGAACGCCTGCGGCCATCAAGGAGGCTGATATGAGTGACGCGCCCAAACCGCTCGATCTCGACCACGCCCGCGCGGCGCTGGCCCGCGCGCGCAATGACATCACGCCGGCCGCCGTGCGCGCCCCGCGCCCGGCCGATCTGTCACGCCTGCAGGAAATGGAGGCGCGCACCGCCACCATCGACAATCGTGCCGCCGCGTTCCGTGAAACCGTGCGCCAGTCGCTGGGCCTGGGCGCCTATCACGGCCCGTCTACGCCGCCCTCGCGCCTGGCCGCCCACGCCATGAGCGCGCCTTTGTGCGACGCCGATGTGTGCGCGCCGGTCCGCCCGGTCAACGCACCGCCGGCGCCGGCCCCGGCGGAGATAAGATCAGGCGAAGGCGAAGCGCCGGCGCTTGCCACTGCCATGCCGGCTGAAACCGAGGCCGCTGCTGACGTGATGGAAGCGGAGGGCCCGGGTCCCGGCGCCGGGCCGGACCTGACCGAAGCGACGCCCGAACCCGGCCCCGGCGATATCGCCGGCACGGGGGAGCCTTCGCGCAAGCGCAAGAAGTTTCTGGGGATTTTCTGACCCGCTTGCGAACCATTGCTGACGTCAAGCTGGTGCAGCTGGTCCGCAAGGGACCCGGCATCGTCCACACCGTCTGGCCTGTCTGCGCGCCGTGATGACCTGACCTCTGCCTGTAACGGGGAGGGTGGGTTGGGCTGTTTTCAGCCCCGCTCGCCCACCAGCTTGGTCACGCGGGTTTCTAGTTCTTCGGCCAGGGCCTTGCCGATCGGGTCGGTGTCGTCGCGTACGTTTTGCAGGATGGCGGCGCGGATGGCGCCCACATGGGCGTCCACCAGCGCCAGGGGAGCGGCGGCGCGTTGTTCGGCGGTCTCGATCAGCTTCGAAAGGGACGCGGCGATGCGGGTGATGATGGGAAACTCGTAGGTCGATCCCAGACCGCGCAGATCGTGGGCGCAGGTGAACAGCGCCTCGCCGGTCTCGCCGTCCAGGCCGCCGGCGCGGGCGGTGCGCATCAGGGTTTCCAGCTTGGCCACTTCTTCTTCCAGCCAGGCTTTGAAGTTCTGGCGCAGATCGCCGATGGCGGCCTCGGCGCGCGCCATCATCGCCTCATTGGCCGCCGGCAGGGCGCCACCCACTTTGGCTTTTAGCATGTTGGGCGGGGTGATGATCTCGATCGGTCGTTCGCGCTGGGTCATGTCTCAAGCCTCTCCGATTGGGTGTGTGTCAGGACACGGGGGCCGCGTCGTCGCGGCGCTCCGGTCCCTGGTATCCGCTGGCCAGGCGGCGCCGGTCGGGTCCGAAGAAAACCTTGGTGCGCACGAAGGGGCGGGGGCGGTTTACGATCATCTGAAGGCGCCGGTACAAGCCTTCGGCGGAGAAGGGCTTGACCAGAAACTCGGTCACGCCCGCATCGCGCGCCTCTTTCACCTTGGACGGCTCGGCATAGGCGGTCAGCATGATGATGGGCAGCAGCGGGCAGGGGCTTTCTTCAGGGTCACGCAGGGTGCGCACCAGGGAGAGCCCGTCCACCGGTTTCATTTTCCAGTCGCAAATCAGCACATCGATCTTCTCGCCGCGCAGCATGTGCAGCGCCGCCTCCACATCAGCGGCCTCGAACACATGGATCACCCCGAACGCGCCCAGCACCGAGCGCACGATCCCGCGCATGGCGGCGTTGTCGTCCACCACCGCGATCCGCAGCTTGCTCAGCCCGTCCGGGAATGGCCCGTTTGCGATCATGTCATGCGCCCCTTGAATGCCGCGCAGCCTTCATCAACCGGGGTAGAGGAATATCTTTAATGGCGCGCTAAAGCCGCGCCGCCAGGGCGCCCGCGCCGCGCTCAGTCGGCGGCGAACTGCTCTGTCAGGATGCGCTCGCCCAGCGCCTTGCCCTCGTCAAACAGCAAGGTCAGCGAGATGGAGCGCGCCTCGTTGATGGTGACGGTGGCCGCGTCGCGGAATTCCTGATTGTCGGCGACCACCGAGACCGGGCGCTTTTCCGGCTCCAGCACGTCGAAACGCACCCGGCTGCCATGGCGCAGCAGCGCGCCGCGCCAGCGCCGCGGGCGGAAGGCGCTGATCGGGGTCAGGGCCAGAAGCTGGGCGTCCAGCGGCAGGATCGGGCCGTGGGCGGAGAGATTATAGGCGGTCGATCCGGCGGGCGTGGCGACCATCACCCCGTCAGCGGCCAGCTCCTCCAGCCGCCTGCGCCCGTCCACGCTGATGCGGATCTTGGCGGTCTGGCGGGTCTCGCGCAGCAGCGACACCTCATTAATGGCCAGCGCCTCGAAGGTCCGCCCGTCCACATGGCGCCCGACGGCGCGCAGGGGGTGGATCGTGGCGCGCTCGGCGCCGGCCAGGCGCTCGGGCAGGCCGTCCTCGCGCGGCTCGTTCATCAAAAAGCCCACCGAGCCGAAATTCATCCCGTAGACGGGAATGCCCCGGCCCATGACGGCGTGCAGGGCGTCGAGCATCACGCCATCGCCGCCCAGCGCGATCAGGCAGTCGGCCTCGTCCAGCGTGCATTCGCCATAGCGCTTGGACAGCCGCTCGCGTGCGGCGCGGGCGTCGGCGCGGTCTGCGGCGTGATAGGCGAGACGCATGGGGTGTTCCGTCGCGGCCGGATACAGGTCGATTGACCAACGTTAGTGGATTGAACCGCCCGCGCCCATCCGGTGCAAGGCCCGGCGCGCATCATCGCGGGTGAAGGCGCCATAGATGTCGGCGCGCGCCCGGGCCAGCGCATCGGGCGCCATGGCATGGGCGCGGCCGGATTCGGCCATGGCGTTGATCAGGTCAGCCGCCTCGCCCGGCGTCATGGCCATGGCCCGCGCCGCCAGCAGGCAGGCGCGCATGGGCGAGCGGCGCATGGCCTGGCGCCAGTCGGCCGCCTC
>JBHYFR010000125.1:0-6928 GCA_051859425.1 Oceanicaulis sp. | reverse complement strand
GGAGACCACCACAACCTGATCGGAGCGGATTTCCTGGCCATCAGGCGTCACCATGATCAGCGACAGCTCCACCGATCCGGACGGCAGCGGGCGGTCGACGATCATCACCCACTCGCCCGCGGCATCGATCTCAACCGACGCGATCTGTTCATCGCCGGACATCAGCGTCACCCGTGAGCCCGGCGCGCCGCGCCCGGCCAGCACCGCGGTGCCGCGCGGATCCACCCGCACAATGTCAAAGGTCGGCGCGGTCAGGGCCAACGGAGCGGGCTGCGATACGGAGGGGGACGGCTCAGATAGGGCAGGCGATGGCGCGGGCGCCGGACGCATCACGATGAAGGCCGCCGCCGCTGCGATCGCGGCGATGAAGAGGACCGTGCAGATCACAAATGTGCGCGTGGCGGCCATGAGGCGACTCCTGCCAGGGCGAGGGACACTGACGACAAGCAAGGCTCGCGCCAGAACGATCCGGTTGCTAATGCTGAACCGTTGCCGCGCGGGTTTCAACGCGCGTTTCATGACAGTGTGCAGGGCGATGAGGCGAAAATGCGGAGTATCTGCCTGTATTGCGGTTCAGGCGCAGGTCACGACCCGGAATTTGCCCAGATGGCGCGTGAGGCGGGCCAGGCCGTGGCCCGCGCCGGCTTGCGCCTGGTGTATGGCGGCGCGCAGAGCGGCCTGATGGGCGAAGCGGCGCGCGCGGCCCTGGCCGAAGGCGGGCCGGTTCTGGGCGTGATCCCTGAATTTCTTATCCCCATCGAGGGCGCCCAGGAGGGCGTGGATCTGCGCATCACCGCCACCCTGGCCTCGCGCAAGGCGATGATGACGGCCGAGGCCGACGCCTTCCTGATCCTGCCGGGCGGCGCGGGCACGCTGGAAGAAGTGTTCGACATGATCATGCAGCGCCAGCACGGCCAGCACGCCAAGCCCGCCGCCTTTGTCGGGACACAGTTCTGGGCGCCGCTGGAAGTGCTTCTGGACCAGGTGGCCAAAAGCGGCTTTGCCGACGCCAGCCTGCTGAACGCGCTGAGCTTCCATGCGGACCCGGCCTCGGCGCTGGCGATGCTGAGCCGTCAGTAACCCTGGCGCACTTGCGGCGTGGCGCGGCAGATAACCCGCCCGCGTGCATCACGCACGGTAAGCACTGCTGACACCGACTGGACATTCGGCCCCGGAACCACGCCGTAAAGCCCTGCAGCCCCGTGATTCACCGCCGGACGAAGCTGGGCGTCCAGCGTGACGCGCGACAGTTCCTGGACCCGCGGCGCGCCGCTAAGCGGACCGGACTGGTCCACATTGATGCCAGGCGCGCGCGCCTGCATCGACCAGGCGCCGGACACGCCAGGCGCCGCGCGCGCGATCAACTGGCGCGACCCGTATGTCTGCACCAGATCGAGCGAGCAGGCCGCGCCCGGCGCAACGCTGTGCGCGGGCGCGGGCGGCATGACCAGGACCGGCCGCTGGGCGGAGGCCGCCGTGGCGGCGCCCAGAACGAGCGCCGCGGCAGCCAGAGACAGATGAACAAGACGGGTCATGAAAACCTCCATGTCACGGGGCGCCCGGCGCCAATCCTACCGCCACTGCTGCGACCGGCGGCAGATCAGCCGGCCGCTGGTGTCATAGACCCGCAGATCAGCGCGGAACCCGTAGGCGCCCACCGGCAGTGCGCCCGGCGCCGCACGGCGGTCGCCGGAACTGGCGATGATCGTGGTGCCCGGCTGGGCCGCCCATGCGTTCTGCCAGAAATTGGCCTGGTGCGGCTGAAGCCCGACGGCGCCGACCATCACGCGCGACAGATTGGTGGGCCAGAAATTATACGGCGAGAAGCTGCCTGCCTGGTCCACCAGGAGATCGCCATTGCCGCCATTCTGGCGCACGACCAGCTCGAACGAACCAGCCAGGCGCGGCGCGGCATAGGCCTGCAGCACGCCGTGGGAGCGCCCGGTGCCGACTTCAAGCCAGCACGGATCGGCGGACTGGGCGCTGGCGCCGCCCGCCAGGGCGAGCACTGATGCGGCGCCGGCGGCGAGCATCAGGGCGGATTTGAACTTGGATGCGGTCATGATCGATCTCCTTCTTGATGATCGAGACCCGGCGGGGCCGGGACGGGCGCGTCATGCGCCCGTCCCTTGCCGCGGGCGGGGAACCAGAACCCGGTGCGGGTTTCAGCAATCCCCGTTAGTGGCTGCCCTGGATCACCAGAGCGACGTTGCCGTTACCCGACTGGCGCACATTGGCGCGCTGGCCGGAGCCGACCTGGATCACGCCGAGCGAGTTGTTCGCGCCGGTCTGATTGGTGGCGGCGCTGTGGCCATGGCCGATCTGGGCGACGCCAACCGTGTTGTTGCGGCCGGTCTGGATCGCGCCGGCGGCGTTGTAGTTGCCCTCCTGGCCGATCACGGCGGTGTTGTTGCGGCCCAGCTGGTCAGCGTAGGCGCTGTTGGCGTAGCCCGCCTGGCCAACCGTCACGCCGTTGCGCGCACCGTCCTGGATGGTCTGGACGTAGTTGTAGGCGCCGCGCTGTTCGATATAGAGCCGGTGCTGCGGGCCAACCTGGCGCGCCGACAGCTCGTTGGCGTAGCCGGCCTGGTTGATGTTGACGCGGTTGCGCTGCTGGGCTTCCGCCGCAGACACGGCGCCCGCCAGCATGGTCAGGCTCAGGCCCGTGGCGAGAATGAATTTCTTGATCATGGTGCAGTCTCCTCTGGTTTCATCCCGGCGGCGGTGTCGCCCGCCAGTGATGTGGAGACTGGATGATCGCGGGTGAACGCACACAGAGCGGCGCGTTCACCCGCCGTTGGGCCAGATGAACGCGCCGTTCAGCGCCAAACGTCTTCAGCCCTTGGGGTCGAACACGTCCTCAATGCGTAGCTCAAACACCTCCGCCAGCTTGAAGGCGAGGCTGAGCGATGGATCGTGCTTGCCGGTCTCGACCGCGTTGATCGCCTGCCGGGACACGCCCACCCGCTCGCCGAGTTCGGCCTGGCTCCAGCGCCGCTCGGCGCGCAGCACATGGATGCGGTTCTTCATTTGAAGCGCCTCGACACGAAGGGCACGCTTACGCCCCAGACCAGCGCCATGGCCGGCAGGACATAGATGACCGATATGGCCGGCGCATCGGCCCAGCTTTCCAGAAAGCCCCAGCTGAAGCTCGCGAAACTGACCACGCCCGCCGCTATCAGCAGCGATTCGGCATGGATGCGCGCCTGCGCCTCGTCCATGGCGCGCCAGAAGATAATGAATTCGCGCAAGGCCAGCAGGGCGGGAATCACCGGCGCCAGCGCCAGCATCACCCGCAACGGCCCGGACGGATCGATATGGCGCAAGAGATAGGTCACGCCCACCACCGCCAGGCTATAGCCCATCATCAGCGCGATGAATCGTACCGAATAGCGTTTCGCCGCCGGGGTCATGACCGCGCCTCCTGCACAAAGGCCGCCGCCTGCGCCAGCCAGGGCGCCAGGTCTGCAGCGACCGCAAACCCCGCCAGCGCCAGCGCGCCCCACCATAATCCCGTCACCTGTCTCGTTCGGTCCGCCATCATCGCCTCCATCAGGTTAGCTTGACCATAAGTCATGCATACCTCACACATGCCCGCGTGTCAAGTCAACCTGACTTTTTATCAGGCTAGCATTTCACATGCCGAAATGGGCCCTCAGCCGCGCCCGCGATAAGGCGCTACGCCCTGGTCGGGGATCCAGAGGCCCTTGGGCGCCTCGCCCCATTGGGCGAACACGTCGATGGGAATGCCGCCGCGCGGATACCAGTAGCCGCCAATGCGCAGCCATTTGGGGCTCAGCTCATCCACCAGGCGCTTGCCGATCATGGTGGTGCACGCCTCGTGGAAGGCGCCGTGATTGCGGAAGCTCTGGAAGAACAGCTTGAGCGATTTGGATTCCACGATCCACTGCGCGGGCGCGTAATCGATCACGATATGCGCGAAATCGGGCTGGCCGGTCACCGGACAGATCGAAGTGAATTCCGGGCAGACGAACCGGATCAGGTAATCGCCGTCCCGGGACGGGTTCTCCACCCGCTCCAGCACCGCGTCCTCGGGCCGCTGGGGCGCAGCCCCGGCAGAACCCAGCTGTTCAAGTTT
Source organism: Oceanicaulis sp. (assembly GCA_051859425.1). Classification (GTDB taxonomy): domain Bacteria; phylum Pseudomonadota; class Alphaproteobacteria; order Caulobacterales; family Maricaulaceae; genus Oceanicaulis. Next base: position 2,829 of record JBHYFR010000125.1, on the reverse strand, counting down.
TTCATATCGCGCATCGGTCATGGGCGGGCATGTAGCGCCGGGACCACGCATGAGCAATGGCGTTAGCGCCAAAACCGCCTAATCTTGGCGCCAGACAGGCCGCTTCCGGCGCCAGACCGGTGGATTACAGCATGAACGACGCCCTCGCCATCCTGCCTGTCGTGACGCTGCTGGCGGTAGGGCTGGCGTGCATCCTGATCGCGCGCGCCGTGAAGCTGTCACCCATCGTGGCCTTCATCGCCGCCGGCGTGCTGATCGGCCCCAACGCTCTGGGTCTGGCGCCGCTGAACGACACCACCGCGCTGCTGGCCCAGCTGGGCGTGGCCTTCCTTCTGTTCGAGATCGGGCTGGGTTTCTCCACGCGCACCATCCGCGAGAGCGGGCGCGATCTGGTGGTGCTGGGGCCCTTGCAGATGCTGATCTGCGGCGCCGGGTTCACGCTCGCGGCCAGGTTCTTCGGGCTGGACTGGCCGGTGGCGCTGGTGATCGGGCTGGGCGCCGGCATCTCGGCCACCGCCGTGGTCACCGCCACGCTGGCTGAACGCGGCATCGCCACCTGCCCGCTGGGCCGCTCCTCCACCGCGCTTCTGGTGTTTCAGGATGTGGCGGGCATTTTCCTTCTGGGTTCGCGGTCTCGCTGGACGGATCGGGGCCGCTGGGGCTGGCGCTGGCCGAAGCCGGCGCCAAGGCGTTCGCCGCCGTCCTGATCGGACGCTTCGCCGCGCGCCCGGCCCTGACCCTGCTGGCGCGCACCAATATGGCCGAGGTGTTCACCGCCGCCGCCCTGCTTCTGGTGCTGGCGACCGCCGCCGCGACCGGAGCGTTGGGCCTGTCGCTGACGCTGGGCGCGTTTCTGGCCGGCGTGATCGTGGCCGAGACACCCTACCGCACCGTGGTGAAGACCGAGGCCCGGCCCTTCGGCGCGCTGCTTCTGGGGTTTTTCTTCATCACCGTGGGCATGGGTCTGGACTGGCGCGATATCGCCGCCCAGGCGCCCTGGATCGCGCTGGCCATCGCAGCACTGATCCTGGGCAAGACGATCCTGACCTTTATCGCAGCGCTGGCGTCAGGCTGGAGCCGTCCGGGCGCCGCCCAGCTGGCTTTTGTCACCGCGCAGGGCTCCGAGTTCGGCCTCGTCCTGCTCGCCCTGCCCGGCGTCACAAACGCGCTCGGCCCGCAAGCGGCAGGCATACTGGTGGCCGCCAGCGCCCTGTCGCTCGCCCTGACCCCGGCCTGGACGGCGCTGGGCATGAAGCTCGCCCGGCATCTGGCCAAAGCCAAAGCCGCCCCGTCCACGCCCGCCGCCGATCCCGATGCCCAGCGCCCCATCCTGGTCTTCGCCGCCACGCCGGCCGGGCGCATGGCCATGGACGCGCTGACCCGCTTCAACATTCCCTTCGTGGCGATCGAGCTTGACGCGGACCGCTTCCTTGCCGCCACCGCCGACGGATATGACATGACCTTCGGCGATCCCAGCGATGTGCGCCTGATGACGGCGGTGGGCGTGACGCGCGCCCGGGCGCTGGCGCTGGGCCAGTCGCACTATGAGATATCGAAGGAAATCACGCCCTATATCAACGCCACCTATCCCGACCTGCAGCGTATCGTAGCGGTGCGCACGCCCGAGGAAAAAGCCGCTCACGAAGCACTGGGCATGATCGCCGTGATCAATCGCGGCCAGCCCGAGGGCGTGGATTTTGCCCTGGCCGTGCTGCGCTTTGCGCGCGTCGAAGAAGCCGCCATCGCGCGCTGGCTGGCCGACGTGCACGAAGCCCATGCCGGCACCCGCCCGGCGCGCCTGCCTGCTACAGCAGACCCAGCGCCTTGAAGTTGGCGGTGCGCTCGCGCCCGACCACGATGTGATCATGCACCACGATATCGAACGGCTTGCCCGCCTCGCAGATGCGCTTGGTCATCTCGATATCGGCGCGTGACGGCGTGGGATCGCCGCTGGGGTGATTATGGACCAGGATGATGGCGCTGGAATCCAGCGACAAGGCCCGCTTCACGATCTCGCGCGGATAGACCGGGGCGTGATCCACCGTGCCGCGCGCCTGAAACTCATCAGCCACCAGCCGGTTCTTCTTGTCCAGGAACAGGACCCGGAATTCCTCGGTCGGCGCATGGGCCAAAGCCGCGCGCAGATAGTCCAGCAGCGCCGACCAGGATGAGATGACGGGCCGCCCCGTCACCTGCTCGCGCGCCATGCGCACCGCCAGCACCTGGATGAGTTTGAGATCCAGCGCCGTCTTCTGCGACACGCCGCGCACCTCGGTCAGCTGCTCCACCCGCGCCGCGCACACCCGGGCGGTATCGCCGAACCGCGCCAGCAAGGCCTTGGCCAGCGGCTTCACATCCCGGCGCGGAATGGAGCGGAACAGGGCCAGCTCCAGCAATTCGTAATCGGCCAGCCCCTCCCCGCCCGTCTCGGCGAAGCGCGCGCGCAGCCGGTCGCGATGGCCGTGATAATGGGGCTCCGCCCCGGGTTTCGCCTCAAACGGGGGTTCAGACATGCTCATGACGCCGCACGCACTCATCGCTCCGGATTCGCCTGATGCGATGCTAGCGCCCGCGAGGCTCCCCCGCCAGACGAATCACGCACAGCCGTGATAACCGCCCGCCCCTCTTGGCTTGCAGCCCCGGGGCGGCTATCGAATGACCCGAGGCGGGCGTGGCGGAACTGGTAGACGCACCGGACTTAAAATCCGTTGGAGGGCAACCTCCGTGCCGGTTCGATTCCGGCCGCCCGCACCAGATGGTGAGATGATGATTAAGTTTGGGGCTGTCCCAGATGTTCAGCTTCGTGAGTAGGGTTTGAGCCATTTTCGC
>JBHYFR010000124.1:0-6943 GCA_051859425.1 Oceanicaulis sp. | reverse complement strand
GACCCGGCTCATCCGTTTCCCTTCATCCCCAATCTGGGCTTCGCCGTGGCGCTGAAACTGCGCCGCCAGAGCGACAAGCGGGTGATGAACGCGCTGGTGCCGCTGCCGGCCGGGGTGAAACGTTTCATCGAAATCCCGTGCGAGGAGCGCGACGCGCAAGGCCGCCCGGCCAAGCGCTTCATCGCGCTGGAATCGGTTCTGATCCTGTTCGTGGACGCCCTGTTCCCGGGCTATGATCTGATCGCCAAGGGCGCGTTCCGCATCATTCGCGACAGCGATATCGAGATCGAGGAAGAGGCCGAGGATCTGGTGCGCGAGTTCGAGCAATTGCTCAAACAGCGCCGGCGCGGCGTTCTGGTGCGTCTGAAAATGGACGCGTCCATGCCCGAGGACATGCGCCGCTTCATCGTCCAGCACCTGCACGCCGAGCGTCAGGACGTCCAGCTGGTGGACGGGCTGCTGGGCCTGTCCCAGCTGTCGCAGATGATCCCCGATGACCGCAACGAGCTGAAGTTCGAGCCCTATGAGCCGCGCTTCCCCGAGCGCATCCGCGATTTCGGCGGCGATTGTTTTGCGGCCATCCGGGCCAAGGACCTGATCGTCCACCACCCCTATGAGAGCTTTGACGTGGTGGTGCAGTTCCTGCGCCAGGCCGCCGGCGATCCCGACGTGGTGGCGATCAAGCAGACGCTGTACCGCACCTCGAAAAACTCGCCCATCGTGGCCGCCCTCATCGAGGCGGCCGAGAACGGCAAGAACGTCACCGCGCTGGTCGAGCTCAAGGCCCGGTTTGATGAAGAGGCCAATCTCAAATGGGCGCGGGATCTGGAGCGGGCCGGCGTCCAGGTCGTCTATGGCTTCATTGAGTACAAGACCCACGCCAAGATCTCGCTGGTGGTGCGCCGCGAAGGCGCGGACCTGCGCACCTACGCCCATTTCGGCACCGGCAATTACCATCCGATCACGGCGCGCATCTATACCGATCTGTCCCTGTTCACAGCCGATCCGGCCTTCGGGCGCGATGCGGGGCGGGTGTTCAACTACGTCACCGGCTATGCCCGCCCGACGGGGCTGGAGCATCTGGTGATCTCGCCCATGGGCATGCTGGAATTCATCCTGGGCAAGATCGACCGCGAGATCGCCAACGCCCGCGATGGCAGGCCGGCGGCGGTATGGGCGAAGATGAATTCACTGGTCCACCCGGCGGTGATCGACAAGCTGTATGAGGCCAGCGCCGCCGGGGTGCGCTGCGAGCTGATCATTCGCGGCATTTGCTGCCTGCGCCCCGGCGTGCCGGGACTGTCGGAGAATATCCGGGTCAAGTCGATCATCGGACGCTTTCTGGAGCATTCGCGCATCGCCTGTTTCGCCAATGGCGCGCCCATGCCCTCGCCCCAGGCGGAGATCTATATCTCCAGCGCCGACTGGATGCCGCGCAATCTGGACCGGCGCATCGAGACGCTGTGCCCGATCCTCAATCCCACCGTCCACCGCCAGGTGCTCGACCAGATCATGGTGGCCAATCTCAATGACGAGACCCAGAGCTGGTACATGCAGCCTGACGGGCGCTATGTGCGGGTGGATACAGACGGCGTCGCCGATCCGTTCAGCGCGCATGCCTATTTCATGACCAATCCCAGCCTGTCGGGGCGGGGTCAGGCGCTCAAGACCGATCAGCCGCCGGCCTTTCCCTTCGTCGGTCCGCGCCGGTGATGCGCCGCTTCATGCCGCGCCGGCCCGAGCCGTCGCAGGAGGCCGGTGCGCGCCGCGACATCGCCGTGATCGATGTCGGCTCCAACTCGGTGCGCCTTGTGCTGTTCCGCCTGGAGGGCCGCGCGCTGTGGCCGGTGTTCAACGAGAAAGTCATGGCGGGGCTGGGGCGCGGCGCGCGCGCCAGCGGCCAGCTCAACCCTGACGGCGTGGAGGCGGCGCTGCGGGCCTTGCGGCGCTTCGCCCAGCTGTTGGACGCCAAGGGCGTTGAGCAACGCCATGCCGTGGCGACGGCGGCCGTGCGCGATTGTTCTGACGGGCCGGACTTCATCGCGCGGGTCAGGGACGAGACCGGGCTTGAGATCGAAGTGTTGCCGGGCGAGGAGGAGGGTCGGCGCTCGGCGCTGGGCGTTCTGGCCGGTGTGGGCGAGGCCCATGGCCTGGCCGGCGATCTGGGCGGATCAAGCCTGGAGCTGACCCCGCTGGAGGGGCGGCGCGCCGGTCCGGCGATCACCCTGCCGCTGGGCCCGCTGACCATGCTGGACGGGTCTGATTCAGACACCGCGCTCAGAGAGCAGGTGGATGCGGTGTTGGCCCAGGCCGCGCCGCAGCTGGAAATGTCCGGTCCGGTTTTCTATGCGGTGGGCGGCGCCTGGCGTGCCTTTGCGCATCTGGCCATGGCGCTGGACGATTACCCGCTGCGCCTTCTGCATCAGTACGCGCTGACGCCGGGCCAGGTGGCGCGCGCGGCCGACTTCGCGGTTACCCAGAGCGAGGCGTCCCTGTCCAACGTTCCGGGCGTCTCGTCAAAGCGCGCCGCGCTTTTGCCCTACGCCGCCCTGCTTTTACGCCGGATACTGAAGAAGGGCCGGTTCGATACGGTGGTGTTCTCCGCCTTTGGCCTGCGCGAAGGCGTGGTGTGCGCCCAGGACATGCGCCTGATCACCGAAGGCGATCCGCTGATCGCGGGGGCAGAGGCGCTCGCCAGCCAGGCCTCGCCGGAGCCCGATTTCGGCCCGACGCTGGCGGACTGGATTGAGCCCGCCTTTGACGGCGAACCGGTATTGTTCACCGCGGAGCGCGACGTCCTCCTGCGCGGCGCCTGTGCGCGGCTGGCCGATCTGGGCGGGCGCATGCATCCCGATCACCGCGCCGAGCTGGCGAGCACCCAGACCCTGTACGCCCCGTTCGGCGGCGCCTCTCATGCCGAGCGCGCCTTCCTCGCCCTGACCCTGCATCACCGCTATACGGGACGCCGCCAGCGGCCTGAAACCTGCCCGTCCCGGCGTTTGCTGGATGAGGCACAGGAGCAGGGCGCGTTGAAGCTGGGTCTGGCCCTGCGTCTGGGGGCTGCCCTGGCAGGCCGCTCCGCGCCGGTGCTGGATGCGTTTCGTCTGGACCGCTCGGGTCAGCAGCTGGTGCTGCGCGTGGATCCCGGCTCCGAGGGGCTGGTGATTGACCGCGCCCACGCCCGCTTCGAAGCGCTGGCGGGCGCCATGGGGCTGCAGCCCCAGGTGATCTGAACGGCCGGTCTGAACGGATGATCAGATGGGCGCTGGCCGAAGTGTCGCTTCAAAGCGCAAGGAGGGCGCCTTGTCGGCCCGGCCCTCGAAGACATACTCCGCGCCCTTTTTGCGCCCGGTCAGCGTCAGCGCGAATTCAGAGTGATCACCGAACACCGACTGGCGGTGGGAGTCATGCTGGCGCACGCGCAGGCGCACCCGGATATCCTCGCCTTCGCTGATGATCTCGCCGACATAATACATGCCGGTATCGCCGCCGTAGACGCGGTCGCCATCGATATAGATCACGCCGCCAGCGTCATCGAGCGGGGTGCGGAAGCGGGTGAGGTAAAGGCCGGTTTGCATGCGTACGCCTTCTGTTAGGTTGGCAGTATATCAAATTACACCCTCAAGGTGTAGTCTCTCGGTCTGCTGCGGCGCGCCGGAGCCGGTCATTGATCGCTTCGCCCAGTCCCGTGTCCGGGACCGGCGCCACGGCAATGGGGCGTCCAAGCGCATCGAGATGGCGTAGGGCAGCAAACAGGTTTGCCGCCGCTTCCGATAGATCAGATCGTTCGGAAAGGTTAATCACCTCACAACCAACAACTACAGGGCGCCGTCCAAACGCCAGAAAAGACTCGCCCTCAAGTGGAGCGTTTGCATTCAGGCGCACCGCTACCTTGGGCGCGTAGTGGCTGGTGAGCTGTCCGGGGGCGCTGGGGCGGTGTGATTCGATGCGGGCGGCATCGGCCAGCGCCGCCACGGCCTCGATACGGTCACGCGGCGCGCCGCCGGGCCGCAGCAGCGCGGGCCGGGCGTCACCGGCCAGGCTGACAATGCTGCTTTCAACGCCGATCCGGCAGGGGCCGCCGTCCAGAATGAGGTCGATGCGTCCGGTCAGTCCCTCGCGCACATGGGCGGCAGTGGTGGGGCTCACCGCGCCGGACCGGTTGGCGCTGGGCGCGGCGAGGGGGTGGCCGAGGCGGGCGATCAGCCCGGTGAAGGCGGGCGAATCCGGCCAGCGCACCGCCAGCGTGTCCAGCCCCGCCGTAACCAGGCTGGCCACGCCGGCATCCGCGCGCATGGGCGCGACCAGCGTCAGGGGTCCGGGCCAGAAAGCACGGGCCAGCGCGCGTCCGGTCTCGCCCAGCTCCACCAGGCGCTCGGCCATCTCCAGGCTGTCGACATGGACGATCAGCGGATTGAAGCGCGGCCGCCCCTTGGCCTCATAAATGCGCGCCACGGCTTCGCCGTTCGTGGCGTCAGCGGCGAGCCCGTGGGCGCAGCGACCAGGCCGCCGCGCGCCAGGATGCGCGCAGCTGCGTCCAGCGAAGCGGGTTCGTTTGCGGGCAGAATGTCTGTCATCACCGGCCATCTAGCGCGTGCAGCGCGTCCTGGGAACGCATGATCGCGGCGATCGGTCACATTCGCGTCAATGGCGCCGCGGATCATGCGGGTGTCATATACTGATGTCATGGATGCGACATACATCCTGATCCGTTCTGCAAACAAAGGCGAAGCCCCATGCGCGACCTGCTCGATCACGATTACGAACCGGAATGCAACCGCTCGGGCAACACGCCGTTCGCCGAGGTGTTCCAGGCGCGCATCGCCCGGCGCGGCTTCCTGAAAGGCTCGCTGGGCGCGGCGGTGGGCGGGCTGTTCGCCACCACCGGCGTGGCGCGCGCGCTGGAGGCGGGGGCAGGCCCGGCGCTGAACTTCGAGCCGGTGCCCATCGGCACGTCCGATGCTTTCATCGTGCCTGAGGGCTATGAGGCCAAGGTGATCTATCGCTGGGGCGATCCCATCACCGGCGCCATGCCAGAGTTCAGCCCGCACAATACCGGCGCTCAGCAGGGCGAGCAGGCGGGCATGCACCATGACGGCATGCATTTCTTCCCCATCGAGGGCGAAGACCCGTGGCAGGGCAGCTCCACCGATGGCCTGCTGGTGGTCAATCACGAATATGTCGAACCGCGCTTCCTGCATGCCGGTGACGTGGCCGGTCAGGCGATGAACGCGTGGTCGGTGCCCGATCATGCCGGACCGCGCGATCCCGATCACGTGCTGAAAGAACTCAACGCCCATGGCGTGTCGGTGGCGCGCATCCGCGAGGACGCTGACGGCGAATGGCGCATCGTTCCCGATCCGCGCAACCGGCGCATCACGGCGCTGACCGAGATGGAGATCGCCGGCCCGGTGCGCGGCAGCGATCTGGTGAAGACCAAATTCTCCCCCGAAGGCGAGCGCACGCGCGGCACCTTCGCCAATTGCGCCCACGGCGTGACGCCGTGGAACACCTATATGGCCGCCGAGGAGAACTGGTCGGGCGCGTTTGTGAACAATGATGACGCGATGCCGCGCGAGCATGCCCGATTCGGCGTGCGCCGGGGCATGTCGCGGCCGAACTGGCACCTCGCCGCTGACGGCGCGGACGGTTTCGTGCGCTTTGACGCCACTACCAAGGCCGGCAGCGCCGAGGGCGATTACCGCAACGAACCCAATTGCTTCGGCTGGATGGTGGAGATCGACCCGTTCGATCCCGACAGCACCCCGGTCAAGCGCACCACGCTGGGCCGCTGCGCCCATGAGGGCGTGGTGTTCGCGCCGGTGAACGATGGCGACAAGGTGGTCTGCTACACCGGCGACGATGCGCGCAACGAGTATATCTACAAATTCGTCTCGGCCGGGACCTTCCAGCGCGGCGTGACGCGCGGCGAGATACTGGACGAGGGCGTGCTCTACGTGGCCAAATTCCATGACGACGGCACGGGCGAGTGGCTGCCTCTGGTCTATGGCCAGAACGGCCTGGACGAGAGCCATGGCTTCACCAGCCAGGCCGATGTGCTGGTCAACACGCGCACCGCCGCCGACCTGTTGGGCGCCACCCCGATGGACCGGCCCGAATGGGGCACGGTCGACCCTGAGACGCGCGCGGTCTATTTCACCCTGACCAATAATTCCCAGCGCACCGCCGACGATGTGGACGGCGCCAATCCGCGCGGGCCGAACCCGTTCGGCCATATCATCCGCTGGCACGAGGATGGCGCGCAGGAGGCGCTGACCTTCGCCTGGGATATCTTCGTCATCGCCGGCCCCCACGGGGACAGCGCCGACATGCATGGCGAAGGGCTGGACGACGACAATATCTTCTCCAGCCCGGACGGGCTGTGGATGGACGCCAACCGGCGCCTGTGGATCCAGACCGACATCTCCGAAAGCGTGATGTACCGGGGCAATCACACGGTGTTTGGCAATAACGCCATGCTGGCGGCCAATCCCGAGACCGGCGAGATCAAGCGCTTCCTGACCGGCCCTGTGGGTCAGGAGATCACCGGCGTGGTCACCACGCCTGATCACCGCACCATCTTCGTCAATGTACAGCACCCCGGCGCCACCACATCGCCGGAGGACTTCGCTGCGGGCAATTACGCCAGCCACTGGCCCGACGGCGGTAACGCCATTCCGCGCTCGGCCACGGTGATGATCCGGCGCACCGACCGCGGCGTCATCGGCGCGTAATTGCGATGGCTCAGGGCAGGGTGATGCGCGCGGGCGCGTCACCGGCCAGGACCGTCTCGCCGCCTGCCGCCTCCAGCCGGTCCACCCGGATCAAGGCCAGCGCCTGCTGGCCAGCACCGGACGTAATGGCGCCCAGCGGCGTGTCGCCTGCGCTGACGGCGGCGCCGGCCAGCGGGGACGGGCGATCGAGATCAAGGCGCACGGTGCGC
>JBHYFR010000123.1:0-6944 GCA_051859425.1 Oceanicaulis sp. | reverse complement strand
GCTTTAGCCGCATCCCGCCATCCTAGATGTCTCAGACATCTGGGACAGCCCCTTGTTTTGTTGTGTACATGCAACAAGCGATACGGTAATGAGGACGGACTGCGGCGGGTTGGTTGACGGCTCGCAGCTGGTCCTCCCCGGACACGCGCCATTTGGTGCAAGTGGCGTCTGACACAATTGGAGACGAACATGACACGACGCATTTCACGGTTCGCCGGCGCACTGGCTGCGGGCCTGGCCTGGCTGGGCGCGCTTGCAGCGCCGGCTCTGGCTGAAACCGACTTCGCCACACTGGACGCCGATCCCGCCATCTGGCGCATCGCGTCCGATGGCGGCGATGTCTATCTGTTTGGCACGGTTCATGTGCTGCCGCCGCAGCTGAGCTGGCGCACCGATGTGATCAATACGGCGCTGGCCGGTTCGGACCGCATCTTTTTCGAGGTCGACGCCCTGAGCCCCGAGGCCCAGGCTGAAATGACCGGCCTGATCCCGCAGCTGGGCGTGAATGCGCCCGGCGTGACGCTCACCTCCCTGATCAGCGACGAGGCCCGGGCCAATCTGGCGTCGATGGCCGAGCGGCTGGGCGCCCCTCCCGGCGCGCTGGAGGGCTCTCTGGACCCGCTCCAGCCCTGGCTCGCCGGCCTGACGGTTGCGGTCCTGCAGATGCAGGCTGCGGGCTATGATCCGGAGTCCGGCGTGGAGCACCGGCTCAAGGCGGCCGGTGAAGAGGCGGGCGTCAGCTTCGGGTATTTCGAAACGATCGAACAGCAATTGCGCTTCTTCGCCGACATGCCCCTGGAAACCCAGATCGCTGATTTCGAGGTCGGACTGTCGCAGGCGCTGGAGGATCCCGGCCTGCTGGACCGGATGGTCCAAGCCTGGGCGACGGGCGATACCGACGCGCTGGACCAGATCATGAATGACGCCATGCGCGCGACCTCGGGCGATCTGTATGACATCCTGATCGTCCAGCGTAATGAGAACTGGATCCCGCTGATCGAACAGATCCTGGAGAGCGGCGAGTCGGCCTTCATCGCGGTGGGCGCAGGCCATGTCACGGGGCCGGAAGGCGTAGTGAACCTCCTGCAGGCGCGCGGCCACACGGTGGAGCGGCTCAACCCCTGAGCCTGTGCAGCATCGAAGGGCTCCAGCCCGCGCCGGGGTGTCGACCCCGGCGCGGGCTTCATGTATGAAGCGCGCCGTTCGCCTGACATTGCGCCGCCGGTGAAGCCCGGTGGCGCGCCCCACTCATCCTTTCGGAGGCCCCATGGCCTACACCACCATCCAGACCAAGACCGAAGGCCGCGTTGGCGTGATCACGCTGGACCGTCCGGCTGCGCTCAACGCCTTGTGCGACGAGCTCACTGCAGAACTCACCGAGGCGCTGGCCGGTTTCGAGGCGGATGACGCCATCGGGTGCGTGGTCCTGACCGGTTCGGCCAAGGCGTTCGCCGCCGGGGCCGACATCAAGGAACTGCAGGAGAAGGATTTCATCTCCCTGTACCGCCATGACCCGTTCGAGAAGACCTGGGAATCGGTGGCGCGCTTCCGCAAGCCGATCATTGCGGCGGTGTCGGGATATGCGCTGGGCGGGGGCTGCGAGATCGCCATGATGTGCGATTTCATCATCGCCTCCAACACCGCCAAGTTCGGTCAGCCCGAGATCAATCTGGGCGTCATGCCGGGCGCGGGCGGCACGCAGCGCCTGCCGCGCGCGGTGGGCAAGGCCAAGGCGATGGATCTGTGCCTGACCGGGCGCATGATGGGCGCCGAAGAGGCCGAGCGCGCCGGCCTGGTGGCCCGCGTGGTGCCCGCTGACGATCTTCTGGACGTGACCATGGAGGCGGCCCAGACCATCGCGTCCAAATCCATGCCCATCGCCATGATGACCAAGGAAGCCATCAATATGGCGTTTGAAATGGGCCTGAGCGAGGGCGTGCGTTTCGAGCGCCGGGTGTTCCAGTCCCAGTTCGCCACCGAGGACCGGCGCGAGGGCATGGCCGCTTTCGCCGACAAGCGGGCGGCGCATTTCAAGCACCGCTAGACAGGTCTTGTGCTGACTCTCGCCCCGGGCAAGGATTGACGCCTGCGCGCGCCGGGGCTATACGCCGCGCCTCACGGAATTTCGAGTACGCCGCAAGCTGGCTGGCGCTCAAGACAAGGTTTGGAACGATCCATGGCGAATACAGCCTCTGCCAAGAAGATGGTGCGCAAGATCGAGCGCCGCACGGCCCTCAACAAGGCCCGCCGCTCGCGCATGCGTACATTCGTGAAGAAGCTGGATCTGGCATTGGCCACCGGTGACGCCGCCGCTGCCAAAGCCGCTCTTCACACGGCCGAGTCAGAGGTCATGAAAGCGGTTTCCAAGGGCGTGATCCACAAGAACACCGGGTCGCGCAAGGTTTCGCGCATGACCGCCCGCGTCAAGGCGATGACGTCTAAGTAAAATTCCGTCCCTGAACGGATAAAATACCTGAACGCCTGCGGCTTCCGCTGCAGGCGTTTTTCATGCGTTGAACACGCCCGCGCCAAGGTCGTGAAGCCCTTTCAGGCATGGTGAAACCGCGCGCGCTGGCAAGACGGGATTGCAGCGCCTCGATACCGATTTTCACACCGCTGGCAAGATGCAAAACGCGCAAAAAAATTTTTCAGCGCGCAAGCCTCCAAGCTGGTTAGTGAATCGGTCTGTCAAGGTCTGAAATCGGCGCCGGAACAGGGTTAATGCGGTTGATTCGTGGCGCGCGCTGAGTACTCTGTGGACCTCGACGACAGTCCTCTCCATACGGACCATCCTGAGATAACGGACCCTGAAAACGGGGAAAGCTCCGTGCGAGAGAACTGCGTCCAAAATCAAGAGGTTGACCGCGGTTCATACCGTGGCGAGCGAGCAAGGGCCGGGGCCATGGGGTTACATCATTCAGCATCTGCAGCGGTCCGCGCCACGGGGATGGATATGAGCGGATCGGACTCTGTGCTGGATACCTGGCGCGCCGTGCGCGCCCGGCTGCGCGTCGAGTATGGCGACATCCTCTACGCCGCTGAAATCGCCCGTCTGCGGGTCGAGGAAGACCCGGCAGGACGTATCTGCGTGATCTGCCCCAACGCCTTCGGGCGGGCCTGGGCGGAAGACAATCTGGGCGCCCGTCTGCGCGCGATCTGGGCCTCGGTGGAGACCACGCCGCGCGACATCGTCATCACCACTGAAGCCGCGCTGGCCCGCCAGGAGGCCGAACCGGCGCTGGCCGATGGCAAAGCGCCCTTCAACCCCTCAGCCCTGCGTTCGGGCGCGTCCCGGGCCGCGCTGGGCGCGCCGGCGGCCCTGGCCCAGAGCGACAGCCGCGAGCCGCGCTTCACGTTTGACACTTTCATGGTCGGCTCGGCCAACATGATGGCCGCCACTGCTGCGCGCGCGGTGGCCAATGCCGACGCCCCGCCCTTCAACCCGGTCTATTTCCACGGCGACTATGGCGTGGGCAAAACCCATCTCCTGGCCGCCATCGCCCATGCGGTGGGTCTGGGCGAGTCCGGGCGCAAGGCGCTGTATCTGACCGCCGAGGAATTCCTCAACGGCTTCCAGTCCGCCCTGCGCGCGCGTGACGTGCAGCCCTTCAAGGAGCAGGTGCGCGATTGCGACGTCTTGTTGATCGACGACATCCATTTCATCGCCGGCAAGGCGGCGACCGAGCTGGAATTCCTCCAGACCGTGGCCGCTCTGATGGCGGCGGACAAGCAGGTGGTGTTGGCGTCTCACTGCCCGCCTGCGCAACTGGGCGCGGCTGATCCGCGCCTGCGCGATATTCTGGCGGGCGGGTTCGCCTGCCCGATGGCGGGTCCCGATCTCGACCTGCGCCGCAAAATCCTCGACTGCAAGATCGCCCAGGCGCGCCGTCACTGCCCTGACCTCGAAGTGCCCGAAGCGGTGCGTGATTTCCTCGCCGCCCGCGTCACCAGCTCGGCGCGCGAGCTGGAGGGCGTGCTCAACAATATCATCGTGCGCACCGCCTACATGAACCGGGCGGTGACCATGGAGACCGTCGAGGAAGCCCTAGGCGAGCTGCCGGTGAAGGCCGACAAGCGCATCACGGTGGACGATATCCAGAAGGCGGCTGCGGCCCACTTCTCCATCTCCACCGAAGATCTGGTGTCCAAGAGCCGCACCAAGGCGCTGGTGCGCCCGCGCCATATCGCCATGTATCTGGCCAAGACCATGACCACGCGCTCTCTGCCTGATATCGGGCGGCGCTTTGGCGGGCGGGACCATTCCACCGTGATCCATGCGGTCAGCAAGATCGCGGCGGCGCTGGCGTCGGATGCGGCGCTGGCTGACGAGGTGGAGGCGATCCGCCGCCGGCTGCGCAGCTGACGCCAACACGTCACGCGCTGGCGCGGGCGCTCGCCGGGCCCGTGCGCGTGTGATACGGGGCGCTCCATGACCGCTACACCCGCCCGCCGCCCCGCCCGTCCCGCCGCCCTGCCGGCGCATCTGCATGCCCGCGCCGCCGCGCTGGCTGCGGTGCGCGGCGTGTTTGATCTGGGCACCCCGCTGGACGCGGGTCTGGCCGGCCGGCCCGAATGGGCCGCCATGGATGTGCGCGACCGCGCCTTCGCCCGCGCCCTGGCCGCCGCGGTGATCCGCCAGCCCGGCGCGCTGGACGCCGCCGTGGGCGCCATGCTGGACCGCCCCTTGCCCGAGACCGCCCTGCGCGCGCGCCTGGCGCTGCGCTGCGGCGCCGCCGAGCTGCTGATCCTCTCCACCCCGCCCCACGCCGCCGTGGACGCCTGGGTCGAGCTGATGGGGGCGAGCCCGGAAAGCGCGGGCTTCCGCAAGCTGTCCAACGCAGTGCTGCGCCGGGTGTCGGAAAAGGGCGCGGCGATCTTTGGCCGCGCCGATCCGCTGGGCGATCTGCCTAACTGGCTGGCGGCGCGCTGGTCGGACGCCTGGGGCGCCCCTGCAGCGCGGGCCATGGCTGCGGCACGCTCCGGACCGCCGCCGCTGGACCTGACCGCCCGCCATGAAGCCGACCCGGCCCGCATCGCCAATGAGATTGGCGGCGTGGTGCTGCCCACCGGCACGATCCGGCGCACCGGCATCGGCCTGGTGGAGGACATCAAGGGGTATGACAGCGGGGAGTGGTGGGTGCAGGACGCCGCCGCCGCCCTGCCGGCGCGGCTTCTGGGCGCGCGCCGGGGCGAAACCGTCGCCGATCTGTGCGCGGCGCCCGGCGGAAAGACGCTGCAGCTGGCCGCGACGGGCGCCGATGTCACCGCGGTGGAGCTGAACGCAAGACGCCTCAAGCGGGTCGAGGCCAATCTGTCGCGCGCGCGCCTGACCGCCCGCCTCGTCGCCGCCGACGCCGCTGACTGGCGCCCGGACGCGCCGCTGGACGCCGTATTGCTGGACGCGCCATGCACCGCCACCGGCACGCTGCGCCGGCGCCCGGATGCGGCCTGGGCCAAGCGCGAAGAGGATGTCACGGCGCTGGCGCGCATTCAGTCCCGGCTCATGGACGCCGCCTTCGCCATGCTCAAACCCGGCGGGCGGCTGGTGTTCTGCACCTGCTCGCTGGAGCGCGAGGAAGGCGAGGACCAGATACCCGCCTTCCTGTCGCGCAATCCCGGCACCGCCATCGATCCGGTGCGGGCCGAGGAATTGCCGGGGCTGTCAGAGGCGCTGGCGCCCGAGGGCTGGGTGCGCACCCGGCCTGACATGTGGGCCGATGAGGGCGGGCTGGACGGGTTCTTTATCGCGCGCCTGGTGCGCAACGCCTGAACCGGCGCGCTTGCTCCGCTATCCCCGCGCTGGTATCGCAGGTGCATGGCCAGCGCCCCCCTCATATCGCCGTCGATTCTCTCTGCCGACTTCGCCCGCCTGGGCGAGGAAGTGCGTGCGGTTGATGCGGCGGGCGCGGACTGGATCCATGTGGATGTGATGGACGGGCATTTCGTGCCGAACCTGACCATCGGGCCCGGGGTGATCGCCGCGATCCGGTCCTGGTCGGCCAAACCGTTCGACGTGCATCTGATGATCAGCCCGGTGGATGCGTATCTGGCCGCCTATGCTGAAGCGGGCGCGGACATGATCACCGCCCACCCCGAAGCCGGCCCCCATTTCCACCGCACGGTCCAGGCGATCCGCGCGCTGGGCAAGAAGGCCGGCGCGGCGCTTAACCCGTCCACGCCTGAAACCGTGCTCGATTACGTGCTCGATGAGCTCGATCTGGTGCTGGTGATGAGCGTCAATCCCGGCTTTGGCGGCCAGAGCTTCATCGCCAGCCAGCTCAGGAAGATCGAGGCGCTGCGCACATCGATTGATGCGCGCGGCCTGTCCACCCTGATCGAGGTGGATGGCGGGGTGAACCCGATCACGGCGCGCGCCTGCGTCAACGCCGGCGCACATGCGCTGGTGGCCGGCTCGGCGGTGTTCAAGGGCGGGCCGGACCACTACGCGGCCAATATCGCTGCCTTGCGGGGTCAGTAGCCGATGGGCGGGGCGTCATGGCGCGGCATGTGACACCGGCTGACCTGGCCGCCGCCCTGGCGCGGCGCGCGCGGCGCGACATTTCCGATTTCGCCAATGCCTTTGCGCCCTACCGGGCCCTGACGCTGGGCGGCCGGGCACCCCGGGGGCTGGCGGTGACGCCGCGGCCCTTGCGCCGGGGCGACAAGGCGCGCGGCGCCGCCATCCTGGCCGGGCGCTTTGCGCTGGCGGGCGAGGTCCTGACCGTGCCGCTGGGCGAATCGCCCTGGGATTTGCCCGCGCCCTCGCGGCGCTTCGCCGAGGCGCTGCACGGGTTTGACTGGCTGGGCGATGTGCTGGCCGTGGATGAGCCCGAGGCGCACGCGGCGGCTTGCACGCTGGCCGATGACTGGATGACCCGGTTCGGGGCGTGGAATTTCTTCAGCTGGGAGCCGGGCGTGCTGGCCATGCGCACGCGCGCCTGGAC
>JBHYFR010000122.1:0-6964 GCA_051859425.1 Oceanicaulis sp. | reverse complement strand
CCAGGATTCGAACCTGGGAATGGCGGTACCAAAAACCGCTGCCTTACCACTTGGCCACGCCCCAATACCCTTGCCGATCCGGCGACGGGCCGCGCTAGATAGCCCGGCTTTGGGAGCGATGCAACGTCCTGTGCTGCAACACGTGAGTGGAAGGCCGGAGCCCCTGCGATCACCCTGTGTCAGGGTGATTGCCACCCACCGCGCCTTTGTCTATACACCGCGCCTCTGATCGGAGCATAGCTCAGCCTGGTAGAGCACCGTCTTCGGGAGGCGGGGGTCGCAGGTTCAAATCCTGCTGCTCCGACCAGCCCTTCTCCCGACCGTATCCGCGTTGCGCACGCATGCTGCGCGGCGGCGGCGTCGTCACCCGTTTGCAACGCCCGCGCTTGATAATCACGCTTCAGACGCCTGCGCGGCTCGACCCGCGCCCGAGGCCGCCCTAGCTTGCCTTCATAGACAGTCGGCTTATCGGGCGGCGTGGGGAAAGAGCGAGGGGACTGATATGAAGCATTTCTGGATGTCACTGGTCGGATCGGTGGCCGGCGTGCTGATCGGCGTCGTGCTGATCGGCGTCTTTCTGGTCCTCATGGTCTCGGGCTTGATCGCATCGGCGGTTCAGAATGCCGAGAGCGAAGCCGACCGGTCCCTGCCCGCCAGCGGCATCGTTCTGGAGCTGGATCTGCGCCTGCCGCGCATGGACCAGCCCTCACGCTCGCCCTTCGCCTTCTCCCAGCCCCTGTCGGTGATTGATCTGGTCGACGCGCTGGAACGCGCTCGCAGCGATTCGCGGGTGTCGGGCGTGTTTGTGCGCGCCAATGAATTCGCCATGAGCCCCGGTCAGGCCGAGGAGATTCGCGGCGCGCTCAACGCTTTCTCCAGCTCCGGCAAATTCATCGTCATTCACGCCCAGGGCTTTGAAGGCGCAGGCGTGATGAATTATTTCGCTGTGGCCGGGACCGGCGAGCTGTGGCTTCAGCCCACCTCCAGCTTCTCCGCTGTGGGGCTGGCCACCGAGACGCTGTTCCTGGGCGGATTGTTCGAGCAATTCGGCGCCCGGGCCGAGTTTGTCCAGCTGTACGAATACAAGAACGCCGCCGACATCTACACCCAGGCCGGCTTTACCGAGGCGCACCGCGAAGCCACGCTGTCCCTGCTCGGCGATCTGTATGACACCGCCATCACCAGCCTGGCGCGCGACCGCCAACAAGAGCCCGGCGCCCTGCGCGCGCTGATTGAGGCGGGCCCCTACACCGCCGCGCAGGCCCATGAGGCCGGACTGGTGGACCGTCTGGGCCAGGTGTTCGACGCCCGCGAGGCGGCGCGTGGCCAGGTCAGCGGCACGGCGCGCTTCATGGCCATCGAAAACTATGCCCGCGTGCCCGCACGCCAGGGCGGTGGCCAGCAAAACCGTCCGGTGATTGCGCTGGTGTCGGGACAGGGCGCGATCGTGACCGGCGATCCGGCCAGCGGTTTCGGCGGAGAAGAGGTGATCGGGTCTGACCGCATGGCCAGCGCCATTGATGCCGCGGCGCGCGACTCCTCGGTGCGCGCCATCGTGTTGCGCATTGATACGCCGGGCGGCTCGGCTACGGCGTCGGACCAGATCTGGGACGCGGTGATGCGCGCGCGCCAGAACGGCAAGCCGGTCATTGTATCCATGGGCAGCGTGGCCGCGTCGGGCGGATACTATATCGCCGCCCCCGCCGACATGATCGTGGCCAATGCGGCGACGCTGACCGGCTCCATCGGCATGCTGGGCGGCAAGATTGTCATCGACGGCGCCCTGCAGCGCATCGGCCTCAATCTGGAACCCCTCGCTGTGGGCGGCGACTACGCCCTGGCCAATTCCCCAGCCACCGCCTGGACCGACAGCCAGCGCGCGTCCTATGAGCGCCTGGCCCTGCAGATCTACGAGGACTTCACCACCAAGGTGGCCGAGGGGCGCGACCTGCCCATGACGCGGGTCCAGGACATTGCGCGCGGACGCGTCTGGACCGGGGCCCAGGCGGCCGAGCTGGGGCTGGTGGACCGGCTGGGCGGGCTGCAGACCGCCATCGCCGGGGCGCGTGAACTGGCCGGTCTGGAAGCGGGCGAGCCGGTGCGCCTGCGCCGCTTCCCGGCCCAGCCCACCCCGTTTGAAGCCTTCCAGCAGCTGTTTGGATTGAGCGCCGAGGGCGTCAGCGCCATGCGCCGCCTGGATGCGCTTCTGTCCCTGCCCGAGGTGCGCGCCGCCCTTGAAGCGCGTGAGCGCCCCGTGGGTGTGCAGCTCACGGCGCCCGACGCCGAAGCGCTGAGCCAGGACCGCGGCTAGGAGGCGTCTGAGACCAGCTCGCCGTCCAGCCCGGCCTCGATCAGCGAAATGGTCTGCGGCAAGCCATACAGCGCGGCCAGCCCGCCAAAGCGCGGGCCTTGCGACTGGCCCAGCAGGACCTCATAGAGGCCCTGGAACCACTCGCGCAGGTTTTCAAACCCGGCGTCCTTGCCCGCCGCATACACCTCGGTCTGGATAAGCTCGGCGTCGGTCTCGTCCGGATCGAGCGCCTTGAGGCGCGTGATCAGGCCTTCCATCGCCGCGCGCTCGGCCTCGCCGGGCGCACGGTACACCTTGGTGGCTTTGACCCGGTCTTCGTAATAGCGCAGCGCGTAATCCACCAGCCGGTCCAGGAAGAGCTCGCGCGCCGGGTCGGCCTCGGGCGCATAGCGCGAGATAAAGCCCCAGACCTGTTCGCGGGTATGGGCGTTGGCCGCCGACACCAGATTGAGCAGGAGTGAGAAGCTGATCTGCGCCCCCACCGCCGGCGGGTCGCCGGCATGAATGTGCCAGGCCGGGTTTTCGATCTGCTGATCGGGGCTCTGGCCGGGATACGCGGCCAGATGCTGGCGGTATTCGTCCACCGTTTTGGGGATCACGTCGAAATACAGCTTCTTGGCCGTGCGCGGCTTCTGGAACATGTACAGCGCCAGGCTCTCCTGGGGCGCATAGGCCAGCCATTCCTCCACCGACAGGCCATTGCCCTTGGTCTTGGAGATTTTCTCGCCCTGCTCGTCCAGGAACAGCTCGTAGACATATTGCACCGGCGGCTCGACGCCCAGGATGCGGCAGATCTTCGAGTAGATCGGCGCATTGGCCTGGTGGTCCTTGCCGAACATCTCGAAATCCACGCCCAGCGCGGCCCACCGCATGCCGAAATCGGGCTTCCATTGCAGCTTGGTGTTCCCGCCGGTGACCGGCAGGGTGACATCGGTCCCGTCCTCATCCTCAAACGTGATGGTCCCGGCCTTCGCGTCGATGGCTTTCATGGGCACGTAGAGCACCCGGCCAGTGGCGGGGGATATGGGCAGGAAGGGCGAATAGGTCTCCTGACGCTCCGCCCCGAGGGTGGGCAGCATCACCTTCATGATGTCGTCAAACCGCTCCAGCGCGCGCAGGAGCACGGCGTCAAACGCGCCCGAGCGGTATTGCTCGGTCGCCGAATAGAACTCGTAGGAGAAGCCGAACCCGTCCAGGAAGGCGCGCAGGCGCGCATTATTGTGCTGGGCGAACCCCTCATGGGTCCCGAACGGGTCGGGCACATCGGTCAGCGGCTTGCCCAGATGCGCTTCGAGCATGGCCGTATTGGGCACATTGCCGGGGATTTTGCGCATCCCGTCCATGTCGTCGGAGAAGGCGATCAGGCGCGTGGGATAGGCGTCATTGGTGAGCACGCGGAAGGCGTGACGCACCATGGCGGTGCGCGCCACCTCGCCGAACGTGCCGATATGCGGCAGGCCGGACGGGCCGTAGCCGGTCTCGAAAATCACCGCGCCCCCGGTCATGCCGAAGCGCTCGACCCGTTTGAGCACGGCGCGCGCCTGTTCAAAGGGCCAGGCCTTGGCGTCGGCGGCGAGCGGAGCGAGATCGGTCATGGCGCGCAGGCGTCCTGTCTTTGAGGAGATAGCGTGCGCGAGTTAGGCCTGAGCGCGCCCCGGGTCAACCGGGCCGCGCCTTCCTTGTCAGGCCTTGTCTTCCTCAAAGATCGCCTCGATAGGCTGGCCGAACACGCGCGCAATGCGAAAGGCCAGCGGCAGGGATGGATCGTATTTGCCGTTCTCGATGGAGATGATGGTCTGGCGCGACACGTCCAGAAGATCGGCCAGATGCGCCTGACTCCATCCGCGCTCGGCACGCAGGGCTTTGAGATGATTGTTCATGCGAAGCGCCGGGTCACCCACACACTTGCCAGCGTGTAAAACACGGCAAATGCCGGGAACAGGAAGACCGAGGCGAAATCGGGCAGCCCTTTATGCATGGCGATCAGCCCCCAGACTGTCGCCGCCACCAGTGTGGCGCCCGCGCCGATCGCCGTGGCGATGGTCTGCATCCGGCGCACCATCTCGTCGCTCTCGATCACCATATAGACGAAAGCAACCAGCCATCCGGCCAGGACGCCAATAGGCAGGCTTTGCAGGGCGCCCTTGATAAATCCGGGCAAGCCGGGCGCATAGTGGACCGAGACCTGAACGGCGACGACATAGATGAGCACCAAGGCGACCTGCACCGGCATCATGCGCAGTGCGCGCATCTCCGAACGCGATTGATGCGGAGCGTTTGAGGCGGTAACCGCCACATGGTTCTCGCGCAGCCAAACAAGGAACATCAGCACCGAGCCGGCGCCCAGCAAGCCGACCATCGTCCAGTCTTCACCCTCTGCCAGGGCGAAGGCGAAGGCGATAAATACGCCGATGAACATGAACAGGAAGATCAGGGCAAGCGTCCCGCTGGCCCGGATCGGGTGCAGGCGGCGGGCGGCGCCGGTGTCAGATTGTGAGGTCATGTCAAAACGCTCCATTGAATTGGGCTTGCCCTAAGCATTGGCGCAGTCGCAGCGCATGCGCGCGCGGGCTCAGGCGAAGCGCCGGGAGAGAACAAACAGGAAGATGTAGTAGCCGGGCACCGCAATCACGACCGTGAACGCCGGCTCGAAAGCCTCCCATTGCAACAGCACCGAGAGCACCGCGGAACCAGAGACGATCATCACCGCCCCGCCACAGCCGATCGCCAGCGCCATCATGTGAATGCGCTGCTGAAGCTCGTCGAGCGCACGCATCAGGACGGCGAACTCGTAGGTTCCGATCGCGAGGCCCGCCACCGCCAGCACCGCAACGAGCCTCGGCCAGAGGCTGCTCTGCGGCGCCAGCCAGACCAGCGCGATCACGGCCATCATCACGGCGGCCAGGATGGCCATGGACCGCCAGATATACCGCCGCCGCGCGGCTGGGGGCGCGGTATGGGTTTCAGGAACCAGATTGATCATGCGCGCGGCTCCGCCTGCTCGCGTTCACCAGCCCGTTGCGCGCCTGAAAACAGCCGCACCAGCCAGTGGCGGTTGGCCACAGCGGACCAGCCCAGCACGAACAGCACGATCCAGAAGGCGGCCTCGGTGGCCAGGGCGGCGATGATCACGGCGATGACGAAAACGCTGCGCGGCGCGTCGAGGAAATAGGCCGCCCCCACCCCGGCCCAGGCGGCGCAGACAGCCAGGACGGCAATGCCGGCAAGAGCGATGCGGACGGTATTCATACGGGACATGACGGAACTCCTTTGTAAAGCGTGCTTTACCCCTAAAAGTAAAGCACCCTTTCCGTCAAGCACCCTTTACCAAAAAAGACAGCCAGCCCTGGGCGGGCTGGCTGCCATCTAGCGCTAATACGTTGTTATAATTATTTGTTCGGCTGCGGCGTGGTGCGCAGATAGGGTTTGATTTTTGTGTAGCCCTTGGGAAAAAGCTTGTCCGCGTCGGCGTCCGACAGGCTGGGGACCACGATCACGTCCTCGCCATCGGTCCAGTTCACGGGCGTGGCCACCTTGTAACCGTCGGTCAGCTGCAGCGAGTCCAGCAGGCGCAGCACCTCGTTGAAGTTCCGGCCGGCGCTGGGCGGATAGGTGAAGGTGGCGCGGATCTTCTTGTTGGGATCGATCACATAAACCGCGCGCACCGTCAGCTTGGGATCGGCCTTGGGGTGGATCATCTGGTAGAGCGCGGACACCTTGCGCTCCGTGTCGGCGATGATCGGGAAATTCATTTTCACGCCCTGGGTTTCCTCGATATCCCCGATCCAGGACTTGTGGTCCTCGACGCTGTCCACCGACAGGGCGATGGCCTTGGCGTTGCGCTTGGCGAATTCGTCTTTCAGCTTCGCGGTGAAGCCCAGCTCGGTGGTGCAAACCGGCGTGAAGTCGGCAGGGTGGGAGAAGAAGATCACCCACTGGTCGCCGATCCAGTCATGAAACCGGATCGGGCCTTCCTGGGTGTTGGCGGTGAAATCGGGGGCGACATCGCCCAGCAAAAGGCTCATGGAAAATCCTCCGTCAGAGTGTTTGCGGCCAGCGGCGAACACCGGTTAACGTGTGCATCCGCCGGGCGCTACACAAGAGGCCTCCCGCCCGGATTTAGAAAAACTGAACCTTGGCCCCGGAAACCAGACCATGCCGCACCTCATCCTCGTACGTCACGCCAAAGCTGTCGAACGCATGGAGGCGGAGGACGATTTCGAGCGCGGCCTGACCGACCGGGGCCGCGCCGACGCCGCCCGCGCGGGACAGGCGCTGGCCGAAGCGGGGCTCACTGCGGATCACGCCCTGGTCAGCCCGTCACGGCGCACGCGCGAAACCTGGGCCATTATCGGCGAGATTCTGGGCGCGCCGCCGGTGTCCGACCCGATGACGCTGTATCACGCCTCGGCCTCCATGCTGGAGCGCGCCGTGCTCGACGCGCTGGACGGCGGGGCACGCTCTGTCGTGGTGGTGGGCCATAATCCGGGCATTGGCGGGTTCGCCCACATGCTGGCCGCCCAGGCCGCAGGCGGACGGCGCATGCCGCCGGGATGGCCGACCAGCGCCGCGGCCGCATTCGAGGTTGCGCCCGGCGTCAAAGGCCTTGACGCCGTCGCCCTGACCTTCGCCTTCGACCCCAAAGCCGACACC
>JBHYFR010000121.1:0-7011 GCA_051859425.1 Oceanicaulis sp. | reverse complement strand
CATGCTGCGCGCCGCGCGCGCGGCCGGCACCGAGCTGGGCAAGCGCGTCGCCGATATCATGGATCGGGGCGATCTGGTGTCGGACGACATCGTGATTGCGCTGATCGAGGAGCGCCTGGACGAGGCGGCTGCGGCTGGCGGGGCGATCTTTGACGGCTTCCCGCGCACCGTGGCCCAGGCCGAGGCGCTGGACGGTTTGCTGGAGGGCCGCCGCGCGCCGATCGAAAAGGTCGTGCGCCTGATCGTGGATCAGGACGAGCTGGTGACCCGGATGCAGAAGCGCGCCGAGGAAGAAGGCCGCGCGGACGATACGGTCGAGGCGTTCCGCGTCCGGCTGAAAAATTACAACGACCAGACGGCGGCGCTGATTCCCTATTATCAGGCGCAGGGCAAGCTGGTCGACGTGGACGGTTCAGGCTCCATGGACGCCGTTTCGGCGCGCATTGCGGGCGTTCTGGACCAGAATTAAGGGCTGCGCCGGGGAACCGCCCCGGCGTGGTGGAAACTGAGGCGGCGCCGCTTATCCCGGTTGACGAAACCGGTGCGGCGCCTATAAGAACCGCCCTTCGCTCGCAGGGGCAGATGCCGTATCCGCCGCCGCCTTGATGGCTGCGCGGTCCGGCATCCTTCGCGGGTCAAGGCTGATGAAGACAAGGAGAGCGTCGTGGCACGGATCGCCGGCGTCAACATTCCGACCAACAAGCGCGTGACCATCGCGCTGCGCTATATCCATGGCATCGGCGCAACCAAGGCTGCCGAGATCTGCGACAAGGTGGGCATCGCCCCCGAGAAGCGGGTCAATCAGCTGACCGACGCCGAAGTGCTCCAGATCCGCGAAACGATCGACGCGGATCACATGGTGGAGGGCGACCTGCGCCGCGAGGTGGCGGTCAACGTCAAACGCCTGATGGACCTGGGCTGCTATCGCGGCCTGCGTCACCGCCGCGGCCTGCCCGTTCGCGGTCAGCGCACCCATACCAATGCGCGCACGCGTAAAGGTCCCGCCAAGCCGATCGCTGGCAAGAAGAAATAAGGAACGAGGGCCATGGCCAAGGAACCGTCCCGCGTACGCCGCCGCGAGCGCAAGAATATCAGTGCTGGCGTGGCGCATGTGAACGCCAGCTTCAACAACACCATGATCACCATCACCGATGCCCAGGGCAATGCCATCTCCTGGTCATCGGCCGGGACCATGGGGTTCAAGGGTTCGCGCAAATCGACCCCCTATGCCGCGCAGGTCGCCGCTGAAGATGCGGGCCGCAAGGCGCAGGAGCACGGCCTGAAGACGCTGGAAGTGAAGGTTTCCGGGCCGGGTTCGGGCCGTGAATCCGCGCTGCGCGCGCTGCAGTCCATCGGGCTGGTGATCACGACGATTCACGACGTGACGCCGATCCCGCACAATGGCTGCCGTCCGCCCAAGCGCCGCCGGGTCTAATACCGGGGCGGCGCGCGATTCCCGCGCGCTGACCAGACCATCGTTTTCGGGCGCGCGGCTCCTTACAGGATGCTGGCGCGCCCTCCACCTTAAAGGGGTGATGTCCGTGATTGAGAAAAACTGGCAGGAACTGATCCGCCCGATGAAGCCGGAAATCCAGTCCGGCTTCGACCCGTCGCGCCACGCCAAGCTGGTCGCCGAGCCGCTCGAGCGCGGCTTTGGCACCACGCTGGGCAATGCGCTGCGCCGCGTGCTCCTGTCCTCGCTGCAGGGCGCCGCCGTGACGGCGGTGCAGATCGACAATGTCCTGCACGAGTTCTCCTCCATCAAGGGCGTGCGCGAGGATGTCACCGACATCGTTCTGAACCTCAAGCAGATCGCTCTGCGCATGCAGGGCGAGGGCCCCAAGCGTCTGACCCTGAAGAAAAAGGGTCCGGGCGAGGTGAAGGCCGGCGATATTGAAGAGACCGGCGACATCGTCGTGATCAACAAGGATCTCGTCATCTGCACGCTCGATGACGATGCCGAAGTGCGCATGGTCCTGACTGTGAACACCGGCAAGGGCTATGTGCCCGCCGAGAACCACCGCGCCGAAGACGCCCCCATCGGCCTCATTGGCGTGGATGCGCTCTACAGCCCGGTCAAGCGCGTGGCTTACCGCGTGGAGAACACGCGTGAAGGCCAGGTGCTGGACTATGACAAGCTGATCCTGGAAGTCGAAACCAACGGCTCCCTGCGCCCTGAAGACGCGGTGGCCTACGCCGCGCGCATCCTTCAGGACCAGCTGCAGGCGTTCGTGAACTTCGAAGACCCCAACCAGGGCCGCACCGAGACCTCCGACAAGCCGGACCTGGACTTCAACCCGGCCCTGCTGAAGAAGGTGGACGAGCTGGAGCTGTCGGTGCGTTCGGCCAACTGCCTGAAGAACGACAACATCGTCTATATCGGCGACCTGATCCAGAAGTCCGAGGCGGAAATGCTCCGCACCCCGAATTTCGGGCGCAAGTCGCTCAACGAGATCAAGGAAGTCCTGGCCCAGATGGGACTGCATCTCGGCATGGAGGCGCCCAACTGGCCGCCCGACAATATCGACGATCTCGCCAAGAAGTACGAGGATCAGATCTAGTCAGAAGCGCCGCGAGGCGTCCCTTGACTGGACGTAAGGAGAAGTATCATGCGCCACGGCGTCGCCCATCGCAAACTGAACCGGACCGCGAGCCACCGCCGCGCCATGTTCGCCAATATGGCGGCCTCGCTCATCGAGCATGAGCAGATCGTCACCACCCTGCCCAAGGCCAAAGAGCTCAAGCCCATCATGGACAAGCTCATCACCCTGGCCAAGCGCGGGGACCTGCATGCGCGCCGTCAGGCGATCGCCAAGATCCGCAACAAGGATCAGGTGTCCAAGCTGTTCGCGACCCTGGGGCCGCGCTACCAGGAGCGCAATGGCGGCTATACCCGCGTGCTCAAGGCCGGCTTCCGCCACGGGGACAACGCCCCGCTGGCCGTAATCGAGCTGGTGGACCGCGATCCCGAAGCGAAAGGCGCCGTCGACCGCGCCCGCCTCGAAGAGACCGGCGCGCAGGACTAAGGTCCGCCCGCAGCACACATCAAGGCCGTCCGGCGCAACCGGGCGGCCTTTTTGCGTTTGCGGGATGAAGGGCGCGAGAGCTGGATGGATGGGGTCGCTTTCTTCCGCCGCTTGCAGGGGAAGGGCGGAACGATAACCCGCCACCTCGCAGATCGGGCCCCTGCGTCTCCTGGCGACCATTGCCCCACACAGGGGCAGGGAAATCTCAGTTGAGGACCACTGGCTTGCTCTCTCCCCCGGTGGGGGAGGGAGTCCGGACAGCGCTGTCATCGCCCAAAATCGGCGATGCCGGTCCAAATGCGATTGTCCTGCCCGCCAGCGGGGGAGGACAAGAAGCGGCGTCCAAAATTCCACCTCTGAACCATCCGTCATCTTTCAGGCCCTGTTCAGGCGCGGCTGTATTGCCTACATCGGGGCGTCGCGCCGTTGGGCGCGTGACGAGGCGGATAGACGAGGGATGGCGTTATGCTGCGATTATTGATGTCTGCGTGTCTGTTGCTGGCTGCGGGGCTGGGCGGCGCCTGCGCCGAGGACCGGACCGAACGCGCCGATGAACCCGCGCCGCAGATCGCGCCGGCGCCGGACGCAGACCTCGCCGGCGGCCAGCCCGCGCCGGTCTTCGCGCCTGAACGCGCCGCGCCCGGCAGCCGCGAGCAGATCCAGCTGTCCTTCGCCCCCATCGTGCGTGAGGCCGCCCCGGCCGTGGTCAATGTGTATTCGCGCCGGGTGATCAATCAGCGCGCGCGCATGACCGGCGACCCGTTCTTTGATCGCTTCTTCGGCGGCCCCCAGACGCGCCGGCGCGAGGTCAACTCGCTGGGCTCGGGCGTTATCGTGGACCCGTCGGGCGTGATCGTGACCAACAACCACGTGGTGGCCGGCGCGCAGGATTTGCGCGTGGTTCTGTCTGACCGGCGCGAGTTCGCCGCCGAGCTCCTGCTGGCCGACGAGCGCACCGATCTGGCGGTGCTCAAGATCGACGCCGATGCGCCCCTGCCGGTGATGACGATGGACGCCAGCGGCGCGGCCGAGGTGGGCGATCTGGTGCTGGCCATCGGCAACCCGTTCGGAGTGGGCCAGACGGTAACCTCGGGCATTGTCTCGGCGCTGGCGCGCACCGATGTGGGCATCACCGACTACGCCTTCTTCATCCAGACCGACGCGGCGGTGAATCCGGGCAATTCGGGCGGGGCGCTGGTGAACATGTCCGGCGAGCTGATCGGCGTGAACACGGCCATTTTCTCGCGCTCGGGCGGGTCTCAGGGGATCGGCTTCGCCATCCCCGCCGAGATGGTGCGCACGGTGGTGGCCGCGGCCCGTGAAGGCGGGCGCGTGGTGCGGCCCTGGCTGGGCGCGCGCCTGCAGGCGGTGACCAGCGACCTGGCCCAGTCCTTTGGCCTGGACCGCCCGCAAGGCGCGGTGGTGGCCGAGCTTTGGCCCGGCGGCGCCGCCGAGCGTGCGGGGCTGCAGCGCGGCGATGTGGTGCTGGCCGTGGATGGCCAGCCCGTCAATGACGAGAACGGCGCGCGCTTCCGCTTCGCCACCCGCACCATCGGCCAGGACGCGCGCCTGACGGTGCTGCGCGATGGCGATGAGCTGACCCTCACCGTGCCCGCCGAAGCCGCGCCGGGCGAGCTGGAGGGCCAGCGCCTGAGCGTTGAGGGGGTCAATCCGCTGGCGGGCGCCGAGATGGTCCAGCTGTCGCCCGCCTTCAACGAGGAGAACGGCATCGATCCGTTCGCCCGCGGGGTGCTGGTCTTCGCCGTGACGCCGCGCACCAATGCCGGCTTCATCGGCTTCCAGCCCGGCGACCGCATCCTCTCGCTGATGGGTGAACCGGTGGACGATCTGCCCGGCCTCGCCCGCATCCTGCGCCGCAATGACGGCGAAGCGCGCTGGCCGGTGGAGATCGAACGCCGCGGCGAGCGGATCCGGCGCGAGGTGCGGCTGTAGGGGGGCAGGACACTCTTTCCCTCCCCTTGATGGGAGGGACAATCGCATATGGACCAGAATTGCCGGATTTGGGTGAAGACGGCGCGGCCCGCTCTCCCTCCCCCTTGGGGGAGGGCCGGGGTGGGGGCATGCAGCTTCAACCACAAATTCGTCACCCGTGACCGCCGCACACCCCACCCTGACCCTCCCCTCAAGGGGAGGGAATAAGTACTCGAGGCTCAAATGCGATTGCTCCCCTTGATGGGGAGGGAACAACAGACCAACCAAGCGTGCTTTCCCGGACGGCCCGGCCTTGAGCCGGGGCGAGCCGGGACCCATCCCGGGCCGATTGAACCGCCGCAGCGGCTTAAAAATCATGTGGATGGGTCCCGGCTCTCGCTCTGCTCGGCCGGGAAAGCAGGGGCCATCCTACCCCGCCGCCGCCGCCTCCGCCGCGCGCAATATGCGCAGGACATTGCCGCCCCACAGGGCGCGGATCTCGTCCTCGCTATAGCCGCGGCGCATCAGCTCCCAGGTGACGTTCAGGGTTTCGGACGCGTCGTCCCAGCCTTCCACGCCGCCGCCGCCGTCGAAGTCGGACGAAATGCCCACATGCTCGATGCCGATGCGCGCCACGGCGTAGTCGATATGGTCGGCGAACTGGGCCAGCGTGACGTCGTCATAGCGTGCGCGCAGTTCCGCCACGCCGTCCTGATAGGCGATCACGTCCTCACGCGACGCGCCCGCCCAGCCTTCAGACAGATAGCGTGCGCGCAACTCGCCCATGCCCTCCACAATGCGCGGGTCCACATCGGCCACATAGGAGCGGAAGGCGACCATCTGCGCCACGCCGCCATTGTCGCGGATGGCGTCCAGCTGCTCGTCATCAAGATTGCGCGCATTGGCGTAATAGCCATAGGCGCCCGAGTGCGACGCGATGATCGGCGCGCGCGACAGCGCCGTCGCCTCCATCATGGAGCGCTTGCCCACGTGGGACACGTCCACAAGAATGCCGTGATCATTGAGCGCGCCGATCAGCGCCCGGCCCAGCTCGGTCAGGCCCGGGTCTTCGTCCGCATCGCCCAGCCGGGGCAGGGGATTGGAGCTGCCGGCTAGCTGGTTATGGCCAAAGTGGGTGAGTCCCACATAGCGCACGCCGCGTTCGGCCCAGAGCGGAATATCATCCAGCGTCGGCCCCAGCAGATACCCGTTCTCGATGCCCAGAAGGGCGACCAGACGGCCGTCTGCGTGGATCGCCTCCACCTCGTCTGCGGTGCGCGCCAGGGCGATCTGGTCAGGGTATGCGCGCAGCATGCGCATGATGGCCTGATAGGTGTTTTCAGCCGTCGCGCGCGCTGTGGCGTAGCCCTCGTCATCCAGCGGCCCCTGGCCGGCATAGACGATCAGGAAGGCCGCATCGAGCCCGCCCGCGCGCATCTTGGGCAGGTCGGTCTGCAGCCGCGTGAACCCGCCCGGATCAATCTCGTGGGTGGCGTAGCCGCGCGGCACGTCGATATGGGTGTCCAGGGTCAGCACACGCGCATGCAGCGCCCGCGCCTCGGCCTCTGTGACCTCGCGCGGCTGGCGGTCCGCCGCAGCGGCTCCGGCGACAAGGGCGGCGCCGGCGAGGGCGGTCAGAACAGTACGGATCATGGGGCTGGCTCCTGAAGACATCTCTGAGGATCACCCCAAAGCTAGAGGCCGGGCGGGGACGGATCAACATGCGCGGGGCGCCTGTTCTTTCCCTGCCCTTGATGGGGAGGGTGGGCCGGGGCGGGAGCACCGGGCCGGGTGGGGTGGCGGCGCCGAGCGTTTCAGGTTCCTGAGTTGCCCCAAACCCGCGCATAACCCGCCCGCCTGTCCCGCGCGCCACCCCCGTCAATTCAATCGCTTGACCCTTTCAGATCACGAACAATCCGACCGGTGCGCTGGCGGGGTAGGGTGATGGCACGTTGGCAATGGAGGGTTCGGGCCATGGCGGGCAGGGCGGACTGGCCGGCGATCTACGCTGACTGGCGCCGGGGCGACAGCGCGCAGGTGCTGGCCGACCGTT
>JBHYFR010000120.1:0-7109 GCA_051859425.1 Oceanicaulis sp. | reverse complement strand
GGAAAACTCGCACAGGCGCACCGCGCCCTGATAGCGGCCCAGCAGGCTGGACAGGCCATGAGACAGGGCGACTGTGGCGCGCCAGTCATCGAACATCAGCCGGTTGCAGGGCTGGTCCAGCAGCCCCGCGATGCGGCCGGCCAAGGCGTCAGACGGATTGGCCGCGCCGGTCTCAAGGCGCGAGAGGAAGGCCTGGCTGACCCCCAGCTCATCAGCCAGCGCCAGCTGTTTCAGGCCGGTGCGCTGACGGAAGGCTCTCAGGCGCGCGCCCCATTCACTGGCGGGCATGGCGTCTCACCGATGGCAGCTTCGTCACGGGGGCAGAATAGAAGGCCAAGGCGCGCGGAGATAGTCCCGCGCGCCCCGGCAATCCCTCACTGCCCCTGACGGGCAGGCGCTATTCTTCAGGGAACTGATAGTCCTTGAACATCTCGCGCAGCTTGGTCTTGAGGATTTTGCCCGTGGCGCCCAGGGGCATTTCCTCGATGAACTCGATGCCTTCGGGCAGCCACCATTTGGGCACGCGTTCTGCGAGGTATTCGCGGATGGAGTCCGCCGTCGGCGTGGTGTTGGGGCGCGGCTGGATGATCAGCAGCGGGCGCTCCTGCCATTTGGGATGGGGCATGCCCACCGCGGCGGCCATCAGCACATCCGGGTGGCCCATGGCGGCGTTTTCCAGATCGATGGAGCTGATCCATTCCCCGCCCGACTTGATCACGTCCTTGGACCGGTCGGTGATGGTCATGTAGCCGTCTTCGTCGAGATAGCCCACATCGCCGGTGCGGAACCAGCCGTCATCGGTGAAGGCTTCGGGGCCCGCGCCGCGGAAATAGCTGTCGATGATCCAGGGGCCGCGCACCTGGATATGGCCGGAGGACTGGCCGTCGCGCGGCAGCACATTGCCGTCATCGTCCACGCTGCGCATCTCCACGCCGAAGATCAGCCGGCCCTGCTTGAGCTTGATGCGCACCTTTTCGTCGTCGGACAAATCGTCATGCTTGGGCAGAAGCTTGCCGACCGTGCCCAGCGGGCTCATCTCGGTCATGCCCCAGCCTTGCTGCATGTCCACGCCATACTCGCCTTCATAGGCGCGCAGCAGCGCTTCGGGCATGGCCGATCCGCCCATCAGCACGTTTTCCACGCTGTCGATGCGTTTGCCGCTCTCGCGCAGATACTGCAACAGGCCGAGCCACACGGTGGGCACGCCCAACACCTGGGACACGCTTTCGCTCTCGATCAGCCCCTGCAGGCTGGCGCCGTCCAGCTGGGCGCCGGGCATGACCAGCTTGGCCCCGCCCATGGCCGCCGCATAGGGCACGCCCCAGGCGTTGACGTGGAACATGGGCACCACCGGCATGATGACGCCGCGCGATCCCACGCCGATCACGTCCTCGGCCAGGCACGCCATGGCGTGCAGCACGGTGGAGCGGTGCGAATAGAGCGCGCCCTTGGGCTTGCCCGTGGTGCCCGAGGTGTAGCACAGCCCGGCGGCGGAATTCTCGTCAAAGCTCGGCCAGTCATAGACCGGATCGGCGTTGGCCAGCAGCGTCTCATAGACCTGCGCCTTGGTCTTCATCTCCGGCTTGGTGGCCGTGCCGGTCATCACCACCCAGCTTTTCACGCTCTTGCAGTGGGCCGCGATGGCGTCCACCAGCGGCGCGAACGTCACGTCGAAGAACACATGCTTGGCCTTGGCGTGATTGATCACCCAGGCGAGCTGTTCGGGGCCCATGCGCGGATTGGCGGTGTGCACCACCGCGCCCACGCCCGACACCGCGTAATAAAGCTCCATATGGCGATAGGTGTTCCACGCGATGGTGGTGATGCGGTCGCCGCCTTTCACCTTCATCGGCCCGGTCAGCGCATTGGCCAGGCGCTGGGCGCGCTCATGGCAGTCGGCATAGCCGTAGCGATGGATCTGGCCCGTATCAGGCATGCGCGAGACGATCTCGCGCTTGCCGTGGTTCTGGGCCGCATGTTTGAGAATGTCCGCAATCATGAGCGGACGGTCCATCATCTGACCGCGCAGCATTGGTGTCTCCTCCCCGTGGCGTCGCGGGCGCGCCTGAACCTGCGCGCCGCATCTCATGTTTGAGCTGGCGACATGAAAGGCGCACCGGCCGCCAAGCGCAATCCCCCGGGCGCAGAATTCCGCTTGCGGGATGAAGGCGGATGGGGTGGAACGGACCCATGACCCAATCCGATCTCCCCACATTCGCCGATGTCACCGCCGCCGCCGCGCGCCTCGCCGGGCACGCCGTGCGCACGCCGCTCCTCTCCAGCCCGGCGCTGGATGCGTTGACGGGGGGCAGGGTGCTGCTCAAGGCCGAGCCTTTGCAGCGCACCGGCTCGTTCAAGTTCCGCGGCGCCTGGAACGCGCTATCACAGCTCAGCGAGGCGCAGCGCGCGCGCGGGGTGGTGGCGTTTTCCTCGGGCAATCATGCGCAAGGCGTGGCGGAGGCTGCCCGGATGCTGGGGATGAGCGCCACCATCGTCATGCCGTCCGATGCGCCGGGCATCAAGCAGCGCGGGGTGCTGGCGCGGGGCGCGCAGCTGCGCCTCTATGACCGCGACACCGAGAGCCGCGAGGCCATCGCGCAAGAGATCAGCGCCGCCACCGGCGCGGCGGTGATCCCGGCCTTTGACCATCCCCACATCATCGCCGGGCAGGGCACGGCGGGGCTGGAGATTTTCGAGACGCTGAACGATGAGGGCCTGAGCGCCGATCGGCTGATCTGCTGCGTGGGCGGGGGCGGGCTGATCGGCGGGATCAATCTGGCCGCTGAAGCTCTGTCGCCGCAGACTGAAATCTGGGGCGCGGAGCCCGAAGACTTTGACGACACCGCCCGCTCGCTGGCGTCGGGTCAGCGCGAGACCAATGCACGGCGCAGCGGCTCGCTGTGTGATGCGCTATTGTCGGAAACCCCGGGCGAGCTGACCTTCGCCATCAACCAGACGCGCCTCAAGGGCGTGGCGGTGATCAGCGACGAGGACGCGCTGCGCGCCATGCGCTTCGCCTTCGAGCATCTCAAAATCGTGCTGGAGCCGGGCGGCGCAGCCGCACTCGCCGCCGTACTGGCCGGGCGTGTGGATGTGTCAGGGGGGCTCAGCGTCGTGGTGCTGTCGGGCGGCAATGTGGAGCCAGCGGTGTTCGCCCGCGCGCTGGCCTCTGGCTGACGCCTAAAGCCCGCAGGCGAAGCGGCCCTCGCACACGGTGGAGACCAGGGCCAGATAGGCCAGCACCGCCACCGCCCAGATCATCGGGATGAACAGCGTCAGGCGCCAGCCCGTGCCGGGGCGGCGCAAGATCAGGAAGGCGAACCAGCCCAGCACAAGCCCGGCGCCGGCCATCAGCGGCCCGGCGGACAGGAAGATGTACACGCCCTGCTCCACAGTGGGGCTGGTGCTGACGGCCTGCAGGTTGGAAAATGTGATGACGTTGGGGATCCACAGCTGGAACCCGGCCCAGCCGATGAAAAGCGCCACAAGACTTGCCACCACCATGGCGCCGCCTGCTATGACCGTGAAGCGCGGCGTCGTCACCGCTTCGAGACCGTCTCTCATTCGCCCCTCCCAGGACCCCTGCCCATGACCCTGTCCGTCGCCAGCTGGAACGTCAATTCGATCAAGGCGCGCCTGCCCAACGTGCTCGACTGGCTGAAGGAGGCGCGCCCGGATGTCGCGTGCCTTCAGGAAATCAAGACCGTGGACGAGGCCTTCCCCGCCATGGAGCTTGAAGACCTTGGCTATAATGTGAAGACAGTAGGGCAGAAGAGCTATAACGGCGTCGCCCTCCTGTCGCGCCTGCCCATTGAGGAAGTGGCGCTGACCGCTCTGCCGGGCGACGAGAGCGATGAGCAGGCGCGCTATATCGAGGCTGTGATCAGCGCCACATCAGGCCCGGTGCGCGTGGCGTCCATCTATCTGCCCAACGGCAATCCCGCGCCGGGGCCGAAATTTGACTACAAGATCGCCTGGATGAAACGCCTTCGCGCGCGCGCGGCGGAGTTGCTGGCGCTGGAAGAGGCGGTGATTCTCGCCGGGGATTACAATGTCATCCCGCGCGACGCCGATGTGCACGATCCCGCCGCCTGGGAGGGCGACGCCCTGACCCGGCCCGAATCGCGCGACGCCTTCGCCGCCATCAAATGGCTGGGCTATGCCGACGCGTTTGAGCAAGTGGACGGACGCGCCCACCAGTACACGTTCTGGGACTATCAGGCCGGGGCGTGGAACAAGAATAACGGCATCCGCATCGACCACCTTCTGCTCAGCCCGCAGGCCGGCGACAGGCTGAAATCAGTGGAGATTCACAGCGCCGTGCGCGGACGCGAGAAGGCGTCCGATCACGTGCCGATCGTGGGCGTGTTCGATCTTTAAAGGGCTTTGACAGCCTCCAGCACCTCGTCCACATGGCCGGGCACCTTCACCTTGCGCCAGACCTGCGCCACCGCGCCGTCAGCGCCGATCAGGAAGGTGGCGCGCTCGATGCCCATATAGGTCTTGCCGTACATGGATTTTTCCACCCACACGCCATAGCGCTCGCAGATATCGCTGTCCGCGTCCGAGACGAGGATCACTTTCAGGCCATGTTTGTCGCGGAACTTGTCGTGCTTGGCGGCGGTGTCCTTGGACACCCCGATCACCACGGCGCCCGCCTTGGCGAACGCATCGGCGCGTTCTGAAAACCCGATGGCCTGTTTCGTGCAGCCGGGCGTATCATCCTTGGGGTAGAAATACAGGACAACCG
The DNA here is from genome assembly GCA_051859425.1 of Oceanicaulis sp. Lineage (GTDB taxonomy): Bacteria > Pseudomonadota > Alphaproteobacteria > Caulobacterales > Maricaulaceae > Oceanicaulis. The sequence continues at coordinate 2,359 of JBHYFR010000120.1, read as the reverse complement.
GCTTGCCAGCGAACTGCGCCAGAGAGACTTCGCGCCCGCCATCGGCCGGTGCGGTGAAGTTCGGGGCCTTGTCCCCGGCCTTGATATCGCCCATCACATGTTCCTGTCCTCGGCTGGCGGGCCGATCCCGCCGCAACTGGCGGGAAAGATTGTCCGCCAGACCTGTCCCGTAAAGGGGCGGAACTGGAATTGACAGCGCAGCCCGGAAACCCCATGCGCCGCACCTTGCGACTGGCCGTGCTCTATCTGCTGGAGGTGGTCTCCGCCCTCCTGGCGCTGGTCATTCTGATCGGCGCGGCGGTGCTGTGGCGTCTGGCCGCCGGGCCGGTGGACGCCGACATGCTGCGCCCCTGGGCCACGCAGGCCCTGATGGAGGCGGTGGAGGGCGATGACGCATCCATCGGATCCCTCGATGTGCGCTTTGATCCGGCGCTGGCGGCCATTGTGGTCACCGCGCGCGAGGTGTCGGTGCGGGACGCCGACGGGCTGAACCTGATCAATGCGCGCCGGATCGAGACGGCGCTGGCGCTGGACCTGTTGCTGACCGGGCGCGCCGCGCCTGTGCGCATCGCCGCTGACGGGGGCGCCTTTTCCATCCTGCGCAGCGGGTCGGGCGTGGTGGCGGCGGGGCTGGGCGCTCCGGCCGTGGTGGAGGCGCGCAGCCTGTCGGGCGTGGGCCCGTCGGGATTGCTGGCCAGCCGCCTGGGCTCGGACCTTCTGTCGCGCCTGACCGGGATTGATCTGACAGGCGTGTCGCTGCAGGTGCGCGATGATGTCACCGGGACGGCCCTGATCGTCCAGGATGCGCGCGCGCGCCTGCGTCTGGATGGCGGCGCGGTGGATGCGTCCATTACCGGCGCCCTGGTGACCTCTGCGGGCCGCACGCAGGCGGCGCTGGACCTGCGCACGGGCGCCGATCTGGACCGGGTGTTCATGGACCTGCGCCTGACCGGGCTGGTGCCGGCCTCTGTGGCGCCCCAGCGCGGCGCGTTTGCGGGCCTGGCCGGTCTGGACGCGCCGGTGAATCTTGAACTGGTGCTTGACGCCTCGGCCGGGGAGGGGCTGCGCACCGCCTTTATCAATCTCTCCGCGGCGGCCGGTGAAGTGCGCGCGGGCGGCGTGGCCTTCGCGCTGGAAGGCGCAGCGCTGCGCGCCGCGTTTGACGCTGATGCCGGCGCGATCGAGATCGAGACCGGACGGATTGCATCGGGTCTGGTGTCGTTTGACGTCAGCGGCGCCATCACTGATCTGTCCGGGTTTGAAGATGCGCTGCCTACCTTCGCCGACTACCAGCTGGAGATCGGCCCCGGCCATATCGATCCGCCAGGCGTGTTTGAAGAACCGGTGCGCTGGGACAGCCTGTCGGCGCGCGGGCGCATAGACCGCTCTCAGGTGCGCGCCACGTTTGAGCAGCTCGATGTGGCGATCCCCGGCGCCACGGCGCGGTTCACCGGCCATGTGGGCGCCGACGAGACGCCGGGCGGCTGGTACCCGGCGCTGGCCCTGACCGGGCCGGTGGAGGGGCGGTTTTCGCGTGACGACATCCTGCGCCACTGGCCGGTGGATTTTGCGCTGGGCGCGCGTGAGTGGATCGCCGATGCGATTCTGGGCGGCAGCCTGAGCGGGGTCGAGCTGGATATCAATCTGACCGGAGAGGCGCTGGAGCGCCGGGCGCTGGACGATGACCAGCTGAGCCTGCGCTTCACCTTCGCCAATGCCGACGTGCGCTATGTGTCCACCATGACGCCGTTGCGCGGCCTGTCCGGCTCGGCGGAGCTGCGGGGCAATTCCCTGTCGCTGGCGGGGCGCGGCGGACGGATCGGCGCGTTGCAGGCCGAGACGATTTTCGCCGAGATCGAACAGCTCAACCCGCGCGGCGGGCTGGCGCGGTTTGGCGGCACGGGACGCGGCGGCGCGCGTGATCTGCTGGCGCTGCTGGCCGAACCACCCATCAGCCTGACCGACGCGTATGGCATCTCACCTGAGGCGTTCGCCGGCGAGGGCGCGTTCGAGTTTGAAATCCGCCGCCCCATGCTCAGCGAGGTGCCGCCGGAGGATCTGGGCTTCTCCGCGCGCGGGCGCTTCACCGGCGTCTCGGCGCAGCTGGAGACCGACGGGCCGGGCTTTACCGGCGGCGAGGTGGAAATCCGCGCCAGCGAGGCGGGCCTGACCGCCACGGGCGCCGCGCGGATCGGGGGGGCGCGCGCGGATATCGAGTGGGTGGAGACCTTTGGCCTGGAGCCCGGCGCGCCGTCCAGCCAGATGCGCCTGTCCTCGCTGATGACCGGGCGCGATCTGGATGCGCTGGGCCTGCCGGTGCGTCAGTTTCTGGACGGCGCGGTGGGGGTGGAGGCGATTG
>JBHYFR010000119.1:0-7137 GCA_051859425.1 Oceanicaulis sp. | reverse complement strand
AGCCCGTCCGGCAGATCGTCCGGGTAAAAGTGAATGGCCATGACTTCGCCTGCACGCGCTTGTGTGATAGAAGATGGACAAGGGTATCGGACCTTCCGTCCGGCGCGTCAATGCGCACGCTGGTGCAAGGCGGCCATGCGCGCGCGGCGTTGCTGAAACGACCCGTGACGGGCCATGTCAAAGCGGGGATGCCGGGCTTGGCCGGGCGTTCAGGGCTTCACAAGGCGGGCGCGCAGGTCATGTTGCTGAATTTCCGATTAAACCGGCAGGACAAAGCCGCAATCCACATCCGTTTCGAACCGGAGGCCGGGCTGATCAGCTTTCTGTGCGAGGGCGTGGTGAGCCAGGCTGATCTGCATGCGGCCCAGGCCGAGGCGGACCGTATCGCCGATGGCCGCAGCGTGCGGGCGATGATGATCGATGCGCGCCGCTCCTCGCCCGGATACGCGCCCGGCCAGCTGGTGGAGCCCATGTCCGCGATCCTGGAGGATCTGGGCATCCAGCGATGCGCCTTTGTCACCACGCGCGGGCGCGACGAAATTCTCGACGTGATCGAGACCGTCACATTCCCTTATGCAGTGCGGGTGCGGGCGTTCGAGAGCGATGCCAAGGCGCGCGCCTGGCTGCTGGGCTGAAACCGGGCCTGGCGTCATCCGAACAGCGACCAGTTCCCCTTGCGGAAGGTCTCGTACAGCGCGGGATCGGCTTCGCCGTCAATGCGCGCGAAGTGGGCCCGATGCAAATCCTCGCGCAGGAACACCGCATCGCACTGCCACAGCGCGCCGTCATAATAGCAAGGCTCGGCCAGGTCGAAGAGGCGGAAGCCGGCCTCGCGCACAGCCGCCACGCGCTCTGGCAGGGTGTCGGCCGTGCACTCGATGATCACCACCGAACAGCGCGGCAGGGTTTCGCGCGCGCCCGCCAGGACTTTCAATTCGTGACCGTCAATATCGATCTTGAGCACGAAGGGCTCGGGCAGCTCGCGGCCGGCCAGAAAACTGTCCAGCGTGATGGCCGGGACGGTGCGCACCGCGCCGCCACGCTGGGCCCCGCCGGACACCATGCCGGCATGGGTCAGCGCGCCGCTGTCCGGCCGGGTGTGAATCTCCAGCTCGACTTCGCCTTCGCTATCGCTGACCGCAGCGATGACGATCTGATGGGCGAGCGTGCGGTAGGTGGCGGCCAGCGCGTCGTGCAGCTCGGCCACCGGTTCGAACAGGATGTGGGGCACGTCCGGATAGGCGCGGATGAGTTCAGGCGTGCCATTGAGGGCGCCCACATCGAGCACGCAGCCGACCGGCACGCCGCGCCGCACCAGCATGGCGAGGGCCTCCTGCTTCAATGGCGCGCGGCGTGGCATGGCGGTATCCTGTCGCTGGAAGGCTGCGGGCGCATACAACGCCGTGCTGCACCTGCGCGCAAGGCGAAATCACCGCCTTGTGCAGACCCGCGCGCGCATCCTATCGGTGAAGGCGGACCCATCGGCAAAGTCGGACAGGCCTCATGACGGTGATCAGCTTTCAGCACCGGTTTGTCTTCATCAAGACGCAGAAGACCGCCGGCACCAGTATCGAGATCGACCTGGCCGGACATCTTGGTCCCGATGCTGTGATCACCGCGGTGGAGCCTGCGGTGAAGGGGCATGATCCGCGCAATCATATCCGCGGCGGTCGGGCGCTGCGCGCTCACGCGGACATCGGCGAGATTCGCGAATTTCTCGGCGCCGATGTGTTGGCCTCCATGGCCATATTGTGCGTCGAGCGCGAGCCGGTGGACAAATGCCTCAGCCATTTTCACATGAAGCGCAATTCGCCCTACCACAATCCGGATGGCGCATACACGCGTGACTGGGCGGAGTATTGCGAGGAGGGCGCGTTTCCGGTGGACACGGCCCGCTGGGCCGAGCGCGACGCGCAGTCCGGGCGCTGGCGCCGGCGGGCCGACCATGTGATCGCCTATGAGCGTCTGGAAACGGACCTGCCCGCCTTGCTGGCGGGGCTGGGCGTGCCGGATTTCCGGCTGACGTCACGGGCCAAGAGCGGATACCGCGCGCCCGTGCTGGCGCGCGCTGAGGACGTCACGCCGGCGCAGCGCCAGCGGATCTATGACGCCTTCGCGGACAGCCGGGCGCTGACGGGATTGTATATCTGAAGGCCGATCAGCGCCCGTCCAGGCCGCCGAGCGTGAACAGGACCAGCTCAAACCGGATGGATTCGCTGGGCTCCAGATTGCTCACGCGCTCGTTCTCGCGCTGATAGTAGATGCGCATCAGGGTGCATTCATCACGATAGATGAAGCCGGCCTGGATGCGGCGGGCCTCGCCGGCGTCCAGATCCTGGAGCTGGCGGTAGAAGCCCGACCAGCGCGAGGTCAGCTCAAACTGGCCGGCCGTGCTCAGTTCGCGCAGATTGTTTCCGCCCCCCTGCTGGGCGACATCGGTGTAGCGCGCCGACAGGCTGGCGCGCCAGAAACGCACCGACGAATTGGCGTCCAGACGGTTGGCCGAGCCGGTCTCGTCATCGAAGCGCGCGCGTGCGCCCAGGCGCAGCCAGTCATAATTGAGCTGGCCTTCCGCCACCCAGTCGGACCTGTCCCCGGACACGCCTGACGCGGCGGGGAAGCGGTCATCGCCCGACAGGCGGAAGCTGCGTCCGGCGAACAGTTCCAGGCCGCGCGGGCCGCCCGCCTCGTTGAACGCCGCTGACAGGCCCAGATCGGCGCGCGCGCCGTCCTCCCACAGGTCAAACCCGGGCGAACGCACCGGCGCGAACAGGAAGGAGCGGTCGAGATCCAGGGTCTGGCTATCGAAATTGGGCGGCACATTGCCGGTTCCGGCCCGGGTCGAGGCCAGGGCGGCCAGGCGCGGCGCCAGGATCACGTCCACCTGCTCGCCCGGACGCAGGAAGGGCCAGCTGACATCCATCCCGGCAGCGCCCAGCCAGCGCGCGGCATCGAACCGGCCGGTCTCCACGCCTGCGGTATTGCGCTGGGTGATGTCGAACACATCGGCGCGCGCCACGGCGAACGGTTCGGCGCGCAGCCCGCCCGGCAGGATCACCGCGCGGCTCCACTCCACCCCGGCGCTGGCGCGGTGATAGTCATCACCCAGTTCACGGCGCAGGCTGAGCGCGTTGATGGAAAAGTCCGCCACACCCGCCCCCGCCGGCAGGGCCAGCTGGTAATGGCCGCGCACCTGGGGGGCGGCGGCCGGCAGGCGCTTGTCGTCGAACGTATCGCTGAGCTGGTTGAACTGATAGGCGGCCGCATCGGCATACCAGGCCGGCCCGCGCCCGGCGGTCCACACCTGGCTGATCAGCGTGCGCTGCGGCGCGGTGAACAGGCTCTGATAGCCCTCTGCATCTTCCGAATAGCCATAGCGGCGCAGGAACAGATCACCGCCGGTCACCGCCTGGGCGCCAAAGCCCCAGCGCCAGTGGCGGCTGATGTCAAACTCACCGGTGGCGAACAGGTGTCCGCGCAGGCCGCGATCACCGAACGGGCCGTCGCGGTCGAACTCGCGCTCCCACGTGGCGGCAGTCTCCACGCGCACTTCGCCCGACCAGAACCGCTTGCGGTAGCCCAGCTCGAGCAGCGGGCTGACCTCGGTCATCAGGCGCGGGGCGATGGTGAGGTCCTGGGACGGGCTGATCGCCCAGAAATACGGTTGCTGGAAGGTGAAGCCGAGCCGGTTGGAGACGTCGATGGAAGGGGCCAGGAAGCCTGATTTGCGCCCGACGCTGGGGTCGGCGTGGGCGAAGAAGGGCGAATACAGGACCGGCACGCCGCGCACGTCCAGGCGGACATTGCGGTAGCGGATCATGTCATTGTCGACATCCTGGGTGACCTGGTCGGCGCGCAGCCGCCATGTCGGTTCGCGCGATCCGTCCTCGCACAGATCGCAGGCGGTGTAGTAGGCGTCGGTCAGCTCCACCCCGCCATCACTGCGGCGCAGGGCCAGCGCGGCGGCGGTGCGGCCGTTGTTTTCCAGCAAGGTGGCGAAGCCGCGCGCGAAACCCTCGCGCATCTCGTCGTCCAGCTCGACATAATCGGCCAGCTGGGCCGGGCGTCCGGGTTCGTGGATCTCCACCGAGCCGGTGGCGATGATCCGGCCCAGCGCCGGGTCATAGGTAATCTCGTCGGCCAGCACGATGCGGTCATCGGAACGCATCCGCACCCCGCCGCGCGCGATATACAGGCCGCGTTCGCGGTCCTCGATCACTTCGGCGGCGTCCAGATAGGTGTGGTCGCTTTCGCTCTGGCGGGCTTCGGCGAGCCCGGCCGACAGCGCTGCAGCGGCGCACCCCAGAGCGAGCAAAGACCGTCTCACCGCAGACCTCGATCCAGACCAGCGCCCCTGCGCCAAGCCTGTCGGGTGTACCGGATGAATGGCGCTGCGTCCACGCCCTGCTTAAGGCGTTGGCACAGCCTCGCTCAGCCGTCCGCCCATGCGCACCGGCTCGCAGCGCACCGCCAGCCCGGTGCGCGGATCGGTCTCGACAAACACGCCGCTGATCGAGGCCTCGCCGCTGGCGGGACTGAAGCGCGTGGAGCGCATATGGGTGACGAAACGCGCGACCGGCTCGGTCTTTTCCATGCCGATCACCGAATCATAATCGCCGCACATGCCCGCATCGGTCATGTAGGCGGTGCCCTCGTTGAGGATCATGTGGTCGGCGGTGGGCACATGGGTGTGGGTGCCGACCACCAGGCTGGCCCGGCCGTCGCAATAATGGCCCAGCGCCATCTTCTCCGACGTCGCCTCGCCATGCATGTCCACGATGATGGCGTCGGCGGCCTGGCCCAGCGGGCAGGCGGCCAGCTGGCGGTCCACCGCCGCAAAGGGATCATCCAGCGGCTGCATGAACAGGCGCAGGAGCACGTTCATCACCAGCACCTGGCGCCCGTCGGGCAGGGTGTAGAGCGAGCAGCCCCGCCCCGGCGCGGCGCCTTCGGGATAGTTCACCGGCCGCAGCAGGCGCGGCTCGCGCTCGATATAGGTCAGGGCTTCCGACTGGTCCCAGGAATGATTGCCCAGGGTCAAGACATCGGCGCCGGCGTCGAACAAATCATTGGCGGTGCGCTCGGTGATGCCGAACCCGCCTGCCGCGTTTTCCGCATTCATCACCACGAAATCGAGCTGCAGCCGCTTGCGCAGGCCCGGCAGATGCTCGGCCAGGCCGTCACGGCCCGACTTGCCCACCACATCGCCAAAAAACGCCAGCCGCATGCCCGCTCTTCCCTGTTCATCGTTTTGCGCTGCGGCGCGATATAGCCCATGAGGCGCTGCGCGGCCATGCAAGGGCTCAGAAGAGGCCGGCTCAGGGCGCCAGGGCGCCGGCCACCGCGTCGGCGAAGATGCGGCCTTGCGGCGTCAGGATCAGGCGGGCGCCGTCGCGCCGCACCTGGCCGCGCGCCAGCGCTGTGGCCAGCCCGTCCGCATCCACACCAAAGCCGGTCAGCGCCTTGAGCGCGTCCAGATCCAGACCGTCCTCGACCAGGCGCATGCCCATCAGCACCCGCTCCACCGCCTCGTCGCGCGCGCTCAGCGTCTCGATCTCATGGGCGGCGCCCGTCGCGGCGCGGGCGATATAGTCGGCAGGTTTGAGGGCGGCTGCCGTCGCGAGGCGCCCGCCCGATGCGTGAGACTCCAGCCGCCCGTGGCCGCCCGGCCCGATGGCGATCCAGTCTGCGCCCTCCCAGTAGAGCCGGTTATGCACCGAGTGATCGGCACGGGTGCGCGCGTGGTTGGAAATCTCGTAGGCGGGCAGGCCGGCGGCCCGGGTAAGCTCCTGCGTCAGCCCATACATGTCCGCCGCGTCATCATCGCCTGGCGGGGTCAGCCGGCCGCGCTCGGCCTGGCGCGCGAACGCGGTGCCCGGCTCGATGGTCAGCTGGTAGAGCGAAAGATGATCCAGCCCCATGGCCAGCACACGGCCAAGCTCGGCGGCCCAGTCATCCGGGCTCTGGCCCTCGCGCGCATAGATGAGGTCGATGGACACGCGCTCAATCAGCGCCCGCGCCGTGTCCAGCGCCTGCAGCGCCCCTCTGGCGTCATGATCGCGGCCAAGGCGGGCGAGGCTGGCGTCATCCAGCGCCTGCACGCCCAGTGACAGGCGGTTGATCCCGGCGCTGGCGAGACCGGCGAAGGAGGCGGCTTCCTTCGGGTTGGCTTCCAGTCCGATCTCGGCGCCCGGCGCGACGCCCCAAAGCGTATCGGCGCGCGCCAGCACCGCTTCGATCCAGGATGGCGTCATCAGCGACGGCGTGCCGCCGCCGAAATGCACGCTGTCCAGCGGCCTCGGCCCGGTGCGGGCGCGCCAGTGGTCCAGGTCCGCCAGCAGCGCGTCTGTCAGCGCGCCGGCATCAGCGCCCGCCGCCTTGTAGACGTTGAAATCACAATAGGGGCAGATGCGCGCGCAATAGGGCCAGTGGATATAAAGGCCAAGGCGGGCGGTCGCAGCGCTCATGGGCCGAACACATCGGCGGTCATGGCCGCAAAGGCGCGCGCGCGGTGGCTCATGGCCCGTTTGGCGCCGGCGTCCATTTCGGCGAAGGTCCGGTCATGGCCCTCGGGCACGAAGATCGGGTCATAGCCAAACCCGTGTTCGCCACGCGGCGGGAACGTGAGGGTTCCGCGCACCTCGCCCTCATACAGCCGGGTCTCGCCATCGGGATGGGCCAGCGCCAGCACGCAGACAAAGCGCGCGGCGTAGTCCCGGGCCCCGGCGGTCTCCAGCTCGCGCCGGACCCGGTCCATGGCGGCGGTGAAATCCTTGTCCGGCCCCGCCCAACGGGCCGAGTACACGCCGGGCGCGCCGCCCAGCGCATCCACCGACAAACCGGAATCATCGGCCAGCGACACCCGGCCCGAGGCCTGCGCCGCGGCCTCGGCCTTCAGCCGCGCATTGCCCGAAAAGCTGGATTCAGTTTCCTCCGGCTCGGGCAAGCCGAGGGCTCCGGCGCCCAGAACGGTCAGCCCGCGAGGCGCCAGCAGAGCATCCAACTCTTTGATTTTACCGGGATTATGGCTTGCCAGCACCCAGGATTCTGTCCGTATGAAGACGTTCATGCATAACCGTCCTGTCGAAAATTCATATCGCCTTTCGGAAAATTCATATCGAATTTCGATATATTTTT
>JBHYFR010000118.1:0-7151 GCA_051859425.1 Oceanicaulis sp. | reverse complement strand
CCTGAGCAATGGTGGAAATTTATTAATGAAACAGTGGGGTTTCTACCCCCTCCAGAGCCATTAGGTGGAAAAGAGCTTGAGCTTTTAGTCAAGAGCGGAAATGCCGCGCTATTTTCGGACCTTTGCCAGATCGAGAATGCCAATAGAATTGCATACCATACTATGGAGCGATACTGCACATTAAGGCGTTCTTTGCACGAAATGGTGGCCCCCTTTACGCAATGGCGAAGAACACCCGATGGAATCATCGCTGAAACCGCCTTCCGACCGGAACAAGCGCCGATGGCTCCAGCGCTAGCATATGACTGTGAGTCACTTATCATCCAGACTAAGGCGCTTCTTGAGAGTGCAATTGACGAGTTGAGACGCTCGGCAGCCGAACTCAATTCGTTGTTGGCGGCTCATCACAATTCTTGGGGTATGGGCCTTGAAATACAAATTCCGAGGAGGGGCGATCAGGCTGCAAGTAATCCAGCGTGATCATACGCAATTCCAAGCCACAAGTGTGTAGCCGCTGAAGATGGGGGACATCAACCTCTCCTCCAACTCTCACTCTTCTCTCCCAAAATCCACACCTTCGAGCTATGCACTAGAATCCCGCAAGACCGGCTTCGGTGCTAGTGACGATAGCTTGCATGGATGGACGGAGCGGTGGGGCCGCAAGCACCAACCCTGCCGTCCCGGACGGCGTAGCCGATCCGGGAACCATCCACCGGTCATCGGCAGCCGTTGGGCTGGTAGCCAGGTTTGGTGGGCGGCAAGGTGAGGGGAACGCCCCCTACCGTCCGAACTTCTGGAACTTCACCCGGCTGGGGACGAGCGAGTCGGTGCCCAGACGGCGCTTCTTGTCCTCCAGATAGTCGGAGAACGCGCCTTCGAACCATTCCACATGGCTGTCGCCTTCAAAGGCCAGGATGTGAGTGGCGATGCGGTCCAGGAAGAAGCGGTCGTGGGAGATCACCACGGCGCAGCCGGGGAAATCCTCCAGCGCCTGTTCCAGCGCCGACAGGGTCTCCACGTCCAGATCGTTGGTCGGTTCGTCGAGCAGGAGAAGGTTGCCGCCCTCCTTGAGCATCTTGGCGAGATGCACCCGGTTGCGTTCACCGCCTGACAGCACGCCGACTTTCTTCTGCTGGTCGCCGCCCTTGAAGTTGAAGGCGCCCACATAGGCGCGGCTGGCCACCTCGCGGCCGCCCAGATCGAGCATGTCATTGCCGCCGGAAATCTCTTCCCAGACGTTTTTCTTGGGGTCGAGGGCGTCGCGGCTCTGATTGACGTATCCCAGCTTGACCGTCTCGCCCAGCGTCACCGAGCCGGTATCGGGCTGTTCCTCGCCAATGATCATCTTGAACAGCGTGGTCTTGCCCGCGCCGTTGGGACCGATCACGCCGACCACGCCGCCCGGCGGCAGCTTGAAGGTCAGGTCCTTGATCAGGAGCTTGTCTTCAAAGCCTTTGGAGACGTTCTCGAACGCCACCACATTGCCGCCCAGGCGCGGGCCCGGCGGGATGCGGATGATGGCGGTGGAGATTTTGTCGCGCTCGGCCTGGTCGCGCATTTCCTCATAGGACTTGATACGCGCCTTGGATTTGGCCTGACGGGCTTTCGGGCTGGCCCGGATCCACTCCAGCTCGCGGCTGAGCGCGCGCTGCTTGGCGCTTTCCTCGCGCGATTCCTGCGCCAGACGCTTGGCCTTCTGCTCCAGCCAGCGGGTATAGCCGCCCTCATAGGGCACGCCCTGACCGCGATCGAGCTCCAGCGTCCAGGTGGTGATGGCGTCCAGGAAGTAACGGTCGTGGGTGACGATCAGCACCGCGCCGGGATAATTCTCCAGATGGTGCTGGAGCCAGGCCACGCTTTCGGCGTCCAGGTGGTTGGTCGGCTCGTCCAGCAGCAGCATGTCGGGCTTGGACAAGAGCAGCTGGCAGATCGCCACGCGGCGGCGCTCGCCGCCGGACAGATTGGTCACGTTCGCCTCGCCCGGCGGGCAGCGCAGGGCCTCCATGGCCATCTCGATCTTGGAATCCACGTCCCAGGCGTCGCGCGCGTCCACCTGTTCCTGAAGCGCGTTCATCTCCTCCATCAGCTCGTCGGAATAGTCCTCGGCGAGCTTCATGGCGATGGCGTTGTAGGCGTCGAATATGCGCTTGTCCTCAGAGCCCTCGATGACGTTTTCCCAGACCGTCTTGGCCTCGTCGAGCTTGGGCTCCTGGGCCAGATAGCCCACGCGCACGCCCTTCTCGGCCCAGGCCTCGCCGGAAAAATCGGTGTCCTGGCCGGCCATGATGCGCAGAAGGGTGGATTTACCCGAGCCGTTCGTGCCCACCACGCCGATCTTGGCGTCGGGCAGGAAGTGCAGCGAAATGCCGGTGAAGACAGGCTTGCCGCCCGGATAGGTCTTGGACAGCTTGTCCATGTGGTAGACATACTGATACGCGGCCATGAGCGGGGGCGCTCCTTTATATGACGAGCCGGAAGGAAGGGTCGCGTCAGCCTATAGCGGATCGTCGGCGGGGCGCGCAATCGGTGCGGGCGGCTTGGGGTGATTTCCGGCCGGGCCGCACCTGCAACCAGCCGACTGTCACGCCGCCGACCCGCGCTATATCCTCCTCGCATGGAGCGTTTCGCCCGCCTGCTCGATACGCTGGCCTTCACGCCGCAGCGCAATGGCAAGCTGCGCGCGCTGGAAGTGCATTTCGGCCAGACGCCGGACCCCGAACGCGGGCTGGCCCTGGCGGCGCTGACCGGGGCGCTGGACTTTCGCGGCGCCAAGGCCGGGGTGATCCGCGAGCTGGCGGCGCAGCGCACCGATCCGGTGCTGTTCGCGCTGTCCTATGACTATGTGGGCGATCTGGCGGAAACCGCAGCGCTGATCTGGCCGTCCCGGCCTGGCGCCAACCGGCCCCCTGACCTGGCCGAGGTGATCGGCACGCTGCAATCCATCACCCGCGCCGAGGCGCCCGCCCGGATCGAAGCCTGGCTGGATGCGCTGGACGCCACCGGGCGCTGGGCCTTGCTCAAACTGGTCACCGGCGGGCTTCGCGTGGGGGTGTCGGCGCGCCTGGCCAAGACCGCGCTGGCGCAATATGGCGGCGTGCCGGTCAATGAGATCGAGGAAATCTGGCACGGGCTGGAGCCGCCCTATGAAGCGCTGTTCGCCTGGCTGGACGGCCGCGCGCCGCGCCCTGAAAGCGCGGCCAAAGCCCCGTTCCGCCCGGTCATGCTGGCCCATCCGGTGGCGCCGCGCGATTTGGAGGCTATAGCGCCGGGCGACGTGCAGGCGGAATGGAAATGGGACGGGGTGCGCGTGCAGGCGGTGAGCGAGGGCGGGGTGCGCCGGCTCTACACCCGCACCGGCGACGATATCTCCCCTGCCTTTCCCGATGTCATCGCCGCGCTGGACTTTGACGGCGCGCTGGATGGCGAGCTTCTGGTGCGCGCGCCTGACGGGACGCCGGCGCCGTTTGGCGATTTGCAGCAGCGCCTGAACCGCAAGAGCGTGTCCAAAGCCCTGATGACGCGCCACCCGGCTTTCATCCGCGCCTATGACTTGCTGGTGGAGGGCGAGGCGGACCTGCGCGCCCTGCCTTTCGCCGCACGCCGCCAGCGCCTGGACGCTTTTGTGGCGGGGCTGGACACCGATCGCATCGATCTGTCGCCGGTGATTGATTTTGGCAGCTGGCAAGAGCTGGACGCCCTGCGCGCCAGCCCGCCCCACGCCCACGCCGAAGGGGTGATGATCAAGCGGCAGCTGAGCCCCTATCTGCCCGGTCGCCCGCGCGGGGAGTGGTTCAAGTGGAAGCGTGATCCGTTCCTGATCGATGCGGTGCTGATGTACGCCCAGCGCGGACACGGCAAGCGGTCGAGCTTTTATTCTGACTTCACCTTCGGCGTCTGGCGCGCGGACGGGGATGGCGACGGCGAGGCGCTGACCCCGGTGGGCAAGGCGTATTTCGGTTTCACCGACGCCGAGCTCAAACAGCTGGACGCCTTCGTCAAGGAACACACCGTGGAGCGCTTCGGCCCGGTGCGCGCAGTGAAGGCGGGGCGCGATTTCGGTCTGGTGCTGGAGATCGCGTTCGAGGGCCTCAACCGCTCGCCGCGCCACAAATCAGGCGTCGCCATGCGCTTCCCGCGCATACACCGCATCCGCTGGGACAAGCCGGCGGCGGAGGCGGACAGGCTGGAAACGCTGGAAGCGATGCTGGGGTGAGGGGGAGGGGGCTCATCGCCAAATTCTGCTTTCCCGGAATTTGCGTCAGCAAATGTCCGGGACCCATCCCGTCACATGTGAACCGATTTTGCGGCCGGGAATTTCGGTGGATGGGTCCCGGATAGCCGCTTCGCGGCTTCCGGGAAGGCAGATTTGGTGACCGGCGGAAAGGAACCTAACCCCCCGACGCCTCTCTCACCCGGCGGGCGGCGGCCATGGCTTCCAGGGCTTCGCCGTCTGTGCGGGCGCCGCGCGCCGCGATGTCGTAGAGCTCGGCCGCGCCGGTCAGGTCGCCTGAGGCTTCCTTCAGACGCGCCAGACCCAGCGCGGCGCGCGCATGTTCCGGCTCGAAGGCCAGCACGCGCTCAAACTGGCTGCGCGCGTCGCCCGCATCACCGGCCTGCACCAGGCACGCTCCCTTTGCGGCGATGAGGTCAAGATCCCACGGCGCGTCCTCCAGGTCGCGCGCCACACCGGCGCAGGCCGGGTTCACGGCTGCGGCGCGCTGGGCCGGGGTGGCAGGAGAGGGCGCTGGCGTCCGGGCGGCGGCCGGCGGGGCGTCCGTAGCTGGCATGTCGCCCGGCAGGGCCGGGCCGTTTGCTCGCGCCATCGCGTCCGTCCCGGTGTCAGTCGGCGCGGTTTCGGGAGACGGCGTGATGCGGGCTTGCGCCGACGCAGGCACTTGGGAAGAGGCGGGCTGCGCGGGGGGCGCCGCCCATCCCGGGGCGTCCAGCGTGAGCCAGACCCCGCCGGCGCGGATTTCAGCACCGTCCAGGGCGGCGCCGCGCAAGGTGATGCGCACGCCGTCGCTCTCAGGCTCCATGCGCAGGGCGGAGAAGGGGGCCGGGACGGCCGGAATGATCGCGCGCGCCGCTTCGTTCTGCACGCCGATGACATAGAGCACGCCGCCTTCGATGAAGACCGACGCTGGCTGGGCGTCAAACGCGAGCCAGAGATGCGGGGCGTCCTCGCGCTCGATGATCAGCGCGTCGCGCAATTGCGCGTGGGCTGGCGCCGCAGCGCCCAGCGCCGCTGCAGCGAGTAAAAAAATGAGGGGGCGAGAGTTCATGGCATCACCCATGCCGCGAGTCGCCCGCAGCGCCAAAGCTCAAGGCGAGTTTGGGGCGGGATCGTCCAAGCCCGGGCCGCCCGTTCTCCTTCCCCTTGAGGGGCAAGGCAATCGCATTCGAGGCTGGCGCTCTTACTCCCTCCCCCGAGGGGGAGGGAGAGCGGACAGCGCTGTCATCACCCAAATCCGGCAATGCCGGTCCAAATGCGATTGACCTGCCCCGAGGGGGAGGGAGAGCGGGTGTCACCGTTCCCATACCGAATTGACGTTGACGTGAACGTAAAGCTGATAGAGAGTGCGCGCCATGAGCCACTCACCCGCGCCTGACTCGCTCTGGACAATCCGGGAGCTTGCCGAACGGTTTGACGTTACGGCGCGCACGCTGCGCTTTTACGAACAGAAGGGCCTGCTCAAACCGCGCCGGCGCGGGGCGACGCGGCTTTACACGGCGGCCGATTGCGCCCGGCTGGAGCTGATCCTGCGCGGGCGCCGGGTGGGCTTTTCGCTCGATGATGTGCGTGAGATGCTGGAGATCGAACAGCTCGATCACGGCTCGCGCGCTCATATGAGTCTGGCGCTGGACCGCATGCGCGACCGCATCACGGTGCTGGAGCGCCAGCGCGACGATATCGACGCGGCGCTGGCCGAGCTCAAGGCCGGTACGCGCTGGCTGGAAGAGCGCCTGGCCAATCGCGAACCGCCTGACGACATCAAGCGCCGCGCGCGCGCCTTCGAGGCGCTGGCCGCCGCGCGCATGACCGAATGGGCCGCCGGCCCGCCTGACTGACATGTTTTCTTTTGCCGCCAGTCCCGCCACGGGGCTGGCGCCTGACCCCATAGCCGGCGGCCTTTAACGCCGGCCAGCCCTTCGGAGACCGTCCATGCCCCAGTACAAAGCCCCGCTTCGCGACCAGAAATTCGTCCTCAACGATCTTCTGAACGTCCAGCAATACTCAGGCCTTGAAGGCTTCAGCGACGCCAGCGCCGACATTGTCGACGCGATCCTGGAGGAGGGCGCCAAGCTGTGCGAAAACGTGCTGGCCCCGCTCAACAAGGTCGGCGACGTACAGGGTTGCACGCTGAAAGACGGCGTGGTGACCACGCCCGAGGGATTCAAGGACGCCTATGCCCAGATGACCGAGGGCGGCTGGACCGCGCTGTCGGCGGATCCGCAATATGGCGGCCAGGGCCTGCCCCATTATCTCAACCTCGCCTTCAACGAGATGGTGACCAGCGCCAATATGGCGTTCGGCATGTATCCCGGCCTGACCGGCGGGGCCGCGCAGGCGCTGGTGGTGGGCGGCTCGGACGAGCAGAAGCAGCTCTACCTGCCCAAGATGATTTCCGGCGAGTGGTCGGGCACGATGAATCTGACCGAGCCCCATTGCGGTACCGATCTGGGCATGCTGCGCACCAAGGCCGTGCCCAATGGCGACGGCACCTACAAGATTTCGGGCCAGAAAATCTGGATCTCGGCGGGCGAGCACGATCTGTCGAAGAACGTGATCCACCTGGTGCTGGCCCGGATCGAGGGCGCGCCGGCGGGCGTGAAGGGCATTTCGCTGTTCGTGGTGCCCAAGTTCATCCCGGATGAAAACGGTGCGCCGGGCCAGCGCAACTCGCTGCAGTGCGGCGGGCTGGAGCACAAGATGGGCATCCACGGCAACGCCACCTGCGTCATGGATTATGACGAGGCCACCGGCTGGCTCGTGGGCGAGGAGAACAAGGGCCTGCGCATCATGTTCGTCATGATGAACGAGGCGCGCCTGGGCGTGGGCCTCCAGGGTCTGGGCCTGGCCGAGACCGCCTATCAGTTCTCGCTGGCCTTCGCCAAGGACCGCCTCCAGGGCCGTTCGCTGACGGGTCCGA
>JBHYFR010000117.1:0-7235 GCA_051859425.1 Oceanicaulis sp. | reverse complement strand
GCTTTAGCCGCATCCCGCCATCCTAGATGTCTCAGACATCTGGGACAGCCCCTTTGATATTTTCGGAACGCGCTGGCCGACGCCGGATGGCAGCTGTGTGCGCGATTATGTCTCCATCAGCGATCTGGCCCGCGCCCATATTCTGGCCCTGACCGCTCCGCTGGCGGCGCCGTTCACAGTTTGCAATCTCGGGGCAGGCGCCGGGGTCAGCGTGCGTGAGCTGGTGGAGGCGGTGCGCCGGATGACCGGCAGGCCGTTGATCGTGCGTGAGGCGGCGCCCCGGCCGGGCGATCCGCCCGTGCTGGTGGCTGATATACGCCGGGCCGGCGCCGTGCTGGGCTGGCGGCCCGAGCACTCCGCGCTTGATGAAATTCTCGCCAGCGCCTGGGCCTGGCGGCGGTCGCGCTCCGCCGGATATGGCGCCATGGCGCCGGGAGGCGCGCGCTCATGACCGCACTCACGCCCGAGCAGCTCTACGCCTATGACGCGCAGGGCTTTGTGAAGCTGGAGGGTTTCCTGGACGCGTCAGGCCTGGCGGCGGCGCGCAGCTTTCTGGACGCCGCCCCGGATGCCGCCTTTCCCGACACGGGCCTGCGACGCTGGGAGGCGCCCCATCGCGCTCACGAGGCGGTGCGGGCGCTGGTCACCGGTCCGGCCTTCACCGCCGCGGCGCGCGCGGTGATCAACCAGCCTCTGCGGCTTCTGGAGTGTTATGGCCACGAATCCTCCCGCGGCGCCTTTCTGTACATGCATAACGGCCAGACGCTCGATCAGGTCTGGGAGGACGGGATACGCGCCAGCCGGCATCTGGCCTATCGCTGCGAGTATCATGACGGACGGCTCTACACGACCTATGTCAAGCTCATCGCCTATCTTACCGACGTGGGTCCTGACGACGGACCGTTCTGCTATATCGAAGGCTCCCACAAGGCCCAGCTTCCCTTTCCATGGCCCGAAGCGGTGCGCACGCGCCGCACCCTGCTTTCAGAGAGCGGCCATCCGATGCTGCGCACGGCGCCGGTGCGCGCGGGCGATGTGATTGTGCTCAACGAAGCGCTTCTGCACGGCGCCAGCGTGCGCGTCAGCGACGGGGCGCGGGTGCTGCTGGCGGCCAGTTATGGCCCCAGCTTCATGACCGACTGGCGCCGGCTGGAGCGCCCGCCAGGGGATGTGGAGACCGCCGGCTATGCCGACCTTGATGACGAGGTGAGCTTCTATGAGCAGGCCGACGGGCACGGATGACGCCGCCCCCCGCCCCGGCGCGGCGTGCCTGGTCTGGCTGGACCGGCTGCATGACGTGGTTCGCGCCGCCCGTGCGCGCACGCCGCACGGCGAACTCAGCCTGGAGGCCGGGCTGGACGCGCTGTGCGGTCTGCTCGGGTCAGTGCGCGAACGCGGCGCGCGGGTATGGTGGGCCGCCAATGGCGGCAGCGCCGCCCTGGCCAGCCATCTCAGCCAGGACATGCTGATGCGGTGCGCCATTGGATCAAGCGTTCTGGGCGATGCGCCGCTGCTGACCTGCCTGGCCAATGATTACGGCTACGATCAGGTCTACGCCCGCCCGCTGAGCGTGCTGATGGGTTCGGGGGATCTGCTGATCGCGGTGTCCAGCTCGGGCGAGTCGCCCAACGTGCTCAATGCCGTGGCTGCGGCCCGCGATCTCGGCGCCCGGGTCGCCGCCTTCAGCGGCTTTGCGCCGGGCAACCGGCTTGATCAGGCGGGCGCGGACCTCAGCATCCATGTCCCGGCTCATGATTACGGCCACGTGGAAATCGCGCACGAAGCCCTGATCCACGCCGTTCTCGAACGCCTGTGTCAGCCGCGCGGATGAACCCGTCAGCTGCCGAACAGGGGGGCGGGCGTAACCGGCAGCCCGGTCGTGCGGACCTTGAGCCGTATCCCCGGCGCCGCTGATCCGGCCGTCTCGGCCAGGGCCTGACGCAGGCGCCGGGTCAGCCGGGCGGCCACCGAGCGCGCCGCCTGCGGGAAGATGCGCGGGCAGAAATTCAGCTGGACATCGAACACAATGGCGCGCCTCTCCTGCGTTACGGCGATGCGGGGGCGCCCGAGCGGAACCGGACCGAAGCGCGCCTCGATCCAGCGTTCAGGCGCTTCACGGGCGATGTCCGGGATGTGATCCACGGCGTCGAGAACCGGGTACTGGGCGAGAAGCGGCGCGCCGTCGGGCGCGCGCACCGAGCGTGCGATCCGGCCCAGCGGCGTGAATTCGGACAGGGAAGGCTGCAGGTCATCGACCTGGACGCGCACCAGGTCGCCCGTGCGGTATCGCACCAGCGGCTCATAGTCGATGAAAGGCGGCAATTCGGTCAGCACCAGCTCCGCCAGCCCGTCCCGCACCGGCCGGCCGGTGGCCGGATCGACAAACTCGGCATGGACCATGGGCCAGAAGCGATGACGCCCGCCGGGCATCCGCCGGGCCGAGCCGAACACTTCAGACAGCGAAAAGCTGTCCTCCACCTCCATCCCCCACGCATCGCGGAAAAAGCGCCTGCGCGTATTGGACAGATAGTGCCCGCAGCTCATCAACCGGCGCACCGCCAGATCCCTCGGGTCGATCCCGTCGCGCAGCAGCTCCAGCGTCACCAGCATCAGGAACTGCTCGGTGCCGATGATTGCGACTGGCTGTTCGCTCACGCCCGCCAGCCCATACCGGCGCGTCAGGCTGGCGGCGGTCTGCGCCAGTGTTCCGGCGCTGTTGGCGTCGCCATTCACCGGAAAGGCCGGGGACGGGGCGGGTATGCGCGTGCCGTGATAGCCGTCGATCTCGCACAACACCATCGGCCGGGGTCCGGCGGCGGCATCGGCCAGGCCCAGCCGGCGATAGTGCTCGGTGAAGAACGCGGCCATGCGCTGCACCTCGGTGGCGGTGCGATGGCGGAAAAAGGCCGGGCCGGTCGTGCCTGTGGAATGGTGGATCAGCGCCACGTCTTCCGGGTGGCGCAGGTCGGCGCGCGCCGCCTCGAACGCCTCGCGGGTAATCAGCGGCAGCGCCGCGAAAGGGGGCGCGCCGTCATGCTCCCTCAGCGCTTCAGACCAGAGCTGTTGGTAGACAGGCTTTGCGGCTGCGTTGCGCACAGCCAGAGCGCACAGCATGGGAAAATAGGTCTGCGCCGTCATCGGCTCGGGCATGGGCCCCTCCGGCTGCAATCTTCAAAATTAAAATTAACAATTGCACCTTTAACGAGTATAACATAAAGTTGCATTCCGACAGCCATGCCTGGTCATCCAAAAGGAGGTTTTCTGATGCAAGCCCACACCCGAAAGCGAACCGACAGTCTGCTCGAGGACATCCGCAACCTGGTCGATCTGGACGCGCTGGTGGACGCCTATGGCGTTCTTGCCAAGCACGGCGTCCCCGATGATCTGGCCGCCGATTTCGTTGTCGCCGAGGGGACCGCGATGGTGGTCGCTGAAGCCATGGATCACCAGCCCATGACAGGCCGCGATCCGGCCCGGACCCTGTTTCACGGCATGGGCGTGCTGGAAGGCGCCGCACCGGTCCTGCTTGACCATATCAGCGCCCGCTCGAAGGGCTGCTAGAGCGCAATCGGCACAAGTGGGAACCGGTTTTCGGAAAAATTGCGCTCCAGAATATAGAGCGAGAGCGTGCGGCCTGACGCCGTCAGGTCGGATGACGCTCTAGCCAGCGCCGGTGCCCGTGAGGCGAGGGGAGGACGCGGTATTGTCGCATAGCGTGCAAAAGCGGCGCACCGGGCTGGCGCTGGTGGGCCTGGGAGGCGCTGTCGGCTCAACCGTCGCAGCCGGACTTCATCTGATCCGCAGCGGGGTGAGCCCGGCCCAGGGGCTGCCGCTGGCGGACCGGGAGATGGGCGCCGCCCCGGCCTACCAGGATCTGGCGGTGGCGGGCTGGGACCTTGACGGATCCGCGCTATCGGACGCGATATTGCGCCACAAGGTGCTGCCCCCTGACCTGGCGGCGCGCGCCGGGGCCGGACTGTCCGCCGTCACGCCGTGGCCCGCCTTTCACAACAGCCGCTATTGCCGGCCGATGCGCCAGAGCCATGTGATGACCGCCAACAGCCTGCGCGGCGCAGCGGCGCAGATGCGCGCCGATCTCGACCGCTTTCAGGACGAAGGCCGTCTCGACAGCGTGGTGGTGATCAATCTGGGCTCGACCGAGCGTGCGCCAAACCCTGACAGCGCCTGCCTTGCCAGCCTGGACGCCTTTGAAGAGGCGCTGGACCGCAATGATCCCGATATCAGCGCCGGCATGCTTTATGCCTATGCGGCGGCGGGGTCGGGCCGCCCGTTTGTCAATTTCACTCCGAGTCAGGCTGCCGATATTGCGCCAATCGAGGCGCTGGCGCGCGCCCGTGGCGCGCCGCTGGCAGGCAAGGATGGCAAGACCGGCCAGACGCTGGTGAAGACCGCGCTCGCCCCGGCTCTGCGAGACCGGGCGCTGAAGGTGGAGGGTTGGTACTCCACAAATCTGTTGGGCAATCTTGATGGCTATGTCCTTGATGATCCGAGCTCGCGCGCGTCGAAAATTGACGCCAAACGCTCGGTGCTGGACCAGATCCTCGGCTACACCGTGGATAACCACATCATCAATATCTGCTACCACCCGCCCAAGGGTGACATGAAGGAAGCCTGGGACAGCATCGATCTGGCCGGCTTTCTCGGTCAGCCGATGCAGATGAAGATCAATTTCCTGTGCGCGGATTCCATTCTGGCCGCGCCGCTGGTGATCGAACTGGCGCGGCTATGCGATATCGCCCTGCAGCACGGCCTGTCAGGCTGCATTCGCGAGTTCGCCGTATTCTTCAAATCGCCCCAGGGCTTCAACGGCGCCCGGCCAGAGCATGCATTTCACGCCCAGCAGGCCATGCTTGACGCCTGGCTGGCCCGCTACGCGCATTAGCGACGGCTGCGGGCGCCCCGCGCGCCTAGCCGTCGCGCTTGGCCTGGGCCTTCTTGATCTGCTGGGACACCCGGCCCACCTCGCGCGGATCGGCGATCTGCTCGCGCTTGGCGCTGGTGTTTTTCTGCATGCCCTTGCTGGCGGTGCGCGAGCCTGGACGCGTGGTCTTGGGCGCGGCGCGCTTCATCTCCAGCGCCTTCTTCATGCCAGAGCGCGTCGCCTCGCGCGCCGAGGCGGCGGTGCGGCGGGCGTGTTCGGCATTGAGGCGCTTGAGCGCATTGGACAGGGCCGCCGCCTTTTCCTTGGAGCCCAGATTATCCGCCGCCGGCTTGGCGCCCTGAGCCTTGGCCTTGCCGCGCATCTCGCGGCGCTGGCGCTTGGAGATGTCCAGCGCGCGCTGACGGCGCTCGCGCACCAGCTTGCGGGTCTCGGCCAGCGCCTTGTCGTCCAGCGAGGACAGGGCGGGATGGTGCGAGCGATCGACCAGCTCCAGCTCGTCCTTGGTGAACAGGCGGGCTTCGTCCTTGCGGCTGACGGCCATGGGTAGGTCCTTCCCTATTAAAGTCTTCGGGACAATCATCCCCGTAAAGCGCCGCCATTGCAAAGCCGTAGCGCTGATGGCGGGGGGATTTGTCAGATGGGTGGCGCTAGAAAGCCCCGGAGCAGGCTCCGCGGCTTGTCCAGTCTCAAGAGGCTATCGGGGCGGTCAGTAACCGGCCTTGCCCAGTTCCTCTTCCAGTTCAGGGACCGCCTTGAACAGGTCGGCGACCAGGCCGTAATCGGCCACCTGGAAGATCGGGGCTTCCTCATCCTTGTTGATGGCGACGATGACCTTGGAGTCCTTCATGCCCGCCAGGTGCTGGATCGCGCCGGAAATGCCCACGGCGATATAGAGCTGGGGCGCGACCACCTTGCCGGTCTGGCCGACCTGGTAGTCGTTGGGCACAAAGCCCGCATCCACCGCTGCGCGAGAGGCGCCGACAGCGGCGCCCAGCTTGTCGGCGACTTTCTCGATGATGGCGAAATTCTCGCCCGACCCCATGCCGCGCCCGCCGGAGATGACGATCTTGGCCTGGGCCAGTTCCGGACGGTCGGATTTCGACAGCTCCTCGCCGACGAATTTCGACTTCGCAGCGGGCGCCGGGGCGTCAAGGGATTTGACCGCGGCTGATCCGCCATCACCGGCCTTGTCGAACGTGGTCGGGCGCACGGTGATGACTTTCTTGGCGTCCTTGGACTTCACCGTCATCATGGCGTTGCCGGCATAGATCGGGCGCACGAAGGTGTCGGCGCTTTCCACCGAGGTGATGTCGGAAATCATGGCCACATCGAGCTTGGCGGCGATGCGGGGCATGAAATTCTTACCCGACGTGGTGGCCGGCGCGAGGATCGCGTCATACCGGTCCGCGATGGACAGGACCAGCGCTTCCATGGCCTCGGCCAGACGCTTGTCCAGCCCGTCCGCATCGGCGTGCAGGACGGTTTTCACGCCGTCGAGTTTCGCGGCGGCGTCGGCGACGGCCTTGGCGTCCTTGCCGGCGACCAGGACATGGATGTCCCCGCCAATCCTGGCGGCGGCGGTCACGGCGGCCCGGGTGGCGTCATTCAGGGCGGCGTTATCGTGTTCGGCGATGACCAGAACGGACATTACAGCACCCCCGCGTTTTTCAGCTTGCCGACCAGATCGGCCACGCTCTCCACCTTCACGCCCGCCTGGCGCTTGGGCGGCTCGGCCACTTTGAGCACCTCAAGGCGCGGCGTGATGTCGACGCCGTAATCGTCCGGCGTCTTTGCGTCGATGGGCTTGCGCTTGGCCTTCATGATGTTCGGCAGCGAGGCGTAGCGCGGCTCGTTCAGGCGCAGGTCCGTGGTGACGATGGCGGGCAGGGCGATATGCAGGGTCTGCAGGCCGCCATCGATCTCGCGGGTGACGTTCAGCCCGTCGCCATCCTTCTCCACCTTGGAGGCGAAGGCCGCTTGCGGCCAGCCCAGCAGGGCGGCCAGCATCTGGCCGGTGGCGTTGGTGTCGTCGTCAATCGCCTGCTTGCCCAGAATGACCAGGCCGGGCTGTTCCTCGTCCACGATGGCCTTGAGGATTTTGGCCACGGCCAGCGGCTCGACAATGCTGTCTGCTGCCACATGAATGCCGCGGTCAGCGCCCATGGCCAGCGCGGTGCGGATGGTTTCCTGCGCCTGGGCCGGGCCAATGGAGACGGCGACGATCTCTTCGGCCAGCCCCTTCTCCTTCATGCGGATCGCCTCTTCGACGGCGATCTCGCAGAACGGATTCATGCTCATTTTCACATTGGCCAGATCGACCCCGCTCTGGTCC
>JBHYFR010000116.1:0-7250 GCA_051859425.1 Oceanicaulis sp. | reverse complement strand
CCTGCGAAAATGGCTCAAACCCTACTCACGAAGCTGAACATCTGGGACAGCCCCCCTGAAAAAATGGCTCCCCGGGCCGGACTCGAACCAGCGACCGATCGATTAACAGTCGATTGCTCTACCAACTGAGCTACCGGGGAATACGCCGCCAGCGACGGAGGCTGGTGTTTAGCAACGCTGTGTGCCCCGTGCAAGCTACTCACGGCGCCTGGATGCACCCTGGCCTGATATGAGCCTTAAAAAAAATCGGGAGCCGGTGGGGCTCCCGAAAAGGCATTGGGTGGATGGTGGGGTGTCTTCGAGGGAAGACGCGTAAACAAATACCGAATCACCGGTTAACATCGCCCTAACGTTAACGGAAAATTCCAGGCTCCGGGGCCGGGCGCCGCTGGCGCCGCCGCACCGTTTCGCACTGGCGCCCCGGCGTGATAGCGTTGACGTGGAAAGGGCGGGCATCGATCCCGCCGCATTCGATCCGGGAGACCAAGACATGGCCAAGCGCGCCGACACCTATGCCGAGTTCTGGCCCTATTATCTGCGCGAGCATGCGCTGGCGCCGACGCGATACCTGCATTACGCGGGCACGGTTCTGGCGACCTCGGCGCTGATCTTTGCGCTGGCCACCCAGACCTGGTGGGCGCTGATCCTGTTTCCGGTGTTCGGCTACGGCTTCGCTTGGGTTAGCCATGCCTTTGTCGAGCGCAACAAGCCGGCCACGTTCGACCATCCGCTCTGGTCGCTGATCAGTGATTACCGGATGACGTTTCTGGCTTTCACCGGCCGCCTGCGATCCCACCTGATCGAGGCCGGGGTGCTGGATCACCCGAACGCGGCGGCAGCGGAGTAAAACCAGCCGGTCCGGGAGAAGGGCTCTGGAGGCGCCACCCGGAATCGAACCGGGGTGCAAGGATTTGCAGTCCTCTGCGTCACCACTCCGCCATGGCGCCGCTCCTGAGCAGAACCCACTACATAGCCAAGCAAGGCGCGCCCCGCAACGCAGCATGGCTGCTGCGCGCTGCATGCGCAGTCCCGCGCGCCTTGCCGCCTGCTGGAGGCGCGGGATATAAGCCGCCGGTCCCTCTTCCGTCCGCACCGCCGGACCAGCCACAAGGTCGCGCCCCGTGTCCGATTTCACCCAGGCCCGCCTCGCCATGGTCAACAGTCAGGTGCGTCCCAGCGACGTGACCGATGTGCGCCTGCAGGACGCCATGGCCGCGGTTGCGCGCGAGCGCTTCGTGCCCAAGGCCCAGATCGGACGCGCGTATGCCGATGCGCAGATCACCCTGCCGGGCGGGCGCGCCATGCTCAGCCCGCGCGATTTCGCCAAGCTGGCCCAGGCCGCTGCGATTCGTCCGGGCGATGTGGTGCTCGATATCGCTTGCGGGCTTGGCTACTCCACCGCCGTGCTGGCGCGGCTGGCCGAGACGGTGGTCGGGCTGGAAAGCGACGCGGCCCTTGCGGCCAAGGCCATCGACCGGCTCGCGGCGGCGGGTGCGGACAATGCCGTCATTGTTGAAGGGCCGCTGGAGCAGGGCATGCCCGGGCAGGGTCCCTTCAATGTGATTTTCGTCAATGGCGCCGTCGCCGAAACGCCGCAGGCCTGGCTCGACCAGCTGGCCGAGGGCGGGCGCCTTGTCGTGTTTGTGCGCTCGGGCGAGGTGGGCCGTGCGACGGTTTTCACCCGCTCGGCCCGTACCACGGGTGAACGCGCCGTCTTCGACGCCGCACCGCCGTTCCTGCCGGGCTTCGAGCCCAAGCCGGGATTCGTTTTCTGAGACGTGGCCGCAGTAGCGCGCTCGCCAAAATTTAATGAAGTGAACGCTGTTCACTTTTGCTTTTGCGCTATATGTGACCAGATAAGAGCCTATCCTGGCAGGCTGAACGGATATGAGGGCGCGATGAAATTTCTGATCAAGGCTGCGTTGGCGGCCGGGTTGATGGCGTCGGCCGCTCCGGCGGTCTGGTCCCAGTCGCTGGAAGACACGCTGTCGGCGGCCTATCGCACCAATCCCCAGCTCCAGGCCGAACGCGCCCGCTTGCGCCAGAGCGCAGAGGGCGTGACGCAGGCGCGCGCCTCCCTGCTGCCCAATGTGTCGGCCAGCGGAACGCTGTCGGAGTCCGAGACCTGGGGCGGTACGGGCCTGGCCGGTGGCGGCGGTAATGGCTCCAGCTCGATCGGCGCCACGCTGAGCCAGCCCATCTATCGCGGTGGCCGCACGCGCGGCGCGATCAATGCGGCCGAGGCGCGTTTCGAGGCCGGCCGCGAGCGTCTGCGCGCGGTGGAGCAGAATGTTTTGCTCGACGCGGTGTCGGCTCACGCCAATGTGACGCGCGACCAGCAGATCGTATCCATACGCTCCAACAACGTAGAAGTGCTGGGCGAGCAGCTGCGTGCGGCGCGCGACCGGTTTGAGGTGGGCGAGATCACCCGCACCGATGTCGCCCAGGCCGAAGCGCGCCTGTCGGGTGCGCGCGCCCAGCTGTCGGGCGCCCAGGCGGCGCTGGCGGCCTCGCGCGCGGCCTATGCCCGCGTCACCGGCGTCGACCCGGTCGAGCCTGAGCTGATCGGACCGGGCGCGGGTTTGCCGGATGCGCTGGGCAGCGCTCAGGATCTGGCGCTGGACAATAATCCTGACCTGCGCGCGGTGGAGTTCAATGAAGCCGCGGCGCGCGAAGGCATTCGCGTGGCGCGCGGGGCGATGCTGCCGGAAGTGTCATTGAGCGCCTCGGTGAATGAGAATCGCGATTCGGCGTTTTCCGGTCAGGCGCGCGGTTCGGCCCAGGTGCAGGCCCGGGTCTCCATGCCGATTTTCACCGGCGGGCTGAACCAGTCGCGGGTGCGCGAGGCGCAAGCGTCGGCCGACGAGGCCCGGCTGGCCGGGCTGACCACACGGCGTCAGGTCATCGAAGCGGTGACCAACGCCTGGAATAATTATCTGGCCGCCCAGGCCGTGATCGAATCGAGCCGCGAAGCGGTGCGCGCCAACGAGATCGCCTTCGAGGGCGTGGAGCAGGAGGCCTTTGTCGGGCTGCGCACCACGCTGGACGTGCTGAACGCCGAGCAGGAATTGCTCAATTCACGCCTCGAACTGGTGCGCGCCGAGCGCGATCTGGCCGTGGCGAGCTATGGTTTGCTGCAGACGCTCGGCCTGCTCAGCGCCCGGGATTTGCAACTGCCGGTCGCTGATGAATCCGATATTGGCGAAGACAGCCGGTCGCGTTGGCCTAACTTCAGCTTAATCCCGTGGAATTAGCGTGCTCTGACGCGTCTCCCACGCTGGACAGGAACGCGCGGTAGAGCCTAAGTTTGGCGCGACCGTTTCCCCTCGACGGAGCAAGGACATCTCTATGGCTCAGGAAAGCGCCGACCAGGAACCGACAATGGAGGAAATTCTCGCCTCCATCCGCCGCATCATCAACGAGGATGACGAGGCCAAGCCGGAAGCAGAGGCTGCTGAGGAGCCGCAACTGGCCGCCGAGCCGGCGCCTGAGCCCGAGCCCGCGCCCGCGTCCGCGCCCGCGCCTGAGCCCGTCGAGGACGATGTGCTGGAGCTGACCGATCGCGTCGAGGATGACGCCATGGCCGGCGGCACGGCGCCGATGGCCATCGCTGATGATCTGATGATCGTGGACCGCGAGGACGAGCCCGAGCCCGAGCCCGAGCCGGAACCGGCGCCCGCGCCTGTAGCGGCCGCGCCGCGCCCGGCCCCGCAGCCCGAACCCGCGCCGGAGGCGGATGAGGACGCGCTGGTGGACGCTGCTCCCGCCAGCCTGGCGGCGGGCATGTTCGCGGCCCTGTCCGACAATCTGCGTGTCTCGTCCGACCAGGGGCAGACCCTGGAAGGCATTGTGCGCGAGATGATGCGTCCCATGCTCAAGCAATGGCTGGACGACAATCTGCCCGCCATCGTGGAAGAGAAGGTCCAGGCCGAAGTGGAGCGCATTGCGCGCCGCCGCCGCTGATCTGACGAGTCAGGCCTGACATCTTAAAGCCCCGGACCATGGGTCCGGGGCTTTTTGCGTTCTGGAAGGATGTCAGGCGCGGGTGTTTTCAGCCCGCCGATTCAGCCGGTGACCACCAGGCTCAGCCAGCGCGCGGCCAGGGCGGGGGCGGGGGCGTTCTCGATCTCCACCTCCACATCATGGGCGAGCTGGATCTGACCCGGCTTGCGCTCATCGGCGCTGGCGAGCGTGAACTTGCCGCGAATGCGCGCGCCCACCGGCACAGGGCTGAGGAAGCGCACCTTGTCGAAGCCGTAATTGATGCCGATGGCCTTGGCCGGGAAGGCCGGCAGGCACTGGGCGGCGAAATGGCTCAGCATGGAGAGCGTCAGAAACCCATGGGCGATGGGGCCGCCGAACGGCGTCTCGGCCCTAGCCCGCTCCGGGTCCACATGAATGAACTGGTGGTCCAGCGTGATATCGGCGAAGGCGTTGACCCGGGCCTGGTCCACAGTGAACCAGTCCGAGCGCCGTGTTTCGCCGATGCGTGATTGGAAGTCCTGAGTGTCTGTCATGGCCGCAATTGACCCGCGCTGCGCTGCGGCGTCAAGCATCGCGCTTGCCCGCGTGTGCGCGCCGTGCCAGCGTGACGTCCTGATTTCACGGGGAGAATACGATGCGCGCGATTCTGGCCGGGCTGGCGGCGGTATGGATCTGGACAGGGGCGGCGCTGGGCGACGTTTCCGGCAACTGGCTGCGCCACGCGGCGGTGTCTCCCGACGGGTCCCAGATTGTCTTCTCCGCCCACGGGCAGCTCTGGCGCGTCAGCGCTGAGGGCGGGACCGCTACGCCGATCACCACCGGCGAGGGCTGGAGCGGCCATCCGGTCTGGTCGCCGGACGGGTCCATGATCGCGTTCGCCAATGACCGGTTCGGCAATCTGGACATTTTCGCCATGCGCGCCGACGGGTCCCAGGTCTCGCGCCTGACCCATCACTCGGCCGATGACCGCCCGTCCGATTTTTCGCCTGACGGACAACGCGTCCTGTTCAGCTCGGCGCGCGGCGGGTCGGCGCAATCGAGCTATTTTCCTACCGGCGCGCTGCCCGAGCTTTACGAGATCGCGGTGACGGGCGGAACGCCGCGCATGGTGTCCACCGTGCCCTCCGAGGAGGCGCGCTGGAGCCCGGACGGAACCCGCATCGCCTATCGCCAGGAGCGCGCCTATGAGAGCGCCGAGCGCCAGCGCGACGTGTCCTCCTTCGCCCGTGATGTCTGGGTGTTCGATGTGGCCAGCGGCGCCCACGAGAATGTCTCGGTCAATCCCGGCGGCGACCACGCCCCGGCCTGGGCCGATGACGGATCGCTCTTCCTGCTCAGCGAAATCGATGGCGGGGCGTTCAATGTCCACCATCTCGATCTGGAGACCGGCGCGCGCACGGCGCTGACGCAGCACGATCCCCATCCGGCCCGCGATCTGTCGGTCAGCCGCGATGGGCTGGTGGTGTACACATATCACGGCGATATCTACACCTTGCGCCGGGGCGAGGCCCCGCGCCGGCTGGATATCCGCCTGTCGGCGCCGCCCCTGCGCGATGCGCCGCGCCCCTTCCCGGTGGCGGGCCGGATCAGCGAGTTTGCGGTATCGCCCGACGGCAAGGAACTGGCCTTTGTGGCGCGCGGCGAAGTGTTCGTCACGGCGGCCGATTTCTCTACGACAGTGCGCCTGACCAACACCCCCGAGCAGGAGCGCTCGGTGAGTTTCTCGCCCGATGGCCGCTCGGTGCTCTACGCATCCAACCGCGACGGGGCCTGGGCGATTTATGAGACCAGCCTCACCGACGGGTCGGAGCCGCGCTTTTCCGCCGCCACCACCTGGCGCGAGCGGCTGGTGTACCGCCATCCCGGCGGCGAGGCGTTTCAGCCGGCCTACAGCCCGGATGGCGAAAAGATCGCCTTCATCGAAAACCGCGACGCCATCAGCGTGGTGAACCGCCAGGGCCGCAACCGGCGCACGGTGTTCGGGCCGGAGCTCAATTACTCCTACTCCGATGGCGATCTGCAGTTTTCCTGGTCGCCGGATTCGCGCTGGATCGCGTCCAGCTTCACGCCGGGCAGTTTCTTTTACGCCAATATCGGCGTGGCGCCGGCGGCCGGGTCTGCGCCGCCGCGCGACATCACGCTGACCGGCTATGGCGATTACCGCCCGCACTGGCATTCGGGCGGGGGCGCGATCGTGTGGATTTCCAACCGGTTTGGTCCGCGCAGCCACGGCAGCTGGGGCGCCCAGCAGGACGTGATGGCTGGCTTCCTGACCCAGTCGGCCTGGGACCGGTTCAATCTGACCGAACAGGAACGCGCCCTGGCCGAGGAGATGGAGAAGGATGACGACGCGGCCAATCGCGGCGGCGCGCTGGCCGACTTCTTCAACTGGATCGGCGCGGCGCTGGACGGCCCTGCGCGCCTGGATCTCGACGCGGTGGAGCAGCGCACCCGCCGCCTGACCATCCATTCGTCGGAACTGGCTGACGCGCAGCTCAATTCCGATCTGTCGGCGCTGTACTATCTGGCCCGGTTCGAGGGCGGGTTTGATCTGTGGATGCAGGACCTGCACAAGGGCGAGACCAGGCGCATCGCGCAGCTCAACGCCCGCAGCGCCAGCCTGCAGCTGGCCGATAATTCCACCGGCTTCCTGCTGGTGGACGGCAATCTGCGCAAGGTGACCCTGCCCGGCGGCACGGTGACGCCCGTGGCCATCAGCGCGGAGGTGAGCCTGCGCGCCGATTCCGAACGCGCGCACCTGTTTGAACATGTCTGGCGTCAGGTGGAGGACAAGTTCTACGATCCTGACTTCCACGGCGTCGACTGGACGGCCATGCGGGCGGCCTATGAGCCCAAGCTCGCGGGATTGTCCACCAGCCGGGATTTCGCCCTGCTGATGTCGGAAATGCTCGGCCAGCTCAACGCCAGCCATACCGGCATGAGCTACCGTCCCCAGAATGCGGGCAATGCGAAT
The DNA here is from genome assembly GCA_051859425.1 of Oceanicaulis sp. Classification (GTDB taxonomy): domain Bacteria; phylum Pseudomonadota; class Alphaproteobacteria; order Caulobacterales; family Maricaulaceae; genus Oceanicaulis. The sequence goes on along the minus strand of JBHYFR010000116.1, from coordinate 292 downwards.
GATTCAACCGCCTCGCTGGGTGTGATCTATGACCTGACCGCGTCCGGGCCGGGTCTGGTGATCGCCGAAGTGCTGCCCGGCGGGCCGCTGGATCGTGACGGGTTCAATATCCAGCCCGGCGCACGCATCACCGCCATTGCCGGAACCACGCTGGAGGCGGGCGTCAATCCGTTCAGCCTGCTCAACCGCCGGGCGGGCGAGCGCATCCGCATCACCGTCCAGCCCGCCCGCGGCGGCCGCCCACGCGAGTTGACCGTGCGGCCCTACAGCCAGGGCCAGGACAACCAGGCGC
>JBHYFR010000115.1:0-7272 GCA_051859425.1 Oceanicaulis sp. | reverse complement strand
CAGCGGCCACGCGAAGGCCGGCGCTGGCGCGCTGGGCGGCGGCGGGGGTGGCGGAGGCGGAGGCGGAACGGACGCGCTGGCGTTGGCTGACGGGCGTGCGGCGCTGGTGTTGGCGCTCTGGCTCGGCGGCGTCGCGGCGACGGTCTGACGCGGTGTTCCGGACACGCGCAATTCCTGGCCCGGATAAATGGTCGCGCTTTCGCTGATACCGTTAAGCCGGGCCAGCTCGCGCGTGCTCATGCCGTGATTGAGGGCGATGCGGTACAGATTGTCGCCGCGGCGCACCGTATAGACCGAGGGCCCTGGCATCCGCAGGGTCTGGCCTGCCCGCAGGGTGTAGGGCGATGACAGACCGTTTTCGGCGGCCAGAGCTTGAACGGTGGAGCCGCATCTCACGGCAATGGCGCTGAGCGTATCGCCCCGCTGCACGGTAACAGACCGTCCGCATGCTGCCGGTGCGGGGCTTGAGACACTTCCATGGTCAATGGGCGCTGGCGCGCGCGGCGAAGTTCCGCACGCGCCAAGCGCCAACACGACACTTCCAAGCAACAGGCGCCGGGCGCTCTGACGCATGGCTGGAAACCCTCGCCAATGATCCTTAGTCACACGCGATCATGACGCGGGAGCGTTAACCGTGCGTTGACTAAGAGCCGGTTTCTGCTGCAGCGGCCGCGACCGGCTCCAGGCGCTCAAACGCACCAAGGCCGCAAGCGCCTGCTTCCAAGCGCGATCCGGAATCAATGACGCGGACGATCTCGCCCCGGCACAGCTGGCCCCCAGGCACACGATACTGGAGAAAGTTGAACGAGCTGGCGGCGCCGTGGCAACCGCGGCTCACTTCATTCATGTAGGTCCCGCCGCCACGCGTCGTGACAAGCCAGCGCGTGTCATCAATCGGCGTGATATGCCGGATTCGGGTGGTCGACAGGCAAGTGGTCGTCTCGCCTGTTGAGCTGAACTCCGCCAGACGCGCCTCCGCGCGCTCCTGCGCCGTCTGCCCAAGAGCAGCAGCGCTGGCGCTGGCAGACAGGATCGCAGCACAAATCAGGTACTTCATCATAGCGGTCTCCTCAACGTTCGCGCCGATAGAGCGCCATCAACGCAGTATGTTATTATAGCATCGTTTGACGCCGTTTTCTTCCGGCGCGTCTCACTCCAGGATTAATTTGCACTCATGGTGCGTTCATATTCAGGTGCGCGGACGGCACAGTCATTGCTGGGACAGACTTCTTCGCCTGACCATTTTCGGGAATGCGCATCATTATGAAACACCTCATCACTCCTGTCGCTCTGGCACTCTTGGCCAGCGCCGGCGCTGCGGCGCAGAATCCCGGCCAGATCGCCCGCGCGCAGTCGGGGGCCGACTGCCCGGGCTGCAATCTGTTTCAGGCCGACCTGAGCTACCGGGCGTTGGACCGCGCCGATTTCTCCCGCGCGAGGCTGCGCCAGGCCGATCTCAGCCTGTCGACCTTCAACCAGGCGCGTTTTGACGGCGCGGACCTGGTCACGGCCAATCTGTTCGCAGCGCGCTTTACCGGCGCGAATTTCGCCCATGCCGATCTCAGCCGCGCCACTCTGGTGGGCGCGCATTTCGGCGGCGCCAATTTCACCGGCGCGCGTCTGGACGGCGCCAATTTGTCCGGCGCCGAGCTGGCGCGCGCGCGCGGCCTGACCCGCGCCCAGCTGGCCAGCGCCTGCGGGGACGCCTCCACCACCCTGCCGGCCGGCCTGACTACGCCGCCCTGCCGCGTGCACGGCCTTACTGCGAATTAAGTCGCGTTCCAGGCCTGCCCACGCTAGCGTTGGCGGCATGATCCTGCGTGCCTCACTCGCCACCGCATGCGCCTTGTTTCTCGCCACGACCCAGGTTGCGGCGCAGGAGCCCCATCGTCGTCTGGTGATCAGCGGCGACTGCCTGCAGTGTGATTTCGCCGGCAAGAACCTCGCGGGCATTCAGATACTTGGCGGGGATTTTTCCGGGACGCGCCTGGCGGGCGCTGAAATGCTGGGTGCGCGCATTCTCGATGTCCGCCTTGACGGCGCTGATATGGCCGGGGCGTCACTGGCCGAGGCGCACCTGGCCGACACCTCGCTTGAAGGCGTCTCGTTTGGCGGCGCACGGCTGGACCGGGCGCGCCTGCACCGGGTCAATCTCCAGAATGCCCGCCTGGACGCTGCCCGGCTTGATGGCGCGGTCATGTTGCTGACCGATCTGTCCGGCGCCCAGATGCGTGATGTCAGCGCGGTCGGGGCCGTCCTGCGCCAGAGCAGTGTGGAGCGCTCCGATCTGCGCGGCGCCGACATGACCGGCGCGCATATCGTGTCGGGGCGCCTGGCCGGCGCGGACCTGCGTGACGCGGTCATGACCGGTATGATTATCGAGAATTCCGACCTGACCGGCGCCGATTTTCGCAGCGCCAACCTGAGCGGCGCGCGCTTCATCGCGGTCAATCTGTCCGGCGCCGATTTTCGCGGCGCTCTCGGGCTGGATGCTGACACGTTCCGCCTGGCTTGCGGCGACGATGACACCCGGCTGCCTGAAGAAATCGGCCTTGCCTCGTGCAGCGAGCCTGTCCAGATCGCCCGCTTCGTGGCGGCGCAGCGGTCCGGACGCGTCCCGGCGGATCATCGTGCGCGCATGGATGACGTGCGCGCGTCGCTGGAACAGGCTCTGGCCCATTCCGAGCGCGCCTTCATGTCGCGCCACCATGCACAGTCTGAGGCGTTTGAAGCGGCGCGTCAGGGCTTGCGGGCCGCCGCCGAGGCGATGGCCGCCGCCGATCTTGATTCAGACTACACCACCACCTGGCGTTTCGAGATGCGCCGCTCTGAAATCGGGGAGCCTTTGCGCGTGATGATCGAACAGTCCGCCACACCCCCGCGTCCGCCGCGGCGCACGGCCCTGAGCGGAGACGCCGTCAGGCCTTCGCCGGCGCAGGAAACGCGCCGGGAGCGGCCAAACCGCTAGCGCCCCCGCCCCCCCCGAGATCAGGCTTTCTTCGGCTCAGGCGCGACGGTGCGCAGGTGCAGTTCGCGCAGCTGGCGCAGTTCCGGTTCGGCCGGCGCATTCATCATCAGATCGCGCGCCTGCTGATCCTTCGGGAACATCACCACTTCGCGCAGATTCTCCACGCCCGCCAGAAGCATGACGATGCGGTCCACGCCCGGCGCAATGCCTCCGTGGGGCGGCGCGCCGCAGCGGAAGGCATTGAGCATGCCGCCAAACGCCGTTTCGACGGTTTCCGGTCCATACCCGGCGAATTCGAACGCCTTGAGCATCACATCCGGGCGGTGGTTCCGGATGGCGCCGGAGGACAGCTCCACGCCATTGCATACGATGTCATACTGCCAGGCGTTCAGGCCCAGCAGCGTTTCGTGATCGTCCTTGGACAGCGCCATGAAGGCGTCGGCGTCCATCTGGGGCATGGAGAACGGGTTGTGGGAGAACTCGACCTTCTTGTTCTCCTCGTCCCACTCATACATGGGAAAATCGATGATCCAGCAGAATTTGAAGATATTCTCTTCAAACAGGCCCAGCTCGCGGCCGACCACATCGCGCGCCTTGCCGGCAAAGCTGTAGAACACCGCCGGATCGCCCGCTGCGAAGAACACCGCGTCTCCGGCCTCCAGGCCCAGCTGGGTGCGGATCGCCTCGGTGCGCTCGGGCCCGATATTCTTGGCGATGGGACCGGCGCCTTCCAGAGCGCCGCCCTCCTCGCGCCAGAAGATATAGCCCAGGCCCGGCTGACCTTCCTTCTGCGCCCAGGCGTTCATGCGGTCGCAAAAAGCGCGGCTGCCGCCGGTTTTGGCCGGGATCGCCCAGACCTCCACCTTCGGGTTTTTCTCGATCATGCCGGCGAACACCTTGAAGCCGGATCCGGCGAAATGCTCGGTGACCGCCTGCATTTTAATCGGGTTGCGCAGGTCCGGCTTGTCAGAGCCATAGCTGCGGATCGCCTCGGCGTAAGGGATGCGCGCAAACGCCTCGTCCGGGACGTGGCGCTCGCCAGCGAATTCCTGGAACACGCCGTGCAGCACCGGCTCGATGGCGTTGAACACGTCTTCCTGGGTGACGAAGCTCATTTCCATGTCGAGCTGGTAGAACTCGCCCGGCGCGCGGTCGGCTCGGGCGTCCTCGTCGCGGAAGCAGGGCGCGATCTGGAAATACCGGTCAAAGCCGGAGACCATGATCAGCTGTTTGAACTGCTGGGGCGCCTGGGGCAGAGCGTAGAACTTACCCGGATGAAGACGAGACGGCACCAGAAAGTCACGTGCGCCTTCGGGCGAAGACGCCGTCAGGATCGGCGTCTGGTATTCGGTAAAGCCCTGATCAGTCATGCGCCGGCGCAGTGAGTCGATGATTTTCGAGCGCAGCACGATGCGCTTGTGCAGGCTGTCGCGGCGCAAATCCACATAGCGGTGCTTCAGGCGCACTTCCTCTGACCAGTCCGGCTCGCCGAACACCGGCAGGGGCAGCTCCTCGGCCGCCGAGAGAACCTGAACATCAGACACCCGCAGCTCCACCGCGCCGGTGGGCAGGCCCGCGTTCACCGTGTCGTCAGAGCGGGCGATCACCTCGCCGGTGACGCACACCACGCTTTCGACCCGCAGGCGCTCCAGCGTGGCGAAATGGGCGTTGTCCGGCTCCAGCACGCACTGGGTCAGGCCGTAATGATCGCGCAGATCCACGAACAGCAGCCCGCCATGATCGCGCTTGCGATGGATCCAGCCGGACAGGCGCGCGGTCTGGCCGACATCGGCCTTGCGCAGGGCGCCGCAAGTGTGGGTGCGATAGGCGTGCATGGCGTGATGATCCGATCCGGAGTGGCGGGAGTGGCGTGCAAGGAAGCGAGCGCGGGTTTTGGCGGCGCCTGCGCGCGCTTGTCAAGGAAGGCGCAGCCGTCTTGTGAAGCGGTGAGAACCCCGCCAGCATGCGCCGCCATGCGTGCTCACATCTTCAATCTCGGATTCTGGGCCATTTCCGGCCTTATGGCGATTGGCCTTTCGCCCGTCCTCCTGCTGCCCGGGCGCAGCGGCGTGGCGTTCGCCATTCACTGGCATGCGCGTGCGTTCCGCGCCTGGCTGGGCATGTGCGGCGTGAAGGTGGAGTATCGCGGCCTGCACCATGTGCGCGCCATTCCCGCCGCCGTGCTGGCGTCCAAGCATCAAAGCTGGGGTGACGGATTACTGCAGGTCGCGCGCGACCGTGACCTGGCCTATGTGATCGGCGATCACATGCTCGCGTTCCCGCTGGCCGGGCTCTACCTGCAAAAGGCGGGCGCGGTGGTGGTGGACGCAACCAGCGGCGGCCGGCGCACGCCCGGCGCCTTTGAAGCGGGTGTGGCGCGCCTGACCCGGGAGGGACGCGCGGCGCTGATATTTCCTGAAGGCGGCATTGCCGATGCCGGATCCAGCCTGCGCTACCGCAAGGGCGCGCACAAGCTGGCGCGCGCGCTGGGGCGCGACGTCATCCCGGTGGCCACCAATCTGGGCTGTTTCTGGCCGCGCAAGGACTGGACCCTGACCCCGGGCGTGGCGGTGGTCGAATTCCTCGCCCCCATGACGCCGGGTGAGGAAGCACGCAGCTTCATGGCGCAACTGGAGGAACGGATCGAGACCCGCACCCGTGCCCTGGAGGCTGAAGCGCTCCGCGCCGCGGAATGAGTGCTCACTCATTTTTCTAATGACCTGCTTGGGGCCGCAAGATATGAGTGAGTGAACGCTCACTCATATACCCCGCGAGGCCTGATATGACCACGTCGCCCGAAACCGCGCCCGCCGCTGAAACCCTTCCCGATGCAGACAGCCGCGGTGTGATCGCCGCTGATGGCACGCCTATGGCCCGGATCGAACGCGCAGCCCTGGTCCTGTTCGCCGCCAGCGGCATTGACGCCGTCACAACCCGCGCCATCGCCACGCGGGCCGGTGTGGCGGAGGGGTCGATCTACCGCCACTATCCCGGCAAGGAAGCCCTCGCCAGCGCGCTGTTCGACGCTATCCACGGCCGGCTCTACGAGCTTGTGGAGAACGCAATCACCGGCGCCGGTGATGATTTTGAAGCCGCCGTGACCCAGGTGGTGGCCGTCTATTGCGAGGCCGCAGACCGCGACCGGACGCTGTTTGAGTATCACCTCACCCACATGTTCCGCTTTGGCCGCAACGAGACCCCCGGGCGCCCTGACCCTACCGCGCTTATCGTGCGGCGCATCGAACGGGCGATGGCGGACGGCGACTGCCCGCGCGGCGACGCAGAACTGAAAGCCGCAGCCGCTCTGGGCGTGGTGCTGCAGCCCGCCGCCCACCGCATGGCGGGCCGCTACAGCTTCGGTCTGTCACAGAAGACAGACTCGCTGGGACGCGCCGCGCTGGCCGCCCTGCGCGCCGCCTGAAACGACGGCCCTGACATTCGCCAGACATCTCTGGCGCCGACCTTCCACGGAGCGATCTCATGATCCGCAGTCTTCTCCATGCCGTCGCCTATTGGCTGATCACTCTGGTGGCCGCCATTGCCTGCGCCCTCCTCGCCCTGTGGCCCGGACGCGCACCCCTGTCGTTCGGCATACGCGTCTATGGCGTCGCCCAGATTTTCGCCCTGCGCTGGATCGCGGGCGTGAAGATCGATGTGCGCGGCCGCGAGCGCCTGCCGGAGGGCCCAACCGTGTTCGCCGCCAAGCACCAGAGCTGGGGTGACGGCTTCGTTATGGTGGCGGAGATTCCCGGCCTCGCCTTCGTGGCGGGCGACCACCTCCTGAAATTCCCTCTGGTCGGCTGGATACTGCACCGGCTGGGCGCCATCGTGCTGTCCAATGATGGCGGGGCCGCTGAACGCCAGCGCATGCAGACCGGCCTTCTGGGCCTCAAACGCTCGCGCCGCTCGGTGCTGATCTATCCCGAAGGCCACCTGGCCGCCCCTGGAGAGTCGCACCGCTACCGCAAGGGCGTGTTCCACCTGTATGACGATCTGCAGCGCCCCTGCACGCCGGTGGCCACCAATCTGGGGCTGGCGTGGGACAGGCAGAGCTTTCGCAAACGCCCCGGGCGGGTCACTGTGGAGTTTCTCGATCCGATCGAGCCTGGTCTGGCCAAGGAGGACTTCATGTCGCGGCTTGAGACGGTGATCGAAGCGCGCACCAACGCGCTGGTGGCGGAGGGGCGGTTATGAGCCCGATTTCGGTCTTCGCCCTGCTGGGACAGAAACGCTACTGGCCCATCTGGGCCGGGCAGTCGCTGGGCGCCTTCAACGACAATCTGTTCCGCTATGCGCTGGTCACC
>JBHYFR010000114.1:0-7317 GCA_051859425.1 Oceanicaulis sp. | reverse complement strand
GCGGTCTATTCGGCGGCGGAATTGAAAACCATGCAGGAAGTGATCACCTTGTCGGTGTTCGTCATTTTCTCCTGGCTCTATCTCAATGAACCGGTCACCGTGCGTCATCTCATCGGGTTCGCGCTGATCGCTGCGGGCGCCGGGGTGATTTTCCTGAAACCCGTCGCCGCGACCTGAAGGAGGCCGCCATGACCAAACCGGTCAATCTGCGCCAGCACCGCAAGGCGAAAGCGCGCGCCGACAAGGCGCGGGCGGCGGATGTGAACCGCGTCATGCACGGAACGCCCAAAGCAATCCGCGATCTGGCGCAGGCCCGTCAGGACCAGGCCGCGCGCCGGATCGAGGCGCACCGGCGCGACCCGCAGACAGAGTCAGATGGCGGAGAGGGCGCGTAATGTTGCGCAAGCGCTCGGTGACGCTGGCCGGCCACGCCACATCGCTGGCGCTGGAGGAGGATTTCTGGCGGGAGCTGGACACGGCGGCGCAGGCCGAGGGCGTGGCGCTGGCGCGGCTGATCGCGCGCATTGATGCGGCCCGCGCGCTTGAGGATCCTGATGCGCCGCTGTCGAGCGCCTGCCGTGTCTGGGTGCTGCGCCGGGTTTTGGCGCGGGGCGAAACTGGCCCCGCCTGGCGCGATCGCACCTAGCCTTGTGCGCGCCAGACTTCGCCGTTGTCAGCCTCGCGCAGATTGACCCAGCGCCAGGCGCCGGTATCGGCCAGCAGCGCGCCCAGCGCCCTGGCGTTCAAGCCATGGCCGGGCCGGGTGGCGCGGTAAAGGCCCAGGATCGGGGCGCCGGCCAGATACAGATCGCCCAGCACGTCTAGCGCCTTGTGGCGCACGAACTCGTCGGCGAAGCGCAGGCCTTCGGGGTTCTCCACGCCGCCATCGGTGAGCACGACCGAATTATCCAGCGAGCTGCCGCGCGCGAGGCCCGCGCTTAGCAGCGCGCCCAGATCCCGGCGGAAACCGAAGGTGCGCGCGGGCGCCACCAGGGCGCGGAAATTCTCGCGCGTCACCTCAAACGAAAACGCCTGGCGGCCAATGGCGGCGTCGGTGAAGTCAATCTCGATATCGATGGTCTGCTTCAGCGCCGGCAGGAACTCGGCCTGACGCGCGCCATCGCTGACCGATACCGGGCGCAGCACCTGAATGGCGCGGCGCGGTGCGGCGCTGGTCTTGAGCCCCGCATGCAGCATCAGTTCCACGAACGGCGCCGCTGATCCGTCCATGGCGGGCGCTTCGGGGCCGTCCAGTTCGATCAGGACATCATCCACGCCCAGCCCCGCCAGGGCGGCCATGAGATGTTCCACCGTCGCCACCGAGGCGCCGGACTCGTTGATCAGCGTGGTGCCCAGATCGGTCGAGCGCACATACTCGCGCCGGGCCGGAATGCGGGTGTCGTCCAGAGACAGATCGGTGCGGTCAAACACGATGCCCGAGCCCACCGCAGCCGGTTTCATCACCATGCGCACGCGCGCGCCCGTATGCAGCCCGATGCCGGCGCAAACCGCCGCGGCGGCCAGTGTGGTGCGTTCCATCATCGTCTTCAGTCCGGTTTGTCTTGTCTTGCACGCCGCACGCGCCCCCACCGTGATAGGTCCGGAGCGCAACACCCCTCATGTTGATGGCACACTACAGAAGTGCTGCATCACAGCAATTAAACGATTGTTGCACCATGTTACGCGCGGGGTGGTGACGGGTTCGATGATGGTGGGATTGTGCGCGTGCGAAAAGGCCGCCGGGCGACAACCCGGCAGCCTTTTGCGCCAGAGTGCGGCGCTCCAGGACGCCGCCGCCTGAGGCTACGCGGTCAGACCCGGCTTAACACTTGCCGAAGGTTTCAGAATACACTTCCTCGCCAGCGACGCTGACCGTGAGCCGGCAGCCGGTCGGTATTTTGAACTTCGTGCAAATCTTGATGCAGGCCCTGGCCGCCGTGCCGTCCGGGAAATGGATCGGGAGGGAAACGCAGTGGCGCCCAAGGCCCAGCGGCAGGTCCACACAGATTCTGCCGTCCCTGATGGTCACACTGACGCAACCGCCAGAGATGGTGATCTCCGAGTTTGCGAACGACAGCTTCCCCGTATCGGAGCTGCGCTCGTCATGAGTTCTGGCCACAGCATCCAGCGCGTTCTGGATGAGCTTGGGGTCAAAGGAAGGAATGTCAGCCATGGGGCTATCTCCTCATTTCTGATTGCAGAAGTGCAACCAAAGAGAGATAGCCACATCGCTTTGAGAGTTACAATTAAAAAGAGATCATACGAATTAAACACGTTATAGTGGCGGGCGTTCAGGTCTGCCGGCGATGCGCACGAAAAAAGCCGCCGGGCGAACCCGGCGGCTTTTATTGCGTCAGAGGGATGACCGGCTCAGTTGGCCTGGCGGCGCAGGAAAGCCGGGATTTCCAGCTCGCCCTCGTCCAGGCTCTCGCCAAACAGATCGCCGCGCGGCGTCGGGGCCGGCTGGATCTGACGCACGGTCTGGACGGCCGGGCGCGGTGCGGGCTGGTGTGAGGATTGGGTCTCCGCCGGACGCGAGCTCAGCGGATCACGCTTGACCGGCGCCGGGGCCGGCTTGGGGCGGCGACCGAACAGCGAGCGCAAGCCACGCGGGGTTTCAGCCTGCGGGGCCGGCGCCGGGGCGGTCTGACGCGGCGTATTGATGTCACGCGCCAGGCGTTCCTGGGCCTGCACCACCGCCGGCTTGGCGGCGGGGGCTTCGGGGATGTCGTCCCAGGCATGGGCTTCGTTGTAATGATCCTGGGCGTCATGGCCGGTCATGTCGGCGGCAGGCTCATACGAAGCGGCGGTCTCCACCTGCGCCTGGGCGGCCGGCGCAGCAGGGGTGGCGGGCGCAGCGCGCGGGGTTTCGTTCACCGCCACAGCATCGGCGGCGCGGCGCACCAGCGGCTCGACCTGGCGCTGCGGGCGAGTCTCGCGCCCCTTCCATGCCGGGGTGATTTCTGCGGTGCGGCGGCGCGGATCGGTCTGCTGCAGGGCTTCGCCGTCAATGCCGGTGGCCACCACCGACACGCGGATAATGCCTTCCAGCGCTTCGTCGAAGGTGGAGCCGACGATGATATTGGCGTCTTCGTCCACCTCGTCGCGAATACGGTTGGCGGCCTCGTCGACTTCATACAGCGTCATGTCCATGCCGCCGGTGATGTTGATCAGCACGCCCTTGGCGCCCTTCATCGACACATCGTCCAGCAGGGGATTGTTGATGGCGTTGTTGGCGGCCTCGATGGCGCGCTTGTCGCCGGTGGCCTCGCCGGTGCCCATCATCGCCTTGCCCATCTCGTTCATCACGGTGCGCACGTCGGCGAAGTCCAGATTGATCAGGCCGGGCATGACCATCAGGTCGGTGATGCCGCGCACGCCCGAATGGAGCACTTGGTCGGCCAGCGAGAACGCCTCGGCGAAGGTGGTCTTCTCGGTGGCGATGCGGAACAGGTTCTGGTTGGGGATGATGATCAGCGTGTCCACATGCTGCTGCAGGCGCTCAATGCCTTCCTCGGCCAGGCGCATGCGCCGCGAGCCCTCGAACTGGAAGGGTTTGGTGATCACGCCCACGGTCAGGATGTTCAGCTCGCGCGCGGCGCGCGCGATGACGGGCGCTGCGCCGGTGCCGGTGCCGCCGCCCATGCCGGCGGTGATAAACACCATGTGCGCGCCTTGCAGCTGCTCGGTGATCTCGGCCAGGGAATCTTCCGCCGCCTGCTGACCGACTTCCGGACGCGCCCCGGCGCCCAGACCCTCGGTGATGGCGGCGCCCATCTGCACCCGGCGCTCCGACCGCGAGCGGGCCAGCGCTTGGGCGTCGGTGTTGGCGACCACGAAATCCACGCCCTCCAGCGATGCGTCGATCATGTTGTTGACGGCGTTGCCGCCGGCGCCGCCCACGCCAAACACGAGAATGCGCGGCTTCAGTTCAGTGGTTTCAGGCGCGGACAGATTGAGGGGCATGGATCGCAGCTCCAGCGTGGATTGGGGGCTTTAAGGCCTCGTTATCCATCGACCATGCGCCGCGTTGTTTAATCTCGCGTTAAGCCAAGCCATGGGCGTAAAAGGTTTTTTGCGGAACGCTTCAGGAACGAAGGAGCGAGTCGTTTGCCTCGTTCCGCCAGAGTCAAGCCGGATCGATCCCGAACAGATCGGCCAGCGGCTTGAACACACCGCCATCGGGATTGGGGACCTGGCCGGCGGTCAGCCCGCCATCCACGCAGAAGCTCTGGCCTGTGACGAAGCGCGCGGCGTCGCTGGCCAGATACAGGACCGCCTCGGCGATATCGCGGCCAGCCCCGGCCACGGGCAGGGGCTGCATCAGCTCGGCGATGGAGCCCATGACGGCGGCCTTGGCTTCGCTGGTTTCCTGATCCAGGCCCAGCGCCCGCCCGAAAATGGCGGTGGATATCAGGCCGGGCTGGATGGCGTTGACGCGCACCTTGTCAGCGGCCAGGCGCACGGCGGCCAGACGCGTCATATGCAGCACGGCGGATTTCGCGATGGAATAGAGGATGGGGCCGTAGGTCGTCCCCTCCGCCGCAACGGAGCTGGTGGTGATGATGGCCCCCGATTTCTGCGCGCGCATATGCGGCTCGGCGTGCTTGATGCCGTAGAGGGCACTGGCCAGATGCAGCTGCATAACCCGGTTGAAGCCGGCCTCGTCGATGGAGGCGAAACCCTCGTCGCGCTCGGCCGCGCCGGCATTATTGAACAGGATGTCGATGCGCCCGAAGCGCTCCACCGCCGCATCGATCAACGCCTTGACGTCCGCCTCACGGGTCACGTCGGCGTGCTGGTAGAGGGCGTTGGGCGAGGTCTGGGCCACGCTGGCGCCCAGCGTGTCCTGGATGTCGCCGATGACCACGTTGGCGCCCTCAGCCAGGAACAACTCCACCGTGGCGCGCCCGATACCGCTGGCGCCGCCCGTGATCACCGCCGTCTTGCCGCTGAGCCGTCCGCTCATGGGTGCTCTCCCCGCTCTTGATGAGGCGCGCAGGGGATCATGGGCGCGCGCGCCGGGCAAGCCGCAAATGAACGCTGTTCACTCCTGGCGCATCACCCGGGCGGCGCAAACCGGTCGAGGCCCGGCGGCGGGGCCAGGCCAGGCGAGGCGAAGGCGATCACCTTGAACAGGGCGCCCATCTCCTCGGGCGCGCTCAGACGGGCGGCCTGACGCTCCAGCCGCGCGCGGCCGTCATGGTCCTGTGACTTGGCCAGTAGGGCGGCGCGCACGTCCAGGCCGAGGCCTTTGAGAAACGGTCCTTGCTCGACCGGACCGAACACTTGCAACCCCGCCTCCAGCCCGGCGCGGGCCAGCGCGTCGAACGCCACCCAGGCGGTCAGGTCGGCTGTGCCCGGGGCGTCCAGCGGGTCGACCTTCTCATGCTTGCGGATGGCCTGGAGCGTGTCGCCGTGCTCCGGCTCCACCGCGCCATAGTCGATGAACAGGGCGTATCCGGGGTGATCGTTCAGCCGTTCGGCGACGGCGGCGATCATGGCTGTGTCAGCCGGGCGCAGCTCCACCAGCGAGCCGTCGGGCAGATCGATCAGGCCCGCAGCGGGCAGCGGGAGAGGCAGAGAGCTCATCGACGGGCCGAGGGACAACGCGACCCGCTCGACCTCGTCGGGGTGCATGGCCACGCAGCGCTCGCGCCAGACACCCTCATGCTTGATCGCCTGACGCACTGGCAGGCAGTCGAGAAATTCATTGGCCAGCAGCAGGGTCGGGCCGGGGCGCACCGCCTCGAGCCGGGGGGCCCAACGGATCGGGACCGGTGCGCCGGCCAGCGTGCGCCCCTGCACCATTTTCAGCGCCGGGCTGGCCTCCACCAGCGTGGCCTCGGCCGCCTCGATCAGGCCCGGTGCGGCGCGCAGCACCCGCGCTATATCGCTCATCATGCGCCCGGTGCCCGGGCCCAGCTCGATCAGCTGGACCGGATCGGGCGATCCCATCTGGCCCCAGCACTCCACCGCCCAAAGCCCGATCAGCTCGCCGAACATCTGGCTGATTTCCGGCGCGGTGATGAAGTCATTGTGCGCGCCCAGCGGATCCTTGGTGGCGTAGAAGCCATACATGGGATCAAACAGCGCCTGCATCATGAAGGCGCTTACGGGCAGCGGGCCGTCGCTGGCGATGCGGTCACGCAGGCGCGCGGCAAGCATTTCAGCAGGGCGGAATTCCTCGGTCATGTCAGGTGCGGATCAGGCTTTCGCAGGCGGCTGGTTGCGGGCGCGCCAGACCAGGTATGCGCCCGCCGCGATCATCGGAATGCACAGCAGCATGCCCATGGTGACATAGCCCTGCAGGGCTTCGGGCATCTGCCGGTCGGGTTCGCGCACCAGCTCGACGCCGGCGCGGAACACGCCATACCCGATCAGGAACACGCCGGTGACGAGGCCGGGTTTGGCCAGCGCCCGGAAACGCCACACCAGCACCGCCAGAATGGCCAGCAGCACCGCGCCCTCCAGGAAGGCCTCGTAAAGCTGGCTGGGATGGCGCGGCAGGCAAAGCTGGTCAGCCGCGAACGTCATCGCCCAGGGCAGGTCCGGGGCGTGGCGGCCCCACAGCTCGCCATTGATGAAATTGGCGAGGCGCCCCAGCAACAGCCCGATCGGGGTGGCCAGCGCCACGGCGTCGGCGACGCGCAGGAGCGGGGCGCCATGGGCGCGCGCCGTGAAATACATCGCCAGCGCCACGCCGATCAGCCCGCCGTGGAAGCTCATTCCGCCTTGTGTGATGCCGGTGATGACGCGCAGCGGCTCCTCCCAGATCATGCTGGTCTGGTAGAACAGGACAAAGCCGATCCGCCCGCCCGCGATCACGCCCACCATCACCCACAAGAGCAGGTCTTCGACAAATTTCGTGTCGAAGGGCGCAATTTGCGTCTTGGGGCTCACGCCCCACAGCGCCGGGCGCTTCACGATGTGCAGCACCAGCGCATAACCCAGGAACAGGCCGGCGATATAGGCCAGCGCGTACCAGCGCAGCTCGAACCAGCCGATGGAAAACAGCACCGGATCAATGAGATCGAAGCTGGACTGGCACGGTTGCATGGGCGGCTCCGGGAGGTTGGGACGCGAGGTGCGGCGCCGCGTGCGTTGTACAAGGGTGGGTCAAGCGCCTATATACCGCCTTCATAGCAGAGCGGGTGGTGATGTCATGCAGTCTCGCAGTCCCTTGTTCGCCGATTTCGCCGATCTGATGACGGACGCGTTCAGCGCCGCCCAGGCCGCCGGAGAGGAGGCGCGCGCGGTGTTCCGCGCCCAGGCCGAACGCATGGCGTCCGAACTGGATCTGGTCACGCGCGAAGA
>JBHYFR010000113.1:0-7425 GCA_051859425.1 Oceanicaulis sp. | reverse complement strand
CTCCCCCCCCCCACCCCGGCCCTCCCCCGAGGGGGAGGGAGTCCGGACAGCGCTGCCAACACCCAAATCCCGCAATTCCGGTCCAAATGCGATTGCCCTGCGCAAGCGGGGGAGGGAGGAAGCACTCAAAGCTCAATCATCGCCCTTCCTGAAGCCCCCCCTAAAGCGCCGCGTCGCTCTGGCCGGGGTCGGCTTTCAGGCGCAGGCGGGTGATCTGGTTGCGTTTGCGTTCGAGGATTTCAAACTGCACGCCGTGAAAGCGGAAGACCTGGCCGGTTTCGGGGATGGTCTGGGATTCATGGATCACCAGGCCGGCGATGGTCACCGCCTCCTCATTGGGCAAATCCCAGTCAAGCGCCCGGTTGACGTCGCGGATCGGCGTGTCGCCATCGACCAGGATGAAGCCGTCCGCCGTGGGCGTCACGCCCGCCGGGGCCACGTCGTGCTCGTCCTCGATCTCGCCGACAATCTCTTCGAGAATGTCCTCCAGCGTGACCACGCCCATCAGGGCGCCATACTCGTCCACCACCAGGGCGAAATGCTCGCGCTTGGTGCGGAAGGCCGACAGCTGGTCCTGCACCGGCGTGGTTTCGGGCACGAACCAGGCCTCGCGCATAATCTCCCTGATATTGAGGTCATCGGCGTTCCCGCCCGCCTGACGCAGGGCGCGGGCCAGATCGCGCACATGCAGCACGCCCACGATATTCTCGGTATCGCCCTGATAGAGCGGCAGGCGGGTATGGGGGCTGTTGAGCGCGGCTTCCACCAGCGCCTCGTTGGGCGCGTCGATATCGAGCATGATCAGGTTCTTGCGGTGGACCATGATGTCCACCACGCTCAGATCGCCCAGATCCAGCACGCCGCCCAGCATGTCGCGATCCGATTTCACCAGCGAGGCTTCCTGGTGGTGCAGATCGATCTGGCCGCGAATTTCCTCGCGCGCCGACAGCACCGGCCCCTCCACCCGCGCGCCCAGCAGGCGCAGCGTGGTGCGCACCAGGAGCTGGACCGACGCCACGATGGGCGCGAACACCAGCACGAAAAAGCGCAGCGGCAGGGATACGATCAGCGCCATCCGGTCGGGGTTGGACAGGGCGTAGGTCTTGGGCAGCACCTCGGCGAAGATCAGCACCAGAAGCGTCATCACCAGCGTCGCCACCGGCACGCCGGCATCGCCGAACAGGGTGAGGAACACCGCCGCCGCAATGGAGGAGGCCAGGATATTGACCAGGTTATTGCCCAACAGGATCGCGCCGATCAGGCTTTCACGGTCGGCGATCAGCCGGTTCACACGCGCCGCGCGGTGATCCTTGTCCTTCTCCAGCGTCAGCATGCGCGCGCGCGAGGTGGCGGTCAGCGCGGTCTCTGACCCGGAAAAGAAGGCCGAGCAGGCCAGCAGGAACACGATGACGAGGCCCGCCCAGATCATCCAGGGTTCCAGTGTAATCGTCACCGCGTCATCTCCTCTTGCAGGAACAGGTCAAGATCATGCCTGTCCGCGCCGGGCCAGATATACGCCTGACCCACGCCGCGCGCGAGCACCAGCGTGATCGCGCCGCCGGTATTCTTCTTGTCCGAGCCCATGCGCGCCACCAGGCGGGCGGCGTCAAACGGCCCGCCGGGCAGGTCTGAAATGCGCGCGGGCAGGCCGATGGCCGCGATATGGGCCTCAGCGCGATCGGCATCGGCCTGCGGACACACCCCCAGCCGCACCGAGTAACGCAGCGCAAGCACCAGGCCCGCCGCCACCGCCTCGCCATGGATCAGCGCGCCTTTGGCGGCCTCCGCCTCGAAGGCGTGGGCGAAGGTGTGGCCGAGATTGAGCAGGGCGCGGGCGCCGCGCTCATGCTCGTCACCGGCCACGATGCGCGCCTTGAACGCCACGGCGCCGGCGATGGCGCCGGTCAGCGCCTCGGCCTCAAGCGCCCCCGGGCCCAGCGCCTCCAAACGCGCGAACAGGTCCGGATCGGCGATCAGCCCGGCCTTGACGATCTCGGCATAGCCCGCCCGGATTTCACGTTCGGGCAGGGTGGCGAGAAAGCCGGTATCGGCGATCACCAGGGATGGCTGATGGAAGGCGCCGGCGAGATTCTTGCCCTGGCGGGTGTTGATGCCGGTCTTGCCGCCCACAGAGCTGTCCACCTGGGCCAGCAATGTGGTGGGGATTTGCACGAACTTGCAGCCGCGCTTCATCACCGACGCGGCAAACCCGGCCAGATCGCCCACCGTGCCGCCGCCAAAGGCGATCAGCGCCTCGCCGCGCTCCATGCCCTGATCGAGCATCCAGTCCACCAGCGCTTCCAGGCCCGCCCAGCTCTTGGCCCCCTCCCCGCCCTCGATGGCGTGGATGACAGGCTGGAGGCCCGCGTCTTTCAGGACGGCTTCAAGCCGGTCGGCGTGCAGTGCCAGCGCCGCCGCGTCCGCCGCGATCAGAGCGCGCCCGCGCGGGCAGAGCGCCGCCAGCGCGCCGGCGCCCGCCTCCAGCGCGCCCGGCCCGATCAGCACGTCATAGCTGCGCGCGCCAAGGTCGACATGGACGCTCTGGAGGGTCATGAGCCGGCGGTCTCCATCCAGCCCAAAAGCGCCTCGACCACGCGCTGGGTGGTGGCGTCATGGGAGCCTGCGGCGCTGTCCACGATGATATCGGCCTGGCCATAGGCCGGGGCGCGCGTCTCGATCAGGCGGGCCATCACCTCGCGCGGGTCTTCGGCATCCAGCAGCGGGCGCGCGCCGGGTCGCCGGCCCACCCGCTCCATCAGCGTATCGAGATCGGCGCGCAGCCAGATCGATACCGCGCAGGATTTCACCAGCTCGCGCACCGGCTCCTGCACGAAGGCGCCGCCGCCCAGGGCGAGCACCATGGGACGGGGCGATTCCAGGATGCGCGCGATCACCCGGCGCTCGCCGTCGCGGAACGCCGCCTCGCCGAAATCAGCGAAGATTTCAGGGATAGGCCGCCCGGCCGAGCGCTCGATCTCTTCATCGGCATCGACAAACGGGCGGTTGAGGCGTGCAGCCAGCCGGCGTCCGACCGTGGTCTTGCCCACGCCCATCAGTCCGACCAGCACGACGGGGCGCGCAAGATCGCGCAGGGGATCGGCCTGGGTCATGGATTGTCTATACGCCAGCGCGGGCGGGCGCCGCAATCGGCGCACCTGTCTGGAAAACGCCCCAATCTCCTGCTTTATAGTGACTTGTGACTTTTCGCGATGGAGGCGGCGAACGATGAGGGGTTTTCTGGTGGGTCTGGTGGCGGTGGTGTTGATCGCCGGAGGCGCGTTTACCGCCCTGCTGGTGATCGCCGACGCCGGTGCGCCCGAGCCGGGCGAGATCCGCACTGATGTCAGCGACGCGCTGGGGCTCTGACATGAGACGGTGCGTGTTCACGCCTGCCCTTGCGTCTGTCGTGATTGCAGCTCTGGCCGCGCCCGCCGCGCTGGCCCAGCAGCAGCCGCGTGCGCCCATTGAAATGCGCGAGCTGGCGGTGGCCGATCCGTTCGAGATCGGCGCGCCCGGCGGCGCGCTGGAAGAGGATGTCTGGTCGTCGGGCGACGCCCGGGCCCTGCGCGCCATTCTGGACGTGCTGCCTGAAAGCGCCGGCCCCGGCTGGCGCTCGCAGGCGGCGTCGCGTCTGGCCGTGCGCGCGCTACTCAGCGCCGGCGCCCCGCCCGAGGGTGCGCGCGGTGCTCACGAGCTGGCCGCGATCCGGGCGGGACGCGCCCTGGCGGCGGGACGGGCCGAGCCGGTGCACACCCTGATGTCGCGCACCCCGCGCACCAGCGAATCGCCGGCCCTGTCGCGCCTCTATGCCGAAACCGCATTTGCGCTGGGGCGGCGCGATGAGGGCTGCCGCATCGCCGACACGCTGATGACCGGGCGCGAGACGCCCTACTGGCTGCGTGTGCGCGCGGCGTGCCAGGCCTTTGCCGGCCAGATCGCCGCCGCGGAGCTGAGCGCCGAGCTCGCCCGCGCCCAGGCGGAGAACCCGGCGTTTGAAGTTCTGTTTGATGCCCTGGCCCTGGGCCGCGGCCTGCCTGACGGCGCTGCGCCCATGAGCGGGGTGCAGCTGGCCATGGCCGAGTATCTGGCGCCCGATACCCGCATCACCCCCGGGCAAGACGCCCCGCGCTGGCTCAAGCGCGCCGCCGAACGCACCGGCGAGACGGTGCGCCTGCCTGAAGAGCTGGGCGAGGCGCTGGAAGCGGCCGTGGCCATGGAAGGCCCGCTGCGCGCCGCCGCGCTGGGCGCGCTGATCCAGCAGGACCTTGACCGGGTGATCGCCGCCGAGGCGCTGGCCATCGCCCTGGACGATGCCGCCCGCGCCGGTCATTTCATCGAGACCGCCAGCGCCTATGGCATGGAGGTCGCCGACCTGCCGATCACCGCCGACACGCTGGCTCATGGCGTGCGCTTTGTGCTGGCGGCACTGGCTGCCGACGACATCGTCGCCGCCAATGCCTGGCGCGAAGCGCTGATGAGCGGGCCGCCGCGCCCGGCGCCGCCGGTTCACAGCGCCGACTGGCTGGGATTTGACGATGATCGGGACAGCCCCTTCCCCGCCGACATTGATGCGATCCCCCCGGCTGCGGCCAATCCCGAGCCGGAGATCGACTGGACCCCGCCCGCGCCGCGGGTCTTCGTGGCGGTGGATTTCGCGCGCGCCGTGGCCACCGGCGAGATCACCGGGCCGGGCTTTGAAGCCCTGCTGGCCGCCCGCATGGAATCGCCCAACCCGGCGCGCCTGTGCCAGGCGGCTGCGCTCAACGCGCTGGGCGCCAATGACGGCGCGGCCATCCGCACGGCGATGACCGGGCTGGTGCGCGATCCCGAAGCCCCCGCGCCATTGATCGTTCCGGCCCTGCTGGCCGCGGTGGCCGGCGCCAAGGGCGAAACCCAGCTGCATGCCGCGCGCCTGATCGAACAGGGCGGGCGCGATCCCGAAGCCTGCGCGGGTGCGGCGCTGGCGCTGGACCGGGCGGGCCTGCGGCTGGAGGCGCTGCGCTTTGTGCTGGAGCTGATCCTGGACGAGGCGGCGTGAGCGGGCGCACCATCGCGCTGTTCCTTGACATGATGGCCGCCGAGCGCGGCGCGGCGCGCAACACGCTCGACGCCTATCGCCGCGATCTGGACGACTGCACCGAACGCCTGGCCGCGCGCGGCGCAGACCTTCGCACCGCGTCCACGCCCGATCTCGAAGCCCTGCTGGCGGGCCTCGCGGCGGACGGGCTGGCGCCGGCCACTGGCGCAAGGCGGCTGTCGGCGCTGAAACGCTATTACCGCTTCCTGCTCAAAGAGGGACTGCGCGCCGATGACCCGGCGTCCGGCCTGTCCGGCCCCAAACTGCCGCGCCCTTTGCCCAAAGTGCTCAGCGAAGCCGATGTGGACGCCCTGTTCGGCGCGGCGGACGCGCTGCCCGGCGCCAATGGCGTGCGGGCGCGCGCGCTTCTGGAGCTGCTCTATGCCGGGGGATTGCGCGTCACCGAGCTGGTGGGCCTGCCGCTGGCGGCGTTTGCGCGCGCCGAGCGCTGCGTGATCATCACCGGCAAGGGCGGGCGTGAGCGCCTGGTCCCCCTCACCGACGCCGCGCTGGACGCCGTGGCCGCCTACAAGCTTGTGCGCGCAGAACACCTGCCGGGCAAGACCGCGCCCACGCGCGCCAAGGCCGAGCGCTTCTTGTTCCCGTCGCGCAGCGGCGCCGCCGGCCATCTGACCCGCGAGCGCTTCGCCCAGGTGCTCAAGGAGATCGCCCTCGCCGCCGGGCTGGACCCCGAGCGCGTCAGCCCCCACGTGCTGCGCCATGCCTTCGCCACGCATCTCCTGGCCCACGGCGCGGACCTGCGCAGCGTGCAGCTCCTTCTGGGTCATGCCGACGTGTCCACCACACAGATCTACACCCATGTGCTCGAAGAGCGCCTGACCCGCCTCGTCCACGACGCCCACCCGCTGGCGCGCAAGCCGGAGTGAAGCGCCAGAGCCGCGCCGCGCGCAGCGATTGCGCCTTGCGCGGGCGGGCTATAGTTTGCATCCACTTATCAGTTTCAGCGCTTTTCCAGGACGGCTCATGTCTGACCCGACCCGCACCTATCTCGACTTTGAACGCCCGATCGCCGAGCTCGACGCCAAGATCGAGGAGCTGCAGGGCGTCTTGTCGCGCAGCGGGGCCGATGCGCCCGACGCCGCCGAGGAAGTCGCCAAGCTGCGCCAGAAATCGGCCGAGCAGCTCAAGGCGATGTATTCCAAGCTGGACGCCTGGCGCAAAACCCAGGTGGCGCGCCATCCCGAGCGCCCGCACCTGCGTGACTATCTCGACGCGCTGGTCAGTGATTTCGAGGAGCTGTCCGGCGACCGCCGCTTTGGCGAGGACTGCGCCATTATCGGCGGCACGGGCCGGTTCAAGGGCCGCCCGGCGGTGATCATGGGCCACGAAAAAGGCCACGACACCCAGACCCGCATCAAGCACAATTTCGGCATGGCCCGGCCCGAAGGCTACCGCAAGGCGATCCGCCTGATGGACCTGGCCGAGCGTTACGGCCTGCCGGTGATCACGCTGGTGGACACCGCCGGCGCCTATCCCGGCGTGGGCGCCGAAGAGCGAGGCCAGTCCGAAGCCATCGCCCGCTCCACCGAGCGCTGCCTGACCCTGGGCACGCCGCTGGTGTCGGTGATCACCGGTGAAGGCGGGTCGGGCGGCGCGGTGGCGCTGGCCTCGGCCAACACGGTGATCATGCTGGAGCATTCGATCTATTCGGTGATCTCGCCGGAGGGCTGCGCCTCCATCCTGTGGCGCGACGGCGCCAAGGCGCGCGATGCGGCCATGGCGATGAAGATCACCGCTCAGGACCTGATCGAACTGAAAATCATCGATTCCATCATCCCCGAACCGCTGGGCGGCGCCCATCGCGACCGGGCCGGCACGATTGCGCGCGTGGGCGACGCCGTGGAAGCGGCGCTGTCCAATCTGGACGGCCTCGATCCGTCGGAGATTCGCAAGCGCCGCCGCGAGCGCTTCCTGGCCATCGGGCGGTCGCTGGGCGAGGCTTAGGCTTTAAAGCCTAAACCAGCCCGCCGCGACCGGTCTTCTTCCAGTCCGCCAGAAACGCCTCCAGCCCCGCATCGGTGAGCGGGTGTCTGATCAGGGCGTCGAACACCTTGGGCGGAATGGTCACCACATCGCAGCCCACGCGCGCGGCTGATTCCACATGGGCCGGCGAGCGCAAGGACGCCGCCAGCAGCTCGGTCTCATAGCCGAAATGGTCATAGACCTCGCGAATGCCCATCAGCAGGTCGAGCCCGTCCCCGCCCATATCCTCCACCCGGCCCACAAACGGCGAGATATAGCTGGCGCCCGCCTTGGCCGCGAGCAGCGCCTGATTGATGGAAAAGCACACCGTGAAAGTGGTCAGCACGACATCACCAACGAAGATT
>JBHYFR010000112.1:0-7475 GCA_051859425.1 Oceanicaulis sp. | reverse complement strand
CGGTCATGGATGACTACGCCGTGGAGCGCGAGAGCGGCGGCTTGGTCCCCAGTCTGGGGACACACTGGCCCGACTATGTCGCCCAGCACGGCCATCTCACCCGGCTCTTGCGTGAAACTGGCGCCGAGGTGCTCGAGCTGGCCGACGCGCTGCAGGGCGCGATTGATGCGGCGCGCGCGTCCGGACGGTTCGAGGCCTGGCTGTCGGGCGTGCATCCGCGCCTGTCGGGCGATGCGGACGCGGTCAGCGCCGCCACCCTTCTGGGCCGCGATCCCGCGCGTCAGTACCGGCTGCGCGATATTGGCGGCTACCGCCATGATGTCAGCGATTCCAGCTCCACCATGTGGACGCGCGACGCCAGCTTCATGACGCCTAATGGCCTGGTGGTCTGCAATTCGCTGAGCCCCCGGCGCCTGCGCGAGAACATGACGCTGCGCTTTGCGCTGATGAATGCGCCGCAGCTGTCTGATTACCCCGTCGCCTTCGACGCCGTGGCCGAAGGCGTGATCCTGGAGGGCGGGGACGCCCAGATGGTGGACCGCAACACGCTCTTCCTGGGGGTGGGCCAGCGCTCCGATCCGCGCGCCGCGCCGCTGCTGGCGCGCCGCCTGAACATGGATGTGCTCGCCGTGCATGTGCATCCAAGCGAATACCTCACTCGCAACCAGCCCTCCATGGGCGGGGGCGCGGTGGCGGGCCTGCGCGCGCTGTTCCTGCATCTGGACACCTTCTTCACCCATGTGGCCGACCGCCATGTGCTGTGCGTGCCGTATTTCCTGGAACACGCCCATGCCGGCAAGGACCCGCTCAGCGAATACATTCGCGGCGCGCGCACCGAGACGACGATCAGCGATAGCGACGCGTCGGCGGCGCTCGATTTCCTTGAAAATGTCGGCAAACTCACCCTCTACCGCGCCGGCACGGGCGCGAAGGAAGAGCTCGAGGACATGAAGCTCGTCGATTATGTCCGCGCGCGCGGCTATCGCGTCACCCATGTGGGCGGGCGCGGTCCGGAAGCCGGGCAGGAGGGCTTCACCGCCTTCATGCGCGACACGCTGGGCGAAATGCGCCGCCAGGCCTCCAACGTGGTCGCCACAGCGCCGGGCCAGGTGCTCGCCTATGACGGCTCGCCGTTGACTGAGGCCGCGCTGGAACGCGACGGGATCGACGTCACCCCCTTCCCCGCGCGCGAGCTCTGGGCCAATTACGGCGGCCCGCACTGCCTGACCATGCCGCTGCGGCGGGATTAGGGGGCGCCCCCGCCTGGCCCTTAACCCCGGCGCGCGCCACGCTCGCGCTCATGACCGCCGCGCTGCCGCACCGTTTGTCTGTGACCCTGCCGCTGATCGATGCGACATGTGCGGCGCGCTGGCGTGAGCGTATCCCTGAAAGCGCCTTAGCGCCCTGGGAGGCGGCAGGCGCGGCCGGGGAGAAGGGGGGCGGGGCGTTTCTGGACGCGGTGTTCGCCGCCGCGCCCTATCTGGCGCGCCTCGCGGCGCGCCGGCCTCAAACGCTGCAGGCGCTGGGCGAGCAATCGCCTGAAAGCGTGCTGGCCCAGGCGCTGGATGCGGCGCGCGCGGCGGGTGCGCTGGAGGATGAGGCGGACGTGCTGCGCGCCTTGCGTCAGGCCAAGGCGGACATGCATCTCACCGTGGCGCTGGCCGATCTGGCGGGCGCCTGGCCGCTGGAGACGGTCACGCGCGCCTTGTCGGACTTCGCCGACGCCCGCGTGCAGGCGGCGCTGGCGGCGGCGGCGCGCCTGACCGGGTTTGAGGTCAGCGATCCCGACAACCCCGTGCCGGGCTATTTCGTGCTGACGCTGGGCAAGCATGGCCAGCGCAGCCTCAATTTTTCCTCCGATGTGGACCTTGTGATCGCGTGGGAGCCGGAGATCGCGCAGGGTCCCGAGGGCAAGGACCGGCCCAAGAGCTTCAACCGCCTAGCCCAGAAACTCGCCTTCCTGATGCAGGAGGTGACCGCCGACGGCTATGTGTTCCGGATTGATCTGCGCCTGCGCCCGGACCCGTCCTCCACGCCCCCGGCGGTGAGCGCGGACATGGCGCGGCGCTATTTTGAAGCGGTGGGCCAGAACTGGGAGCGGGCCGCCTACGCCAAGGCGCGCTGGTGCGCGGGCGACCGGGCGTGCGCCGATGCATTCCTGAAAGACCTTACCCCTTTCATCTGGCGCCGGGCGCTGGATTTCGCCGCCGTTGAGGATATCCGCGCCCTCGCCAAACAGATCCAGGCGGTGGGCGAGCGCTCCAAGGTGCGCGCGGCGGGCCATGATCTGAAGCTGGGACGCGGCGGCATCCGTGAGATCGAGTTCTACGCCCAGGTGCTGCAGCTGGTGTTCGGCGGCCGCAAGCCGGCCCTGCGCGCGCCGGGCACGCTGGATGCGCTGGCCGCGCTGTCGGGCGAGGGGTTGATCGAGGCGGGCGAGGCCGAGGCGCTGGCGCAGGCCTACGCGGTGCTGCGCGAGGCTGAACACCGCGTGCAGATGATCGAGGACGCCCAGAGCCAGACCCTGCCCGAATCCGACGAGGCGCGCCGGGCCGTGGCGGCATTGTCAGGTGAGGCAGATCTCGCCGCCTTTGATGCGCGCATCCGCGCCACCTTGCAGGAGGTCCACGCCCGGTTCTCCGCCCAGTTCGAGGACGGCGAAAGCCTCGCCACCGACGCAGGCAGTCTGGTGCTGACCGGCGTGGAGCCCACGCCCGACACCCTCGCCACACTGGAAAAGCTGGGGTTTGAAGACCCGGCCCAGGTCTGGGCGCGCCTGTCGGGCTGGGCGGCGGGCCGGGCGCGCGCCGCGCGCACCGAGCGGGCCCGGCGGCTGTTTGCGCGCTTTGCGCCGCGCCTGGTGGAGGCCATCGCGGCCACCGGCGATCCCGACGCAGCGCTGGCGCGCTTTGCAGCGTTCTTTGAAGGCCTGCCCAGCGGGGTGCAGGTGCTGTCGCTGCTGGTCAACCAGCCCCAGCTGGCGCGTGAGCTGATCGTGATCCTGGGCCTGGCGCCGCGCCTGGCCGAGCTGCTGGCCCGGCGGCCCACCCTTCTGGACATCATGCTGGAGCCGGCCTTCGTGCGGCCCCTGCGCGAGGATGCGCCGGGCCAGGTCGCAGCGCGCTTCGCCGGGATCGCTGATCTGCCGTTTGAAGACGCGCTCAACACCGCCCGGCGTCTGGCGCGCGAGGAGCGCCTGCGCATCGGCGCCCAGCTGCTTCTGGAACGCGCCGGCGCGGTCGAGGCCGGCGCCGCCTTCGCCGGGCTCGCCGACGCCGCCATCGCCGCCATGGCCGAGGCGGCGCAACAGGAAATGACCCGCCGGCACGGCCCGGCGCCGGGGCGGTGGGCGGTGCTGGGCCTGGGCAAGCTGGGCGGGCGCGAGCTCTCGGCCGATTCCGATCTTGATCTCATGCTGGTCTATGAGGCCGACGCGCAGGCGTCTGACGGCCCCAAGCCGCTGGGGGCGGAGACCTGGTTCATCCGCTTCGCCCAGCGTCTGGTCTCGGCCCTGTCAGCGCCCACCGAGGAAGGCGATCTCTATCCCGTCGATATGGCGCTGCGCCCGTCGGGCAATCAGGGTCCGCTGGCGGTGCGGCTGTCGCGCTTCTCCGCCTATTACGCCAGCGACGAAGCCTGGACGTTCGAGCGCATGGCCCTGACCCGCGCGCGCATCGTCGCCGATGGCGGGCTGCAGGCGGAGCTCAACGCCGCCGTAGACGCCGCCATCGCCCGCAGCGTGCCCGCCCAAACCATCCGCGCAGACGCCGCCGACATGCGCGCGCGTCTGCTGCGCGAAAAGCCGCCGCGCTCGGCCTGGGATCTCAAAATGCGCGAGGGCGGGCTTATCGAGATCGAGTTCATCGCCCAGACCGCCCAACTCATCGCCGGGCGCCGCGCCGACCCCGGCACCGCGCCCGCGCTCGCCGCACTGGCTGCGTCCGGCGCCCTGCCGGAGGCCGAGGCCGGAGCGCTGATCGCGGCTCATGGCGACTATGCGGCGGTGACCCAGCTGATCCGCGCCGCCCATGGCGGCGGGTTCGATCCGTCGGGCGCCAGCGCGCCTTTCGCCCGTCGTCTCGCGCGGTCAGCGGGTTGTGACACCATGGAGGCCCTGGCGCGTCACATGGAGGCCCATTCCTGTACCGTACGGGACCATTTTCGTACCCTCATCGGACGTTAGGCGCCTGGACCGCGGTTGGCCGCGACGGATAATGCGCGCCCGCTGCGTATTACCTGTCATGAGGGGGCTGGGACCCTCGCCATGAAAGGTAAAACTGATGAAAATCAAGCTCCTGACCACGATGGCCGCGTTCGCCCTCGCCGCTGGTTCCGCCAGCGCCGTAGAAGCCGCCGTCTTCACCGCTGATGAGCATGCCGCGACTGAGCGCACCGAGCGCGGATGGGGCCAGGCGCGCCGCGCCGTCCGGGGCGCCGGCATGCTGGGCCTGGCGGCCGGCGGACCGGACGAAGATCTGCAACGTGCTGATTTCGTAGAGTTTCTCGGCGCCGAGTTCGACCACCGTGACCGCAATAACGATGGCGTTCTGAACGCGCAGGACGCGTCTCCGGCCCAACAGGCGCGCATCGAGCGCATGCGCAACAGCCCCCGCGCCCAGGCCTGGCGCGAACGCCGTGGCGGTGACGCCGCCCAGGGCCCGCGCGAGATTACCCGCGACGCCTTCATCGAGCGTGGCCTGTCCATGTTTGACCGGGTCGATGCGAATGGCGATGGTGTTGTAACCGCTGAAGAACGCCGCGCCGCCGCCGAACAGATGCGCGAACGTATGCGCGAGCGCCGGGGTGGCGGCGAGCGCCGTGGCCGTGGCAATCGCCGCGGCGGCTAGACCCCGTCAGGGAGCCGTCATGACGCGTCCCGCCTTGCGCCTGATCTCAGGACGCCCCGGCTCAAAGGCCGGGGCAGGCGGGACGCAGACAGCTGCCGACCGGGCACTGGCTGACGCGGTGGGGCGCGGCGACCGCGAGGCCATCGCGGCCCTGACCCGGCGCTGCCTGCCCATGGTGCACGCAATGTCCTTGCGATTACTGAGGGATAGGGGCGAAGCCGAAGACGCGGCCCAGGAGGTTTTCGTCAAGGTCTGGCGCAAGATTTCGAGCTATGACCCCGAGCGGGCCAGGATCGAAACCTGGATCGGACGCATCACCCTCAACACCTGCCACGACCGCTTGCGCAAACGCCGCGAAGCGCCTCTGGCGGGTGATGACGCGCCGGATGTGACCGATCCCGGCCCCGATGCAGAGCAGGCGCTGGGCGCCAGCCAGGCGGCGGATCAGGTGCGCGCCGCCGTCGCGGCGCTGCCCGAACGCCAGCGCATCGCACTGGAATTACGCCACTTTCAGGAACTGAACCAGGCAGAAGCCGCGCAGATTCTGGAGGTGTCTGAAGAGGCGCTGGAATCTCTGCTGGCGCGCGCACGCCGTACACTGAAAACCACACTTCTTGATGAAGCCGCCGCTATAATCGGCACGCTCAGCGATGGGCGAGGAGGCGACGCATGATGACGCTTGACCGTTTTGAAGACCTGGCCGGCCTGTATGGACCGGACCCGGCCGCCTGGCCCGCCGCAGAGCGCGGCGGGGCGCAGGCGTTCATGGCCGCAAACCCGGACGCTGCGCGGCGTGCGCTGGCCCAGGCCAACGCGCTGAACGCCATGCTGGAATCCGCGCGCGAGGCCGCCCCTGACGCGGCGCTGTACGAGGCGGTGATGTCCAGCGCGCCGCGCGCCGCGCTCCCGGCTGCGCCGCGCTGGTCTGCGATGGCCGCTGCGGCGGCGCTTGTCGTCGGCATCAGCACCGGCTGGCTCACCACAGGAACGCCGCTGTCAGAGGATGAAGCCCTGTTCGAGCGCGCCTTCGCCGTGCTGGCCGAAGACGAGACCGACTGGTTTGAGGAGGCGGCGCGATGAGCAGGCTCAATATCTGGCTCGTGCTTTTGATCATCTCGGTGCTGCTCAATGGCGTGCTGATCGGCGCCAGCGCCCGCACCTGGCTGGGCTCGCCTGAACCGGCAGCTGCGCATCAGGACCGCTCATCCGGCCCTCGCGCCGCCTTCAGCATGCGCACCTTCGTGCGCGCACTGCCAGACGACCAGCGCGCCGAAGTGCGCGCCCGCTTCGAGGCTGCGGGACCTGAATTGAGGGAGCTGGGCCGTGAGGCGTGGCGGGCGCGCCAGCAGGCGCAGGAAGCCCTGCGTGCGGAGCCGTTTGACGCCACCGCCGCCCGGACCGCGACAGCGGATGCGCGCGCCGCACGCGCCCGCTTCGAGGCCCGTTCGGAGGCGGTGATCCTGGATGCGCTGGCCGATATGGATGAAGAGACCCGCACCCGGGTGATCGACGCGACCTTTGCGCCGGGTGATCGTCCCCGGCGCGGACGGCGCGGGGACGGGCAGCGCTAGAGCGCAATCCGAAAAGTGGGAACCGGTTTTCGGATAAATTGCGCTCCAGATAAAAACACTAGAGCGTGCGGCCTGACACAGTCAGGCCGGACAACGCGCTAGGCGGCGCTGGCCTCGATAATCTCGCCGGTGCGCGTCTCTTCGGCGGAGCACAAGGCCAGGAAGACCGGGGCGATGTCGTCGGGGTGGGGCAGGCTCTGGGGGTCTTCGCCCGGCACGGCCTTGGCGCGCATGCGCGTGCGCACCCGGCCCGGGTCCAGAAGATTGGCGCGCACGCTGGAGCCGGACAGCTCCATCGCCCAGCTCTTCACCAGCGCATCAAGCCCCGCCTTGGACGCGCCATAGGCCGCCCAGTAGGCGCGCGAACGCTGGCTGCCGATCCCCGACGTGGTGAACACCGCGCGGCCCGCGTCAGAGGCTTTCAACAGCGCCTCGAACGCCCGGATCAGGCGGGCCGGGGCCAGAAGATTGACCGCCAGCACCTCGTTCCAGACCTTGGCCGGGATCTGCGCCGCCGGGGTGAGCATGCCCAGCACGCCGGCATTGACCACCAGAATGTCCAGCTTGCCCCAGCGCTGCTGCACCGCTTCGGCGAGCTTCTCGATGCCGTCAGCGGACGCCATGTCCATGGGAACCAGCGTGGCCGAGCCGCCCTGTTTGCGTATGGCGTCATCCAGGTCTTCCAGGCCGCTCTGGGTGCGCGCGGTCGCGATGACATGCGCGCCTGCGCTCGCCAGCGCCAGAGCCACAGAAAAGCCTATGCCGCGCGAAGCGCCGGTCACCAGCGCCACGCGGCCCTCAAACGGGCGTGTTTGGGTCATGCATCCACCAGAAGCGAGAGTTGTTCATCCTTGTTGGAGCGCGCCATGTCGCGGTCCACAAGCCGGGTCGGGTATTCCCCGGTGAAATAGTGATCGGCCAGCTGGGGGCGTTCAACGTTGCGGGTCTCGCCGCGCACGGCCCAGTACAGGCCCTCCACCGACAAAAAGCCCAGAGAGTCGCATTCCAGCATGGCGCGCATGCGCTCGGGATTATGGCTGGCGGCCATCAGCTCCTC
>JBHYFR010000111.1:0-7593 GCA_051859425.1 Oceanicaulis sp. | reverse complement strand
CAGGCTGCTCAGGAAGCAGGGCTTGATACAACCGCCAGCGCGCAGACGCGCCGCGTGGCCGGAGAACGCTGATGCCTGCCCTGACCCTGCCCGCCAATCATCCGCGCCGCGTCGATCTCAGCGAAGAGGTTCATGCGCGCCCGCCCCAGCCGCTGACCGCGCCGCTCAGCGCCTCCTATCTGGTGCTCTATACCGGGCCGGAGGAACAGGCCGCCGACCGCGCAGCCATCGCCGCGCTGGCCGCCCGCTTCAGCGCCGCCGAGCCGGCCGAAGGCGCCACCCATTATAGCGCCCATCTGGGGCCGGTGCGCGTGATCTGGGAGCGCCACACCGAGTTCACCCGCTACACCTTCATTCGCCAGAATGGCGACGAACACGCGCCGTTCGACAATCCGCCCATCGCCGAAGCCCCCGCCGACTGGCTCGCCAGCCTGCCCGGCCAGGTGATCTTCGCCGCCCATGTGCTGATGCTCAACTCGCCTGACGACAGCGCCGCGGTGGACGCCACCGCCAAGCGCCTGTTCGGCGACGCCGAACTGGTTGGCTCGCGCATCGCATCGGGCGCGGCCATCGCACTGACCAGCTTCCGCAGCCATGGCGACGGGTTCAACCGCTATCTCATCCGCAATCGCAGCCTGTCGCCGATCCAGGCCGGACGCCTGATGCGCGGGCTTCTGGAGATGGACACCTACCGGATGATGGCGCTGCTGGGCCTGCCGGCGGCGCGCGATCTGGGACGGATCATGACCGCGCGCGAACAGGAACTGGCCGGCATCACCCACGAGATGGCCGACGGCGTTCATACCGATGAAAGCGCCCTGCTGGACCGCATCACGCGCCTGCAGTCGGACATTGAACGGCGCCACTCCCAGCACCGCTACCGGTTCGGCGCCTCGGCGGCCTATTACGGCATCGTCCAGGCGCGCATCGAGGAGCTGCGCGAACAGCGCCTGGAGGGGCTGCAGACCTTCGCCGAGTTTGTCGAGCGCCGCCTGGCGCCGGCCATGAGCA
Source organism: Oceanicaulis sp. (assembly GCA_051859425.1). GTDB lineage: Bacteria > Pseudomonadota > Alphaproteobacteria > Caulobacterales > Maricaulaceae > Oceanicaulis. The sequence continues at coordinate 6,582 of JBHYFR010000111.1, read as the reverse complement.
CGGTGGAAGCGGTCTCCGACCGGCTGGAATCCATGTCGGAGCATCTGGCGCGCGTGACCCAATTGCTGTCCACACGCGTCGCCCTGACCCAGCAGCAGGACAGCCGCAAGCTTCTCGCCGCCATGGCGCGGCGCGCCAAGATCCAGCTGCGCCTCCAGCGCACGGTGGAAGGGCTGTCGGTGGCGGCGATCACCTATTACCTGGTCGGGCTGATCGCCTATTTCGCCAAGGGCACCGAAGTGCTCGGCCTGCCGCTGGACGCAGCGATCATCACCGCCGCCGCCGTGCCGCTGGTCGCGCTGGTCCTGATCCTGGGCCTGCGCCGCGTACGCGGCGGCTTCAGCAAGTCGGTCAAAGAGGATTGATCTGATGCCCAGAGATGCAGACACCCTGGCGGGCGGCGAAGACAACAGACCCCACGCCATCGTCATCGGCGCCGGATTTGGCGGACTGGCCGCCGCCGTACGCCTGGGCGCGCGCGGTTATCGCGTCACGGTTCTGGACAAGCTCGATGCGCCGGGCGGGCGCGCCTTGGTGTTCCGCGAGGGCGGCTACGCCTTCGACGCCGGGCCCACCATCATCACCGCGCCCTTCCTGTTCGAGGAGCTGTGGGCGTTGGCCGGGCGCAAGCTGGAAGATGATGTGGAGCTGCGCGAGATCTCGCCCTTCTACGGCATCCGGTTTGATGACGGCTCGGTGTTCCAGTGCTCGCGCGACCCGGAAGCCATGCGCGCCGAAGTGGCCAAATTCAATCCGTCCGACGTGGCCGGCTATGAGCGCTTTCTGAAAAAGAGCGAGGAGATTTTCCGCGTCGGGTTCGAACAGCTCGGCCATGTGCCCTTCAGCACCATCGCCGACATGGCGCGCATTGCGCCCGACCTGATCCGCCTGTCCGGGCACCGCTCGGTCTACAGCCTTGTCTCGCAATATGTGAAAGACCCCAAGGTGCGCACGGCGCTGAGCTTTCACCCGCTTCTGATCGGCGGCAATCCGTTTTCGGCCAGCGCGGTCTACTGCCTGATCTCGTATCTCGAACGCAAATGGGGCGTCCATTTCGCCATGGGCGGCACCGGTGAGCTGGTCAAAGGCCTGGTCAATCTGGTGCGCGGCCAGGGCGGCGATGTGCGCTGCGGGGCGGAGGTCGAACAGATCGAGGTGGCCCATAGCCGCGTCACCGGGGTGCGCCTGGCCGGCGGCGAGGTGCTGGCGGCCGATATCGTCATCTCCAACGCCGAGACCGGTCACACCTACAAACACCTTCTGTCGGGCGCCAGGCGCAAGCGCTGGACCGACAAGAAAGTGGAAAGCGCGCGCTACTCCATGGGTCTGTTCGTCTGGTATTTCGGGGTGCGCCGCACCTACCCGGACGTGGATCACCACACCATCGTGCTGGGTCCGCGCTATCGCGGCCTCCTGGACGATATCTTCCACAAGAAGCATCTCGCCGACGATTTCAGCCTCTATCTGCACCGCCCCACCGCCACCGATCCGTCACTGGCGCCGCAAGGGTGCGAAGCCTTCTACGTGCTCTCCCCGGTGCCCAATCTGGAGGGCGATGCGGACTGGGAAACCATGGCCGAGCCCTATCGTCAGGCCATCGAGAAGCGGCTGGAGGAGACCCTCCTGCCCGGCCTGAAAGACGCGGTGGAGGTGTCGATGGTGATGACGCCGCTGGATTTCCGCGACCGGCTCAATTCCCTGCGCGGCGCCGCCTTCGGGCTGGAGCCGGTGCTGACCCAGAGCGCCTGGTTCCGGCCGCACAACAAGAGCGAGGATATCGAGGGCCTGTATCTGGTCGGCGCGGGGACGCACCCCGGCGCGGGCGTGCCCGGGGTCTTGTCCTCGGCCCGTGTTCTCGACACGGTCGTGCCTGATGCGAGGACCCATGCCTGACCGTTTCGCCAGCCCCGCCGATCTCGACGCCTGCCGCCGGGCCATTCGCGGCGGGTCGAAAAGCTTCTTCGCCGCCTCTCTGCTGCTGCCTGAAGCCGTACGCGACGACGCCTACGCCCTCTACGGCTTCTGCCGGCGCGCCGATGATGCGGTGGATGACGGCATCGACCCGGCCAGGGCCTGCGCCGATCTGAGTGCGCGCCTGGACGAGATTTATGCGGGCCGGCCCGGCGACGAGCCGGTGGATCGCGCCTTCGCCGATGTGGTGCGCGCCCACGCCATTCCCCAATCGCTGCCCGCCGCCCTGATCGAGGGCTTCGCCTGGGACGCGGACGGCCTGCGCTTTGAAACCATCTCTCAGCTGCGCGCCTACGGCGCGCGCGTCGCCGGCTCTGTGGGGGCGATGATGACGCTGGTCATGGGCGTGCGCTCGCCCGCCGCACTGGCGCGCGCCTGCGATCTGGGCGTGGCCATGCAGCTGACCAATATCGCGCGTGATGTGGGCGAGGACGCCCGCGCCGGGCGGCTCTACCTGCCGCTGGAGTGGATGAGGGAGGCCGGGCTGGACCCGGAAACCTGGCTCGCCGCGCCGGCGTTCGGGCCGGAGATCGCCAGCGTAATCCGCCGTGTCCTCAGCGAGGCCGACCGGCTCTATGCCCGCGCGCGGGCCGGCATCGCCCTGTTGCCTATGGGCTGCCGTCCCGCCATCCACGCCGCCGCGCGCATCTATCGCGAGATCGGCGCCGAGGCCGAGCGGGCGGGCTGGGATACGGTGAACCGCCGGGTGGTGACGTCCACCCGGCGCAAGCTGTCACTGGCCGCAGCCGGATTGCTGGATTCCGCCTCGATGCGGGGCCTGGACGAAGCCTCCCCCCTCGCCGAAACCCGCTTCCTGGTCCATGCCGTGGCGCCTGTGGCGCCAGCACCGCCCGCGCCGCCCTGGTGGCGGGTCGACGAGCACTGGGGCCGGATGATCGAAATCCTGCTGGTGCTGGAACTGCGCGAGCAGGCGGCAAGCCGCTTGCCCGACATGACGCGCGAACAGCAGGGCTGATGCGCGCCTATCTCCCCCTTCTCTTCGAGATCCTGATCGCCGGCGCGGTCATCGGATGGGGCGTGCGCGAGCTGATCCTGCTCCACCGCGACGAGAAAAAGGGCGAGGGCGAGGGCGAGCGTGAGGACAGGGACGACGCGTCCGGCCCGTCATCCTGATCGGGATCATTGTCCCGGACGCGCGCGGGCCTACGTGTTACACCGGGCCGACGCGCGAAGGATGCCCCGATCATGATCGACGCCCCTCTCTGGACGATTCTGCCCTTTCTAGGCCTGGTGTTCCTGGCCTCCATGACCGGGGCGATCTTCCGCCCGGGCGCCTGGTACAAGGCGCTTGCAAAACCGTCCTGGACGCCGCCAGAATTTGTCTTCCCGCTGGTCTGGGGCGTGCTCTACGTGTCCATGGCCTATGCCGCCTGGCGCGTCTGGGACCTTGAGGGCTTCCACCCGGCCCTGGGCATCTGGGCGCTGCAGCTGGCGCTCAATGCGCTGTGGTCGGCGGTGTTCTTCGGCATGCGCAAGCCGGGTCTGGCGCTGGCCGAAGTGGTCCTGCTGTGGCTGGCCGTGGCGGCGAACCTCTTTGCCTTCGCGCAGATCGACGCCATCGCCGGCGGGCTGCTCGCGCCCTATCTGATCTGGGTGACCATCGCCGCCACGCTCAATCTGCAAATCGTGCGGCTGAACGGGAAGGCGGCATGAATAACTATATCTTCCTCGTGGAAATGGCGCTGGTGTTCGGCCTGGTTCTGGGCTTCGCGGTGTGGGAGCTGGTCAAGCTGCACCGCGATGAAAAGCGTGAGACAGAGCGCGAGGACTGACGCCCGCGCCCCTCAGCGCCAGTAGGCCCGCGGCATGCGGAAGGGCAGCATCAGCTTGACCACCGGCGAGGAAAACCGCGTCAGGTCCAGGCTTTCATGCATCGACACGCGCCGCTCGCCCAGCAGCCCGGTTTCAATCAGCGAGCGCGAATAGAAGGGCGTGTCCTCCAGCGTTTCGGCCACCCGCGCCGGACCGGCCGAGCGCGTTTCGCGGCCCACCCGCCAGCCGGTTTGGGGCAGGGTCTGGACCGCCGGCGCCTCAAAGCCTTCGGCCCGGCCCGCAGAATCGATGCGCAGGGCCAGCGAGCGCCCGCCGCCATCCGCCCAGACTGAGTCGTACAGGATCGCCGCACCGTCCGGCAGCGCCGTGCGCGCCCAGTTCCACGACCGGAAACCGGCTTCCAGCGGCTCCGCGCCGGCATTCATGTCCACATAGCCATCGCCGGAAAACCGCAAGTCCGGCGCGTCAAACTCAGCCTCTACCCGCGCGCGCGGCCAGACCGGGCGCCAGACATGGCGGCCCGCCCCGTCCAGCGTGAAGGTCTCGCCCTGCTCCATCTCCGGGCGGATCACCACGCGCCCGCGCACGGCTTTGGGCAGCGGCGCGCCATGTTCGGCGATGTCATAGATCAGCGCCCCGTCTTCAAAGCGCACCTGGCTGGGACCCAGGGTGAGGCTGTCAGCGCTCGCCTCCACCGCGCCGCGCCGGCGCTCGGTCATCGCCCAGCGCCGCACGCCGGGCCCGTACAGGCAGACATTGAGGGCGCAATGGTTCAGCGGATCGCCCCGGCCAGACCACGCATAGTATGGCGAGAAGACGCTGCCCGTCAGCGCGATCAGGACGAGGGCGTAGCGTCCGTCCGCGCTGACCGCGTCGGCATAGACCCAGCGGTATCCGCCCGGCGCCGGGGCGATGTCGAAACCAAATCGGCCAAGATCGAGCGCGCCGCGATCCGGCCCGACAGCATCGCTGTGGGCACCCCCGGCCCCGGATGCACCCCGCCGCCCGCCAGATACAGGCCCGGCAGGCGGGTGCGCGCCCCCGACCGTTGAAACGCCGCCCGCCATCCGTGCAGGGCGCGCCCGTACAGCGCCCCGCCCGAGCCGGGAAACCGCGCCGCGAACCCGTCCGGCGCCGTCGCCGACACCGCGTTGATCCTGAGCGTCAGGCCGCAGGCCATCAGCCGGTCCGTCGTTCGCGCCAGCCATGCATCAGTCTCCTCAGGCGGATACGCGCGCTCATCTCCGTCAGCGGGCGCATTGATCAGGATCAGGAACCGCTCCGTCCCGTCCGGGACCATACCGGCGCCGCGATCCTGGGCGCAGACATAGATCGTCGGGTCATCCGGCATACGCCGCGCGTCAAACAGGGCGCGAAACTCGGCCGGGTAGTCTGCAGAAAAGAACACGTTATGGCGCTCCAGATCAAAGCCGGAAGCCTCACCCGTCGCGGTCCAGACCAGCGCCGACAGGGCGCGCGGCCCGGCGGGCGCAGCCAGGGCGCCAGCGGCGGCTGCGCCCAGTAGCCCGGTCCGCAGCGCATCGGGATCGGCATTGGCCAGCACGGCGCGCGCGCGCAGGGTTTCGCCGGTGGACAGGCGCACGCCAGCGGCGCGGCCACCCTCTACGGTGATCTCTTCCACGCTTTGGCCATACCGGATATCCACGCCCAGCGATTGCGCCAGCGCGGCCATGGCGCCGGACAGGCGCGTCATCCCGCCCTCGACAAACCACACGCCCTGCTGCTCCAGCTCGGCGATCATCAGCAAGGTGGCGGGCGCGTCGAAGGGCGACGCCCCGCAATAGGTGGCGTAGCGGCCAAACAGCTGGCGCAGGCGCGGATCGGGAAAATACTCGCCCAGCACATCCCACAGCGAGGCGAAGGGGCGCATGGCCGTGAGCCCCGCCGGATTGTTCAGGATAATGCGCGCCACCAGCCCCGCCACGCCCGGGCGCGAGGCCTTGAGGAAGCTCGGCTCCAGCGCCGCGAACAGACGCCGGCCATCGCGCAGGAAGCGTTCAAATTCGCGCGCCTGCACCGCGCCGGAGAACCGGCCCACCGCGTCAATCGTATGGGCCGGGTCGGCATGCAGATCAAAATGACCCTCGCGATCCCAGGCATGGCGGGCGAGCCGGCTGGCGCGGGTCAGGCTGACATGGTCGTGGAGGCTGGCGCCCGCATCCGCGAACAGGTCTTCAAACGCGCCGCGCATGGTCAGGACGGTCGGTCCGGCGTCCACCGCCGCACCGCCCACCGGCAGGGTGCGCATCTTGCCGCCGGGCGATGGCGCGCGTTCGATCAGCGTCACACGCTGCCCGCGCGCGGCCAGATCTATGGCGGCGGCCAGCCCGCCCATCCCTGCGCCCACAATCACCACGGGCTCGCCGCCGCGCGCCGCGCTCATTGACAGGTCCGCAAAGAGTGTCCAATCTTCATGACAGTCAAGCTGACAGGAAAACTTGACGCGGGCAACTGACCGGGAGGGTTTTATGGAGGCCGAGGCGCGCATCGAGGCGGAGCTGCGGGCCGCCATTGCCCGGGCCACAGGCCCTGACTGTCCCCCCACATTCGCCAAGGCGCTGGAGCATGCGGTCTTCCCCGGCGGCGCGCGCGTGCGGCCCAAGCTGTGCCTGGCTGTTGCGGGCGCCTGCGGCGATCCCCACCCGGCCCTGTCCAGCGCGGCGGCGGCGGCGCTGGTGCTTTTGCATTGCGCCTCTCTGGTCCATGACGATCTGCCCGCCTTTGACGGCGCGGATCTGCGCCGCGGCGCGCCGTCGGTGCATGCCGTCTATGGCGAGCCGCTGGCGATTCTGGCCG